>NZ_JAPJNQ010000017.1 GCF_030826625.1 Corynebacterium sp. | reverse complement strand
TGCTAGGGGTGTAGATATTCGGGGTTTGGCACACACTTTTTGTCGTTTAACCCGGCTTCCACCAAGAGTGGAGAGCGGAACCGGTCGTGTTGTTTTTATTATAGCGCACTTTTGCAATTGACTGAGCTGACAGCGCGATCAGAGCTCAGCGGTGTGGCCCACTGTAAAGCTACTCTAAAGTACTCTAACACTAGATGTTAGAGTAGAAACCCCCGTGAACAGCCGAAACGGTCTACTATTAAATCTACTCTAAAGTTACTCTAACAATGTTAGAGTAGAGATCATGACAGCAGCAGAGGTGGATCAAGCCTTATCGCTTCCGGCGGAGCAAGCAGTATCGGCACTTCTGAAACTTCCAGAGTCGCAGTGGTATGAACGCAAGTCGGGTGCGGTGAAGCCAAGCGATTTCGCGAAACCCTTAATCGCTATGGCAAATGCTGAAGGCGGCGTAGTGGTTGCTGGTTTGCATGGTGGCAAAATTTCTCCAGTCAGCGACAAACAGGAAAACGAGTTACGCCGTGTAGCTCATAATTTCATTGACCCACCCGTGCGGTTATCGGTAGAAGAGCTGGATACAGCCGAAGGTAAAGTCTTGGTGTTTCGGGTTGGTATGTCCGAATATGTGCACCAAGATAATCGTGGGGATTGTTACCAGCGTATGGGCGATTCCACCCTGAAGTTGTCGTTTGCGCAGCGGCAAGAACTTGAATGGGATCGGGGAGCATCACGGTTTGAGTCGACTCCAGTACCTGGTGGAGGCAGCTTTGACGAGCTTTTGGATCCGCAAAAGGTAGAAGAATTCCGGGCGTTGCTTACATCATCAACCCCGCAATTAGCGTTGCAAGCACGGGATTTATTAACTCGAAAAGGCGAGGTCACAGTTGCAGCGGCGCTATTGTTTGCGCACCGGCCGCAGATTTTTTATCCCAATGCGCATGTAAGAATTTTGCGCTACGACGATAATGATCGCGGTGTCGGACGCCGACAAAATCTTGTTTATGGGGGAGACATACGTGCTGAAGGCTCGATCCCTGAGCAGCTTTTTGCAGCGACAGAAGCAATTGAACAGCTCATGCCTAAGCGGCAAGCATTGGGGGATGCCGGGCGGTTTGTTCCACATCCAATTGTTCCGAAGGATGCTTGGCTTGAAGGCTTGGTAAATGCGTTGGTTCACCGTTCGTACAGCATGGGCGGGGATCATATTCGGGTAGAAATCTTTCCTACCCGTATAGAGATTACTAATCCTGGTAGGTTCCTCGGTTTGAACCGAATTGATAATCCAGAGCAGATTAGCCGGAATGCGCGTAACCCTCGCATCGCCAGGGTGTGCGCGGATCTCGGGATTACTCAGGAATTAGGTGAAGGTATTCGCCGTATATTCCAGGAGATGCGCACTTCCGGGCTAGTGGATCCAGTGTATGAGCAGGTCAACGAGTCAGTGAAACTGACTTTGCATGCAAGCAATGCTATTCCCGCAGATTTAACGCGAGACTTGGGCCGGGCAGCATTGGAAATTCTCAAAGTGCTCCGGCAGTCCCAAAAACAATTAGGGACTGGGGAAATCACCGAGTTAGTAAGCCTTGCGCGTCCTACTGTGCTGCGCCATTTGAAAGAGTTGCATTCGCGTGGCCTGGTTGTGTGGCATAAACAGAGCCCGAATGATCCCCGTGCTACGTGGTCACTCGAATGGACTTGACCAGAGTAGAACCATCCTGGCTGGCTCCGTTGCCCAAGCCGTTGTCCTAGTCGGCGTCGAAGAGCTCCCGGAGGACATCGGCGTTTAATTCGACACCACCCGTCTGGCCAGACTGGCCGGGTTCTAAGAAGTTTTCCATGAGCTCGCGCTTGGAATCCTGCAAAGCAACAACCTGGTCTTCGATGGTATCCATGGACACCAGACGGAATACAGTCACTGGAACTTTTTGGCCAATACGGTGAGCACGGTCAATGGCTTGTTGCTCTGCTGCCGGGTTCCACCACGGATCAAGCAGAATCACGTAATTAGCAGAGGTCAGGTTGAGCCCCACTCCGCCTGCTTTCAAGCTAATCAAAAAGACTTGGTTATCACCATTGCTGAACTCGTCGATGACGTCCTGCCGGTTTTTGGTCTGGCCATCGAGATAGCTTGTAGGAATATCAGCTGCATCCAAATGCTCACGTACTTTGCGCAAAAAGGTGGTGAATTGGCTGAAAATTAGCACGCGGTGGCCTTCTTGCACGATGCTTTCTAATAGCTCATCCAAGACCCGCAACTTGGATGAGGTTGCCGTGGTATCGGGGATAGCCAGCTGTGGATCAATGGCTAGTTGCCGCAGCCGCGTAATGGCAGCGAGTACCTCGATGCGGTTGCCATCCGGATCGTCGGCAAGCAGCCCCAGAATGCGCTGCCGCTCCCGGGCAAAATGCAGATCGTAGAGCTTACGGTGGTTAGCGGCTAATTCCACCGGAACCACCTGGGTTTGGATTGGCGGAAGATCAAGTGCCACATCGGCTTTTCGCCGCCGCAGTAAAAATGGGGACGTGCGTTGGCGCAGCACCTCCATTTTTCCATCGTCACCGCGGGAAATTGGCCGTTCGAAATGCTCGCGGAATTGTTTCACATTGCCGAGCAATCCCGGGGTGGTCAGGGAAAACATGGACCACGCATCGGATAGGGAGTTTTCGACTGGGGTGCCGGTGATGGCGAATTTTTTGGCCACTCGCAAGTCGCGGATTGTGCTGAAGATCTTCGAGGCAGGGTTTTTCGCGTGCTGTGCTTCGTCGAGAATTACCCCGGCCCAGTCGATATCGTGGTACTGGGCAGCTTCGAGGCGCAACAAGGTATATGAGGTAATGACGATTTCGTTATCGTCGGCAAGCTGGGAAAGGGATTTTTCACGACGCTTGCTGGTCGCATTCACCGTGGCCGCTTTCAGGTGTGGGGCGAATTTTGCTATCTCACGTGCCCAGTTACTCACTACAGACGTGGGTGCGATCACCAGCCATGGGCGATCTGGGGAATCGACGATCATTGATAACACCTGCAGGGTCTTGCCCAGGCCCATGTCGTCGGCAAGCACACCGCCAAAACCACGTCGATTGAGTCCCGCTAACCAGCGAAAACCAGTTTCTTGGTAGGGCCGTAACTCTGCCTGCAGTTCAGCTGGCACGGCGAGTTCTCCCATTGGTTCGTGCACTGCATCGAGGGCGGTGCGTAGCCATTCATCTGGGGTGAAACTGATGGATTCGAGTGCTTCCAACTCATCCCAAAACGACGTGCGCACGCGGGGAACCTGCGGGCGGGAAGAACGAGTATCACCCAGGGCGCGTGCTTCTTCCAACAACCTGGCGAAGGCGTCGTATTCCGCATTGTTCAAATCAGCATAGGTGCCGTTGTCGAGGACGAGCAGCCGGTGCGGATCGTTCAACGCTGCGATCAGTTGCGCTATAGGAACCGGCTGTTGATCCACCATAACCTGCACGTCCAGGCCAAACCAGTCATTAGCTCCGCGTTGGGCAGCAACTGCGACATCGACGTCGGACGCCGGGGTCAGTGCCGCTGTGCGTTGGGCGGCATCATCAATGTGCACGTCGACGCCCAGTTGTTCTAGCCGTGGCAGCTCGGTGTGAAAGAAATCTAGTAATTCTGCACCGCGGAGGGTGCCGTTGCGTGGCGTGAACCAGAGTAATCCCAGCAGTTCCTGTTCGGCATCGGCGTTGCGACGTGGATCAGAGGAAGCGTGCCCGGCATCTGGCAGGGAGATTGTGCGCCTGCCATATGCGAAATACCAGGTGAATTCCGCTGCTAAGGGGTGGTTGGCTTGCCGGTCTGTCGAAATATCGAGCCGCAGATGCGGAGCCGGTGGCGGGCCTGGGGTAAAAGATTTATCTGGGCTGGTCCACGGAGTGTTGTTGTCCAGGCGGTCTAAAAAATCTTCTTCGAATTCATCTTTATCCTCGTCCGGGATGCGCACCGTGTGTTCCACTTCGTGGAGCCTTCGCCATTGCTCACTGGCTGGTTCTGTAAAACGCGCAATGTGGAGCGTTTCGGTTTCATCGCGCCACACCGCCCCAAAGCCGGGGTATCCGAGCACTAATTCTGGTTCGATAAAGCCTGCAGCGTGGAGGTGCAGTGTTGCGGTTAACTGAATATCGCCATCTTCGTGCTGGTGAAGGGCTAGATAGGGGCGTACCAGGCCGTCGTGGAAGATGATGCGGCAATTGCTGGTGGCATCGACCAATTCGATGCCTTCTGCTGCGGTACTGGCGATGGCTTTCAGGGGTTCTGCATTGTGAATATGCGTTAAAGGCGCCAGCGTGTGCTGGCTATCGAAGTATATCTCGTGGTTGATAAACGCATCGGTTAATCTCTGCGCCGCGTGCTCATGAGCAGGCAAAATTGTGGGCGCATAGGTCTGATTAAGGAAGCGGTGAAAGCTCACGTCGGTTTTGGCCCAGCTGCGTTTGTTGATCTGGTTTTTCGTAGGGCGAACCAATTCCACAGACAGGCTTGCCGGTGCGTTGATTGGACCCCAGCGGGTTTCGCGTACACCGGCCGGAGAATAATCAAACAAGAGTGCAAGCCGGGTAGAACGCTCAGCCTGCGTCGCCTGGGGTTGGGATGGCTGTCTCTGGTGCCGCTGGGGTAGGCCGGCTGGCCTGGCAGGAGAGAAAATATTGTCTAAGTCACGCTTCCACCCTGGCTGCACAGGATCATCGGCTTGCTTGTGCTGCGCTGCCATGTAGGTCAAATACAGTGCGGCAGTATGCTTGCAATTAATCCCGTAGGGGCAGGAACAATGCCCGATGAATGCGCGGAGCACACCGTCGGGTGATATATGCATAGCCACACGCGGGTGGTATAAATCGCCCTGCGAGCCCAGGCAGTTGCCGCTGACTTCCGTCAAATTAAAAGTACGTTGGATGTCGGTGATCTCGGCTGCGTTTCTGTGGAAAAGCTCGTGGCCGCGATCAATAACGGCAGGCTCCAGATAGGGCAGCAACGGCGCAGTATTCATGCCTTCAGAATAGTTGGTTTTATCTATTCCTCAATTGCGGCGAAGAATTCATTTTCCGTCATCACAGTCAATGCCGCGCCTTTTTCCACGAGCGCTCGGGCTTTCACCATTTTGCTGGAGCCATCCATGCCTGGCCGCCACGTGGTTGGCGAGGGCACCCCGACTACCAGCTGGGTGGTTTTCTTCGTCACTGATTTATCAACCTTGCCGCCCAGCTTTTCGACGAGTTGCTGCAGCGGCATCTCCAGGTGCCGCAGCATCGCGAGGAATAGCTCGCCGGTAACCCGCGCATCCTCGGAGGCGTCGTGGTGTGCGCTCGCCAGACGGAATAATCAAAAGTCATGTTGTGTGCAACGATGGGGCTCGTGCCGACGAATTCCTCGATGTCGCTGGCCAGCTCCCGCATGGTTGGGGCATTTGCGACGTCAGCTTCGAAATCGAGGATAGTAATTTCGTTTCACATATAATATTTGGCGTATGGAGTTTTCAAAGTCAGAAATTGATCTATTGCGTCAACAGCACCCGGATCTTGTAGACCGCATCTCTGCGGATTTGACCAGTAGTGACTTCCTGAAGTTGCTGCTCAGCGCGTTCCTAATCGCGTGATTATTACGGAAGCTTTGCGTGATTATCTGAATGAGCACGAGCAGCTTGGCAGCTAATATCCATTAGTAGGTAGATTTTTGGCCTACGTCAATCGTGGATTTGTCGAAAGGCTTAGAGAATCGCCCTGATCGGGAGGTTGGTATTCTAGACGGGTGTTCCACGCGTTTATAGATGAATCTGAATACCAAGATCAATATTTCTGTTTGTCCGCACTTATAGTTTCGGATAAAAAATTAGTTCAGCTCAATTGTCAGCTCGGTGAACTAGTCCAAGAATACGCACGGACAACTGCTGTGAAAGCCAACTCTGAGCTTCATGGATATGACTTGATGCAGCAGAAAGGAGACTGGCACGGGGTCCCTATGGGGATTACCGCGTCAATCTATCTCAAAGCACTCGGTATTGTTAATGACTGTACCGAAGCTCTTTACGTTGAAACGATCGATAGAGTTAAACAGGCAAAGCGATACACGGTCCCATTTAACCATCGCACCGTTGCAATTGGATTTATTTTGGAACGGGTCAATGAATTTGCAGAGCGAAGTGATTACCCGGTGCGGGCGTATTTAGATGATCATTACACCGCACCTGAGGGCCGTAAAGAATTTCTTCACTATAAGCTGAACGGTACGCTCGGCTATCGTAGTTCTAAATTGGAGAGGATTGAATCATTCGATTTCTATGACTCTCGGAGCTTGTATGGTTTGCAGGCTGCTGACCTCTGTTGTTACGCCTATCAACGCAAATTGGTCGCGACAAACGTGAATCTTCGGGTAGAGAATCTCCAGGAAAAGATGTGGGGTGCAATCGAAGGCATTCGAGATGCTGGGCGGACAAGAATTTGGCCGAAGTGAGAATCTACGTAGATGCACAAAAACCCCGCTTAGCGGGGTTTTTGGCAATGTGGAGTTGCTTACACTGAGCAATCCCTACAGCTACAACCATATTGCGTATAGGTTCTTTTGTCAACGGTTCGATTGGGCAATTCTTTCGCTAAGGCTAACCCATTGAATGCGTGAGTCTGATGCAAACCACATGGAGCAGCGAAGCCCCCTTGGTCAAATGGGGGCCTGACCCCCGACGTGTCCACTTTCCGGGGGCAAGCCCGACAGTGAACTCGGTTGGAAGTGACATGCATCTATTATGCGTAGATAATCGGCTAAAAAGCTGTTTAGCTCCGAGAATGTCGAAAACCGCTTGTTAACTCTTTCGTTTATTTCGTTTATCTGTTAGTTTGAGATTATGAAAAGCCTGCAACAAACGAATACTTCCCACAGTCGGTCAACCGCCCGCCAAGCCCTTCAACAATTTAGAAAAGTTCTTGAAAACACACCTGGGTCCGAGGACCTCCATGTAACAGTTGATAGAACAAACGAGTTGATTCGCCTTCCCCGTAGTGTTGCCGACTTGCTTTGCGAAATTTTGAGCAAAACTGCCGCTGGACAAACTGTTGGCATAATCCCAACGAATGCAGAGCTAACCACTCAGCAGGCAGCAGACCTGCTTCATGTTTCACGCCCCCATGTCGTCAAACTCATCGATGAAGGCACTCTCAAGGGGTATAAAGTCGGAAAACACCGACGGCTGCATGCTATCGACGTGCAAAATTATAAGCATCAACGAGATGTAGAACGACGTGACGCCGCAGATGAACTCACTGCCCTCTCCGATGAGCTGGGACTATATGAATGAGCAACTTCACTGTGGTCTAAGAATTAGGTACGCGTGGGCGGTGCTACCTTTCCGCTATCGCTCCACGCTAATCAGCAGCACGTCGATGTGCTACAAACGCTGCAAAAACTTCGCAAGGGTGGCATCGACGCAGGCGGTGCGGAACTGACCGGGCACGAATTTCTCTACTTCTTGCAGGGCGGACAGCGATGCCAGCAGCTCGTCCTTTCTGGGTTTAGCTCTGTGCTAAGGCTTTCAACCAATCTATCTCATTACCTGTTTACGCTTGGAGCCTCTTTATGCTCGACAGTTTCATGGTGCGAGCTAAAGACATCCAATTTCCCTGCCCTGAAGGACATAGTTCCCAATCTTTTCTTAGCTTAGGTAGGAACCAAACCCAAGACTCTTTAACGTTAACGAAAGAAAACAAAAAGACTCTAGCCAGCACCGTGGTATGTTACCTAAAAAATGGTCGATTTGTTGCCGAATTGGTGACAAGATCGTGACGCGTGGAGGTAAGCGGCGGAATGTCGGGTGTGCTGAAAGTTGTAGTTGGCCTGCTGGTAGGAATTGTTCTGACGGTGGGCGCTCTCTTTGGTCTCAATAAGATGAGCCTGTTGGAGGAGCCGACCCGCTCCATTACTTCGACAGGTATCGGTGGCACCCTCGAGGACATTTCAGAAATGGCCGTTGAGCAGTACTCATATTCCGCCGTTGGCCGCTTCGAGGAGGACGGGTGGAGGGCATTGGGGCTGAGAGTCCCGTTGACGGGAAAGCATTTTCTTATTGCCTACGACGGCGTGGTGAAGGCAGGGGTCAAGAACATTGAGAAATCGGATGTGAGCATCGATGACGTCACCCGCACCATAACCATCAAGGTTTCTAAGGCGGAGATCCTCACGAATGAAATTGAGCCTTCGTCCGTGACGGTATATGACCAGTCATTCAATCCTTTGAATCAGGTCAGGGTGGAAAATTATGCGGAATTCTTGGACGGCGAAGAAAAGCGAGCTGAGGAGAAGGCTAAGCAGAATGGTTTGCTGGAGCGGGCGCAGCAGCGTGTGACCGACTTGGTTAAGGCCCAGGCCGAGGCGTTCCTGGCGGGTTCGGACAAGGACGGCTACGAGGTGCAAGTGATAATTGCTTAAGGCACAGAGGTGGTGAGGTGTGTTTTGAATTTCTTTATCGTTAGCTATCTTCTTATTCCCTGTGGGGTTTCGGGGGATACGCAAGGCAAGCGGTCCTGAAAACCCCAGGGCAATCCAGAGCCGACGGCAGCTTGGCAAGTGCGCCTTCACGAATATTCTTCAACGTCGTAGAAGATGAACCCAATTGTGAAACGAACCCGGTGCTCATCGATGAACCGGATCATTTCTTAAGGTTTCGGGCCTGGTTCCGATGCGGAAAAGCTGAGGCAGATTTCAACAACTAATTGGTATCGCGGACCACTCGGTCTTTCGCATCCTGGTCAAACTTCTTCGGCATGGTCGAAGATTTTCCCATTTACCCAAACGGAACAAAACCTGGGGTACTTCAGTTCCCACACTTGGTCGAATTCTGGGGCAGGCTTTATCGGTAATTCGCCGTTACTGTGGATTTCTCGATCGGCTGCTCGCCGGAAAGCAGGCGCCGGTAGGCATCGAGGTCGTCTTTCACTGGCTTGAGCTTGTTTTCTCCGGACATCGTGCTACCTGGACGTACCAAATAGTTCCGTTTAATAATCTTGCCGAGTTCCGGGTCGGAGCTCTTGACGACGCCTTCTTCTAGGCTATCTGCGATCGCCAGCATAAGGATGCTAGTGGTGGTTACCATCGATCACTATGAAGCGGACTGGAAAACCCAGCTGATTCTAACTAATCAAATTACCTAACGTTTGGAATGGAGCGAGGGTCCCTGTTAGTCGGGTCGTATGGTATATCACTAAAACCAAAAGCTGATATTGTTTTCGGGTCTGAATACCTAACAATATGTATACGGTCTAGACACTTTTTCTTGCTGTCAATTTTGTCCTGTCCTTCAAATAGGCCATCGTCATAGTTGGAAACAAAAAAATTTTCCTTAATCTTTCGAGGATCGGCACTTTTTGCATCATATTTAGAATGGAAATATTTATAGATTATCAATTCAGCGCCATCAAAAACGCTCTTTAAAATATGTCGCCACCACCAGCGATCGGTTTCACCTGTCGAACTGCCGAAGATGATAAATAATTCGGTTTCTTTGATCATTTTATAATAGCGGCGATGGGTTTGCGCCCAAAAATTTTTTTCTAGTCTACGAGAAGAGCCGTCTGAAGCAATCTCGTCCGTACCGTCGATGCCAAAAAGCAAGGAACGTGATATCGATTGAGTGCCGTGTGGATGATGGATTTCAGTTGAAAGGTAGGCTGAACATCCTGTTTCTGCATTGGGGTAATTGTCAGCGCGGTGTTGTTTGGGAAAATTCCGAGGGTTCCTTCGAAACAGAAAGTTAGTATCTACTGTTTTATGGACATGTGGGTCAAACTGTTTCTGATCTAAATGAAGATAGCTGTCAAGTAGTGGAGTATAATTAAAATTAATTATATTGAAATAGAAAAGATGGTGATGATTCACATTCCGTGGAAATGACATTAATTCATAATCATTTTCATCAAGATCTGCGAGAAACCGCGCGAACGAAGAATATGCCCAGTGGAATTTTTGCGCACTCTGGTCTAGGTTGTACAGGAGTCGCGAATCGATTGCAGAGGTTAAAAATTTAGAAAACTTCTGTTGTATTTCGGCCAAGTGTTCCCTGAGTTGATTATATTCACTTAGTTCATTAGATTCGCTTAATTGTGTTTTTGGGATGTGCTCCTGCAACCTTGATTCGAAATCACTCCAATCGGGAAATCCATCCTTTCCGTCGCGCAGTTCTGACTCATGGTGCTGGCGAAGTATGTCCATCTGTTTGTAAAGAATGTTCTCAGTATCAAAGTTAATTAAATTCAGATAGTGGAAAAACGAGTTGTAGTCGGTTTTGATACTCATATTGAAGTGGTTTAGAATGGAGATGTCGAATCCGTTTCCCACTAACATCATTATATTGTGCTGCTGTTTTTCCTCTTTGATGTTTAGTCTTTTGAAATCAAATCGATCGAATTTTCTGATTCCAGGATAAAAGTAGTCGTCGTTATTCAAAATCGTCCTCTAGGTAGCTTTGGGGTTCAAATTTTAATCTGTTTTGGAGGTCTAAATATAATAGACATGCTAGTATAAATTGTGGTTTATGTCTAGGCTCAGAGTCGCTTTTCACTCGTCATTGACAAATGATTTTAGGGACCTGATCCCTGTTTGGTGGGCGCCTAATATCCAGCGACGGTATAAAAGCAGCGAAGGTTCTTGGTTAAATGGTTCTATTTTACTGATGACTGAGAAACGGTCAGTCACCTTTGTCGATTGAGAATCCACCGCCGCAAGTGCTGCCTCTCGTACTTTTCGGGCAGAGCCAGTGAGATCTAATGCTGCGAATCGCATCCTGTGCTGGCCGATGGAAAACTCCTGCACATCAGGGAAGTTACTTGCAGACAAATCCGAATGGCCAGCTGGTAAACCCAAAGTCGCATAGACCATCACACCGTGTACCGGAGTCCCAGCAGGCTCGTTCATTGCATAAGCAGTGGCGTAGCTCGTGATCTGATAAATGTGACCAGATTTCAAAGTTGGCCGATTACCTTGGCGGACTGTGGTTGCCATTGAGGTGAATTTTGCATCGACGATAAGATGCTCACCGGACGGCTGCTTTATGATGATGTCGGTTTCCATCTCAGGAACTGCTGCGTTGGAGTTCTCAGTACCGGGCCAACGCATCCGGCGTCCGCTGGTTACACGGGCGGTAGGTAAATGGTAGCGGTATAGGCCATACAGAGCTTTTTCAAATAATTTACGAAGTTCGGTTTCTTCGTATGTCCGGCTCCGAAATTCTACTGTGTTACCCGAAGATGCCTTCCCACCTGCTGGGACAAACAATTCCAGCAAAAGTTTGGCAACCGCCACAGGAGTGTGGTCTCGGGGAGAGAGTCGAGACCCTGGATAGCCGAGGGTCTCGACTAGGGTCACGCCGTTGTATCGAAAAGCATTCACCAATCTGCGACACCGCCGAGTAAGAGCCGTATCGCCAAAAGCTTGCACTTTGTGCATTGCCGTGTTCAATGCGCGAAGTAGATAACGGTTCACTGGACCGTCGAGGCTGAGCGTCTCATATTGGCATCGAACCTTGCCCTTTTCTAGCAACTGGTGCCGCGCAGTGTGATAGACATCGATCTTGCCGCGTACCCGATTAAGATTCCCGCTCTCTGTCTCGAAGGCGACGCTGAGCTGTTCGCTCATGCGGCGCTCGACAGCATCACACAACATTGAACTTACCAACACAGGAAGCTCAGCATCTGTAGCTTCCACTGCAGAATCGCGGATCAAGCCACGTTGGTATACCTCCGAGGCGTATAACTGCAACAGCCAGATGCTGCGCAGCGGTACATATTTACTGAGACCCATGGAGTATTCCCAATGCTTTCTCCAGTTTTTCTGGCTGACTAAACCAGTATTCTTCGAGCAATGGCGCCAAGTCGGTGTCGATGATTTCTTGGAACCATCGTTGAGTCTTGCCGACGGCTGGCTCGGTGATTTTCGTGCGCGGTGTGACAAAGCTATGCCCGATGCAAAATGGCGCGCCAAGTGTGGGATCTTCACTGATGAGTGCGTTGACCTGTGTAATTTGATTCGCAATAGAGCGAAGTTCACGCGTATCGTGGCCTCGTTTTTCTGCAAATTCTAGCCAATTGCTTCCCAATTCTGGCTTGAGAGTCGCGAAGGAGAATCGTCGCCGTAATGCGATATCAAGGCCAGCCAACGATCGATCTGCTTGGTTCATGGTGCCGATGACATAGAAATTTTCCGGCAGGTGGAATGGGTCGTCATCATCTTGTGAATAGATTAAGCGTAGCGCGTTATCTGGGTTGCGTTTGTCAGCTTCCAGCAATGTCAGCATTTCGCCGAAGATTTGTGCTGGGTTACCACGGTTTATTTCTTCAATGATGAAGATATGCTTTTGCCCTGCATCTTCTTGGGCGCCTTGGGCTGCCTTCATGAAAGCGCCATATTGGAGTTCTAGCCGACCATCACGTGCTGGACGGTATCCCATGACAAAGTCTTCGTATGAGGTAGACGGGTGAAACTGTTGCGTAGTGATGTTCTCGTCGTTCTCTTTGCCGATCAAGGCATAAGCCAGCTTGCGGGCAAGCCAAGTTTTGCCGGTCCCAGGTGGGCCTTGCAGGATCAGGTTTTTCTTTTCTGACCATCGGCGGAGCAGCTTTTGGATTTCACTGCTTTCTAAAAAGGCGCCTTCAGCACGAATATTTTCATAGGTATAAGACGCATTTTCAGTTTTATTTTCTTCATTCGTTAATTCTGCCGAAGGTTCGGACTCAGGCATTTCTGCTGGTCCGGTGGTGTAGGATGCAGCAGATAACTCGGCGAAGTTATTTTGTGTATCTTCCTCCTCAGTCATCCAGGCTTGGACTTGTTCCAGAGCCTCTAAATAGGACTGACCGTCTCGTACTTGGTTGGTGAATCCAGGGCCAAGGACATTTGGGGAATTTAAATAGTTTCGTGTCTTGCTATCGAGGGCTAAGAAGGTTCCAGGGCGGAACCAGTAGAGACCCATCGTGTAGGCGGTGATGCTGCGGCTATCAGTGGCTAAATCAAATGCTTTGATAAACTCATCACGGCTGCTGGATTCCGCGTAACGTATGCCAGCAAGAAATAATTCCCATGCAGCGTTATAAAACTCCGGGTTACCTATATCTGCTGGTTTTGATTCGAAACGAGTGCTTAGATTGTTGCGCTCTGGAACACCATCAAATCCTGTTGGTATTGGAGCATCGATGTCGAAAGTGTCTTTATAAACCTTGCAGATCGCAATTTTATTTGCGACTGTGATTTGCCGGTTAATAATAGCGAGAACAGTAAACGGATCAATATCCGTTGCTTCACGACGTTCACCGTCGACAGTGGGGAGCGTCCATAAGTTCTTGAAGAGAGAAGGGCGGTCTGAGCCTTCTGCCGCTTCGGTTAGCTGCTTAATCAGGGAAGCGCGGTCATCGTGGTAATTCGCAAGCTTGGTTCCTAGTTCTTCAAAGAACTCATCCCAGTCAAGGATTGCCTCTGAATTTTGCGTGAGATCAGATTCTCGTTCGGGGTCGCCGTCACCGTCTAAAACTTGTTCGATTCGATTAGCTGCGTTGTTTCGAGTGATTTTGAAAATAGTCAGTAAGCTGCGCAGTGAATTTTGTAGGTCTTGCCCCAGTTCATCGCGTGTGATCCACTCTTCATGCCAATTAACAGGGAGCTTATTTTGTGCCTCTGGGTCAGATTCATCTGAGTCGAAATATGCCCTACCCGCTACTGTGCCAACGTAGAGACGCCCTTGCTGTAGTTTGCTTGGCATGACGACGGTATCGCCAGGTTTTGTCTCATCGCGGAAACGGATATATTGGTTGGCTTGGCTAGTTACTTTGGAATTTGGCAGAGCAGGATTAAGTTTTTTAATTGCCGTTTTTACGCTGTCAACAGTTGAAGCTTCTGCCGTCGCAGCACCAAAACCCATCCCGGGCATGATAGTGGCCTCAGCAAGGGAACGACCTTCACGCTCTCCTTTGCGGCCGGTCCGAATTACCCATACGAATGTCTTGGCATCTTTGTGGGAAAGCTCCGTCAAAGACATTTAGTACTCCTCACGAGGTGCGCGTTGATTGGTCTACTTCGTCAGTTTCGAATAGTTTTCAAATAGCAGCTCTTGCCGTTGTCGCTCAGTGGTGAGCTTTCGCGGAGCACCGAATGCCTTATCGACTTCCTTGTCCAGGGCATCGTGAGCCTTTAGTAAAGCTGGATCCATGGCGAGCGGATTGTAGTGATCTGCAAGTGATCTCTCAGGATGTAGTTCGCGTGCTTCGAGAACTTTCTGGCCGGCTGCAATGATCCGTTCCTTGCTTGTGCTGTCAAGGTTTGGAACGGGGAATGTGTTCCAAGTGAGCGTTCCTGCAAAATTTAAATCTGATTTTAGACGTCCGCCGACGGTTCGCTGCCATGTCATAAACATAGATGAAGAAATTAACGCAAACAGTAACCCGTCGGGGTCGTATGCGGTGTAAACTTTATTTCCTGCAATGATATTCGGACTTAGATGTTGTGCGGTGTAAAATTTTCTGTTTCCAGAAACTACGCATGGTATGCCCACGTAATTGCAGTCCGGTTGTCTTATCTCTTGAAATAAGTATGGAACATTCGCAGCATCCTGTGTTGCTTGCTTTTTGCTCGCTAACCTGAATTGGCGGACATTTTCAATTCGGTTTTTAAGGATGGCAGATTTATTCAGATCAATCGGATTAAAGCCTTCATGATCCATCCATAGGCACCAACGGTCGAGTCCTCGAACCAACTCACGTCCCATGCGGAAGGGGCGTAAATATTTTGAGGCTACTGCATCATTAGCGACTTCAGGGTAATCATTAGATTCAACGATTAAATAACCTCCGTCTGTCGGCTGGGATCCACGCTTTGCAGGCGGAATATCTGCTAGCGGTTTTGACCGCTTTTTTACCAAGATATTCGGACCATCAACCAGATAAGCATTGATGGATTTCTCCACCGGAACGGGGACAGCTTCGCCACGAACGTCCGGGTAATCCCATAGACGCGGCTTCACACTGGTGTTTCGGCTGAATCCTACGATCACACAATGCACCGCGGCCTTGCCGGGTGCCTCTGAATCCCAGCTAAACGTACGGTGCGCAAACTTGATGCGCCAATGATCCCGGAAGATCGGGCCGAACAGCGCAGGAACCGGCTGGCCTTGTGTAATCGAGTTCGTGGTTACGTAGGCGAACTCGCCGTGGCGCGTCTGTAGTACGTTCAGCGCTTGCGCGTGCCAGCCAGTGACGTAATCCAGATAGCCGTCGTAATCCTTGCCCCAGACACGCTTCATATCAGCTGTCTGTTCCTTAGTCTTGGTGTACTGCCCAATAAACGGCGGGTTACCAAAGATATAGGTCTGACCACTAGTTTCTGGCAGGATCTCCGCCCAATCCAGCTGTAAGGCGTTGCCGTGGTGGATATGCGCGGTGATATTGATCGGCAAGCGTTCCGGAGCCAGGCCGATAGCGTCGGCAAGCTCCCGGTTTGCCTGATGGTCCACCAAGAACATGGCAGTCTCGGCAATCTTCGCCGGCCACCAGTTGATCTCAAAACCATAGAACTGGTCAATGGAAAGCTTCTGCTCCCACGAAATATCAAAAGTCATGCTGCCCGCGCTGCCCTCACGCTCACGGATAGCAACAATCATCTCCGTCTCAATCTTGCGCAGCTCGCGGTAAGCCACAATCAGGAAGTTTCCGGAACCACAAGCAGGGTCGCAGTAAATGTTGTTCGCCAGGCTATCGCGGAACTCGCGCAGCTTCTTCACGCTCGTGGACTTCGAATTGATCAAACGGCGAGCCTCTGCGCGCAACTCATCCAGGAACAACGGCTCGATCGTCTTCAGAATATTCTTCTCACTGGTGTAATGCTCACCAGAATGCCGACGCGCTTCCTTCGACTTCACCAACTGGAACAAAGAACCGAAGATGGCGGGGCTTATTTGAGACCAATCGAACGAGCAAGCGTCGACAAGCACCTTGTGCATCTGCTCATCGAAGTATTCCTTCGGCACATCACCGGCAAATAAACCACCGTTGACGTACGGGAACTTCGCTAGATGCTCCGGCAGACGACGCGGACGCTGCGATTCCGGCTTATTCAACACATCATTGAACAGCGTGTTCAGATCACCAGAAAGCTCACCGACGCCATTGGCATTAATCACCAAGTCCGCGAACAAACCCGGCTGCCACAAACCCGCATTATCGCCGAAGAGCAAAAACAGCAGCCGCGTCAGATACATTGAGGTCTGTTCGACGCGCTCGTCTTCGTCCTCCGGGTTCGTCGGGGCAGCATCGCCGACTGCCTCATCCACATCATCGTCGTTAAGCGCACGGAACAAATTCGCCATGATCTCCGAAGCCGCAATGGAGGCGCGCTCCTGCTCGCGGTGGCTAACCGACTCATAGCCAGCCAGGAACATGAACTTCTCGGCATGATCCAGCAACTCATCCAAGCTGATGGTGACATCGAAACGTTCATCTTGTTCGCCCAAGCGGTTCAGCCGGATCTGCTCAAAATTCGTGCACATGATGTAGCGCGGCCACTGATGCTCCTTGATGGTACCACCGCGTAGATAATCCAGAGCCTGTTGGTGGGCGGCATCCAGATCCACATCCAGCGACTTTGCCTCACCAATCAACTTATTGGGCATAAAGAAATCAATACGGCCGTGCCCGCCCGTGCTGCTGCGCTTAGCAGTCTGCTCAAAAACATTGAGGTAGGTGGCATTAATACCGAAGCAAGAAAAGAAATCTGTCCAATACTGCTGCGCGTATTTCTGCTCTGTGCCGGACTCATTGGTTTCGCGCCAGGCGGCGATGCGTTCGCGCCAGCGCACCACAAACTGTAAGAGGTTGTGGCGGATGGTTGAGCGTTCCAGGCGTTGCGTGGTGGATGTGGCGCGAGTCATTGCTCCATTATCGCAAAGCTGGTGGGGTAACGCAGGTCCAGCTGCAGTTAGGTGTGCTGTGAGCCGTTAGGGGAGCGTGGCCTCCTCGACTATCGCCAAGCTCAGTGGCGATCCCAATGCCTCAGCCACGAAGGCAGCCCTGGCTGAGGAGGGAATCATTCCTGTCGAGGTGCCAGCTGTGTCGGCGCCCCGTCCTAAAGACACAGGTGAGCGGCTCACCTCTGAGGAGCTGTCGGCGCTTATGGGCGGCGCGGAGTAATGCACATCCTTGACACTGGACCGATCTTCAAGTTCCTTACCACCGACGAACTGAGACAGTGCTGGCAAACTGTCCTGGGAATGGAGTTCTTTGGTGTTCCTACTATCGCAAGGGCTAGTGCTTCCAGAGGGGGAGAGTTTCCCAGCTTGAGGGGATGCCCATGTGGCTCTGCGGAACCATTATGGCTGCGGGATACGTTTCTAGGATGTTGGGCAGAATGGTTGAGTCGCCGACGCCGAGTTCGTTCAAGAGATACTGAATGAGCGTAAGTTGGCCGAAGCATCGGTTGATTGCATTTGTAGCGGGCTCAAGCTCTGGTACGTCGTCTTGCGTAGGCAGCTTTGCCTTGATGGTGTAAACACGGTTGAACATCCGGGCATGATGCGCCGAATAATTGCGGACCATGTTCAGTGCTTTGAGCCACGATCCAAGTTGAGCCGAGGTTAGGCGGATCCTATCGGCGATAGTGTCGCGCACATCGATGGGGGCGAGCTGGTAAAGGTATGACAACGAACCCCAGTCGATAATTTCGACAGCGGCCCATATTGGTAACTGCCCCGAGTACTTTTTCTTGTGGTGTGTGACAAAATCTTCCCTCGAAAGGGACAGCTCCTTTTCATAAAGTCGCTTCCACTTTTTGTATTTGTAGGAGGGCTCCGTTGCTGATTTAGGCTCTCGGGCAACTGGTCCCAGTAGCTCAGGACTCAAGTGGATTAGCGGGTCGATGCGGCCAAGCTCGTGCCCCAGTGTCGACCGCACAGCTAATTCGATAGGCGTCAGGCACATGAAGACGCCAGCGCGAAGGCGTTCATCAAACTCGTACAGTGACACTACTTCTGCAAATGAGGTGCCTTCGACAAAAGTGTCAAGCCTTTGGGACCCGTCTGATGGTGGCTGCCGGTACGAATACCAGTACCCAGAGAGCCGGTAGTAGTTCACCCGTTCAAGAATCCGTCGGGCTTCAACCTCATCTTCGATGCACATCCCTCGAGAACGGAGAAGATCAATTTGCTCTCCGTGAGATTTAAAAATTTTCGACGGCTGTGACACGCAACTCCCCCTAGAAACGTTCGAAGAAAAATGAGGACCGGCCCTGGACTGCTATGAAGGGCAGCGGAACCGGTCTTGATGTTTTTCAGTCTACCCGATGGAGCGGTGCTAAGCAACGATCACGAGATCACGTCGCTCTGTCGACGCAGGGGGGCGGTGATGTTAGTTGGGATGAGTAAGCCGAAAGCTCTTGTAGTATTTATCCTGGGCCAGCTGCAGTTAACCGTGCTGTGAGCCGTCAGGGCCTGCGGCGTTTACTGCGTCGTAAAAATTGGCCCGTGCGTGTTCGCGGAGCAGCTGCATATCGCGTGCACTGAGCTGGTCTTGGGCTTCGTCCAGGATGGTGACGACGTGCTGTGCTGCGCTCTGTGCAATCGCAGGATCTTTCGCGTTAGCACGGATGTGGTGGGCTAGATCCACGAGAGCCTCTGCCACAATTCGGAAACCCAGGGCATGTGGGCGCACGTGGTCAAACGGCATATCGACGATCTCCTGGATAGTCACCGGGCGCAGGTACACGCGCGGTGCGCCGGCGTCGTCAAGCAACACATTCGCATCCTCGCTTCGGCTGACTGCCGTGACAATCCCCGGGGTGATCTGCTGGAACACGGTGATCGCGGTATACGGATCATCCGTGCCACCCGCCATCGCACGCAAAGCCAACTCCACCAACTGCTGCTGCGCAAAACGCAAATCCTGCTCCGTGGTGCGGGAAGTACTGAGATGCACGTGATCGCGCAAAGCCTTGGCGACGGCGTCGGCACGCTGCTCCGGCCACACCTGAGCCAGCGGCGCACCCTCCACCACGTGATCGCCCGGCCGCGCCAACAGGCTGACGTTCACGTTGCAGCTTCCGGCATCACGACGCAACATGTCGTAATCAATGCGCGTGAGGAACCCACTCTGGTGCGCGACAACCAGCCCGCCACCTTTCGTGGGCGCCGGGAAGCACTCCACACCGTCGTCGTCTGGATCATGCCAGGTGTTTTTAATCGTGCGTTCAAAATCCTTACACGCCTGGGTGCTGATAGTTTCGATCTGCACCGAACTGGCGATGTGATGGATAAACCAGACAAAAACGAAAACATCGATAACGCCGAAAATAATCGCGGCATTGACCGCCATGTGCGGGATGAAGGATTCGCCATCACCGTCGTCAGCGGACTTGATGGTGCGCAACACCAGCAGGGTGTAGACGAAGGTGGAGGTGAGAACCCCCAGCACAATTTGGTTATTGCGGTTGCGCATAAAATTGCGCACCAAACGCGGGCCATACGTCGTCGACGCAGTACTGATCACCGAAATGGTGATGGAAAAGGCCGTGCCCGCCACACCCAGGAACGCGGCGACGGCAGAAAGCAGCGAACGCGCACCGTCGGCACCCGTGGCAAACAACAGATTGTGCAAGAAAGCCGGGGCCTCATAGTCAATATGGTCCAGGCCGACGAGCACCTGCGAAAGAACAATGGCCGCCGTGACAAACAGTGCCGGGACGAACCAGAACTGCTCGGGGATCACGCGTACAAATGCCAGTATTTTACCCACTCGTCAAGGCCTTTTCTTTGGTTGTTGTCTGATTTGGTTTTGGTGGTTTGGTGTTCGCGCCACCACGTCACAAACTACTTCCAGTACGGTAAAGTCCACTATAGGACCATTGAGACTGCTACTGGGGGATAGCACAATTTGAGCTTCTTGGAAGAGAAACCGCCCTGGTCGAAAGGGCGCATCAAAAAGCTGGGCGAAGCAATCCGTACAGAAGATGAGTACGACAAGGCTCTTTTTAATGATTTTATGCGGCAGCAAACCAGACTGATCACTGAGATCGAGCCCATCATTCAAGAAGTGCTCTCGGCATCCATCCTTACTGAAGCAGAAGACGACGAAGAAGTCAGTCCGAACTCTGGCCGCTATCGGTATTCGAGCAGAGTGAAGATCTATCGCACTCTCGTCGAAAAGATAAAACGGATGAAGACCACCCCCATGCATCGTATCCAGGACATATCAGGCCTACGAGTGGATTTGGACGGCAGTCATGACGTTCAAGACGAAATTGCTAGTAAGCTGCAGGAAGCAATGGAATCTGCAGGAGCGACTAAGATCAAGAGTATAGATCTTCGCTCCGGGGAACACGCGGGTTATAGAGCGTTGCATCTTCATGTTGACTTCCCCGCGGGGAAAGCGGAAATTCAGCTTCGAACAGCCTTCCAGGCGCAGTGGGCAAACCTCTATGAGGTGGCTGCAGACATCTTTGGGAGACAAATCCGGTATAAGCAATGGGACTTAGGGCTCAACGAAGATCAACGCAACTTCGTGATTGGGCTTCAAGATCTATCTGAAAGCATTCATGGATTTGAGTTATCGAGACAGGCGAACAGAGGGCGACAGCGCTTAGGCAACCTATCGGGGGATCTCGCTGCCCCCGTTGCTGCAGACAACGCGCAGGCGAATGAGTTGTATGGCAAAATCGAGGATATTGTTGATAAGCTCCGACATTTGCGAGCGGCGTGATCTGTTGAACCACAGACCGTCATATAAGGGAGGTTAGATCGATGCCTGGATTTCTCATTGAATACCATCGTCGCCGCGGCGCGGTGAAGGTTGAGAAGTTCGATTCTTTAGCTGAAGCGATGGAAGAGCGATTGCTCCGTGACCAGAAAAACTTGGACGAGGATCTTGAGATCGTGACGGTAGCTAGCAAGAGCCGTGAACAGCTGGAGAAGTCCCACTCGCGGTATTTCGTTTCGGCTTAGCCCGACGATGTCCACATCCGTGAGCCCTTAGGCGCCATTGCGGGAATAAACCTGCCGGGGCAGGAACAAGCGGTGGCGGTCCCACGCGTAGCAGTAATCATCCTGCTCTCACTGCGCGCCACCCGCCGCTGGTTCGACGGTTACGTCGAAACCCAGGTGGCGGTGAGCTAGCGCTGGTTTCCGGGTTGTTGCTGTGGCTTGCGAAGACGCCGCAGCTCGTGAAGGCTCGCGGAGACGCCGCAGCTCGTGAAGGCTCGCGGAGACGCTGCGGATCACGAAGGCTCGAGAATTACCGCAGTTCGCGGGGCTGCTGGTTCAGGTGGCGTGGGCCATCTGCTTCCAGCACCACGATATCTTCCAGGCGCATGCCCCACTTGCCCGCAACATAAATGCCGGGCTCGATGGAAAACGTGAAACCTTCCTGCACCTGCTGCTTATTACCCTCCAGGTAGAACGGATCCTCGTGCGTCGACAAGCCAATGCCGTGGCCTAAGCGGTGGCTGAAGTTCTCGCCATAGCCGGCTTCTGTGATGATCTCGCGGGCAGCACGATCAATCGACTCCGCCGTCGCTCCCGGTTTCGCGGCTTCGCGGGCAGCATGGAACGCGCGGGTGACTACCTCATAGGCATCGCGGAATTCCTGCGGGGCCTTGTCGACGGCGCCATCGACCACATACGTGCGGGTGGAATCCGAGCGGTACCCATCGCCAAAAGCACCGCCCAGGTCGACGACTACCGGCTCGCCCGTGTGCAGCACACGATCCGAGAACGAGTGGTGCGGGTTCGCGCCGTTTTCACCACAACCGACGATGATGAAATCAATGCTGTGGTGCTCCTGCAAGATCAGATCATGCAGCTTATCGGCCACTTCGCGCTCGGTGACGCCGTCGCGCAGCAACGCCGGAACCTGCTCGTGCACGCGGTCAATCGCGGCCGCCGCGGCCGCTAGCTGCGAGATTTCCTCCTCGCCCTTGGCTAACAGCAACTGGCTCATCGCATCCGAACCCAATTCGATGCTGTGGTTCGGCAGCGCGGCATCCAGGCGCAACACGTGATCGGCGGTCATCGCATTAGCCACCGCTACGGCCTTGTGCTCGCTGTTTTCTTCCAACAGTTTGCGGGTGATCTCATACGGTGACTGCCCGTCGCGCCAGGCCTCGAAGCGGAAACCGAGCTCATCCAGGTTTTCCTGTTGCAACGTCAGCACGTCGGTCTCCGGGCACACAGCCACCGGATCTTTGCCTGCGCGCAGCACCAGGAAGGTGGCGCGCTCATGGGAACTAAACGTGGAACCAGTCAGGTACTGGAACTCTGGGCCCGGGCTGACCAGGAAGCCAGCCAAGTTCTGCTCGGCGACGATTTTTTCCGCTTTGGCTAAGCGGGCACGGAAATGATCCGCGGTGACGGGAATATAAGTGCTGTTAGCGGCAGAGTCAGCGGCGGCGCCACCTGTAGAGTCAGCGGCGGTGGAATTATTGTGAGACGACAAAACCTAGGCCTTTCGATTCGTGATGTTTCTCGTTATCTATGAACGGGTTTTCCCGCCAGAATAACAGCGAATCGGGCCTAGGCTTCTGGTGTGTGAGGAGTATAAAACTCCCGGCAGGTGCCAATTGAGCGCTAGTCGAGCGCAATTTGAGTATCGACCGAGCGCTAGCCGTGTGCTAACTGAGAGCCTCGAACTTGCCGACGGCGTGCACCTTCTTCGGATCTGAGCCCTTGGTTACCTGTGCGTTCCAGGTAGCTGGGGTGTTGGTGGCTGGCGCCTTGGTAGCAGTGGTGTCGATGGCTGGCGCTGTAGCATTGCCAGCCTGGGCATCTGCCTGTGCGCCTGGTTGGGAGCCTTCGCCGCGGAAGGTGTAATACGCGATGCGGGCTGGCAGGATCACTGGCTTTTGGAATTCCACCGTGTAGCGCAGCGCGCCGGGCAGTTCGCCTTCCAAACCAGCGACCATCTTGGCCGCCGTCCACATGCCGTGGGCAATCGGGGCCGGGAAGCCGAAAGCCTTCGCGCCGATCTTGGAGACGTGCAGTGGGTTTTTATCGCCGGATGCTTCTGCATAATCGTCGATGGTGTCGCGGTCAACCTTCCAATTCACCGTGGCGGTCTCGTCGGCAACGTCCAGCCGTTCCAGCAGGGAGCCGGAATCCTCGCCGCGGGTGCGCACCTCATTTGGTGTCTGGGCAGAAAACTTCGCGCCCATGCCCAAAAACGCGGAGGTCTGGCGCCACACCAGCTCGCCGTCGACAGAGATCTCACTGATGAAATCCACCAACAAGCCCTTGCGGTGCGGGCGCAGGTTTTCTGCGTGCACGCGCAGGGTCAGCTCCTCATCGATGCGCAGCGGGCGGGTCTGCTCAATCTCGTTGGTCAGGTGCACCATACCGGCCGCGCGGCACGGGAAGTCTGGTGCCAGCATCACCTGCATAAATAGCGGGAACGACAGCACGAACGGGTAAGTAATCGGCAGTTCGCTGCTATAGCGCAGGCCAGTCGCGCGGGTATAGGCGGCCAGGTGCTCGCGGTCAACGGTGAAATCCGCGACCTCAAACGCCGCTTGTGGGTCACCAGTGGCCGAACGCTTGGTGCCCAACACCGGCAGAGTGTCCTTGACGACGCCGCGCAGCAGCTTCGACATGTCGGGGACTTCCGCCAGCTTGGTGTAGTTGCGCTCTGCGGCGGAAGCAGAAATTTGTGCACTCATAGTCGAGACTCCTAACTTAAGCGCTTTACGCGCCCATGATGTTCTGGCCACACACGCGCACGGTGTTGCCGTTGACCGCGCGGGAACCAGAGCTAGCGAAAAACGCGACTGTTTCTGCAACATCGACTGGTAGACCACCCTGGTTCAGCGAGCTGATACGACGGCCAATTTCCCGTGGGCCGGTAGGCATGGCGGCAGTCATCGCGGTTTCGATAAAGCCCGGGGCGACAGCGTTGACGGTGCCGCCAGCGGCTGCCATTTTCTCAGCCAAAGCGTCGACAAGCCCGATCATGCCGGCCTTGGTGGTGGCGTAATTGGTCTGGCCACGGTTACCGGAAATACCCGCCATCGACGAGATTCCGACGATATTGGCATCTGCTGCCAGTCCACCGTTGTCCAGCATCTGTTCGGTGATGCGTACCGGGGCCACCAGGTTGATGTTTTGCACCATCTGCCACTGGCCCTCGTTCATATTCGCCAGCAGCTTATCGCGGGTAACACCAGCGTTGTGCACGATGATGTCCACGGCCTTGCCGTAACGCTGCTGCGCGTGCTCGGTGATGGCTTCGGCGGCGTTATCTGCGGTGACATCGAGTGGCAGGGCAGTGCCTTTCACCTTGTTGGCAACCTCAGCCAATGCCTCGCCTGCAGGTGGGATGTCGATGCAGATGACATCAGCGCCATCGCGGCCCAGCACCTCAGCGATGGTGGCACCGATACCGCGGGCGGCACCGGTAACTACTGCGAGCTGGCCCGCCAGCGGGCGTTCCCAATCCACGTTCTCGTTCTCGGTCGCAGAAACGCGAATAACCTGGCCGGAAACGAACGCGGACTTGCCAGACAGCAAGAAACGCAGCGTGGATTCCAGTGCAGTGATCGGCGCGCCGGGCTCAACATAGACCAGCTGTCCGGTGGCCCCCTTGCGCAGTTCCTTAGAAATGGAACGAGAGAAACCTTCCAGGGAGCGCGCGACGATGCGGGCGTCACCTTCCAGGTCATCCGGGTTATTACCGATCACGACGACGCGCCCCGAAGCGCCGAGCTTCCGCATCTGCGGGTGGAAGAAATTGTAGAGCTGCTGCAGGTCTTCGGGTTTGGTGATGCCGGTGGCGTCGAAGACGATGGCGGCGCGCTTGGAATCAGCTTCGGCGTCGAGCAGCTGGTAGTCCACCTGCAGCAGGGAACGGATGTCGTCGGCAAGATCGCCGCCACCTACCACTACGGGACCATCCAGGAAGGGCTCGCCAGGGGTGTAGCGGCGGAGCTTGGTGCCCTGGGGGATGCCGAGTTTTGCGCCAAGGTCTGAGTTAATGACGCGTTCCAACATGGATTTTTTCGCCATTATGGGCCTCCTGTAGGGGGTAGAGACGAATTGTACGAATGGTTATGCGTGATTAAGGTTACACGAAATTGTGTAAAGTGAATCCTGGCACCCTATCCTAGGGTCACGGAAAAACTGCAGCAAGCAGACTGTTTTCTGAGACAAAACAAGGGAGAAAATTATGACCCAGCGCCGAAAAGTCGCGATCTTGGGCGGCAACCGCATCCCGTTCGCCCGCTCGAACAAGGAATACTCCTCCGCATCCAACCAAGACATGCTCACCGCAGCACTAAATGGCCTGGTAGCACGCTATGGGCTGCAGGATGAGCGGGTCGGTCAAGTCACCGCAGGCGCCGTCCTGAAACACTCCCGGGACTTCAGCCTGACACGCGAATGTGTATTAGGCTCGCCGCTTGATTCGCAGACCCCAGGCACGGACATCCAGATGGCCTGCGGCACCGGCATCGCAGCAGCCGTACACGTGGCCGACGCCATCGCAGCCGGACGCATCGAATCCGGCATCGCCGGTGGTGTCGATACCACCTCCGACGCACCACTGGCCGTCGGTGACCGCCTGCGCCGTACCCTGCTGGAACTGTCTCGCGCCAAGACCGCCAGCCAGCGCCTGAAGCTGATCGGCTCCATCCGCCCGAAAGACCTGGCGCCAGAAACCCCACGCAACTCCGAGCCACGCACCGGCCTGTCGATGGGTGAGCATGCCGCAATCACAGCCCGGAAATTCGGCATTTCCCGCCAGGCACAAGATCAGCTGGCAGTGGAATCGCACCAGAAACTGGCGAAGGCCTACGACGAAGGTTTCTTCGACGACCTGATCACCCCATTTTTGGGTGTCACTCGCGATACCAACCTGCGGCCGGACTCCACCGTCGACAAGCTTGCGAAACTCAAGCCGGTCTTCGGTAAGAAAGATGCCGAGCGCCACGGTGCGCAGGCCACGATGACGGCTGGTAACTCCACCACGCTGACCGACGGCGCGTCGGTGGCCTTGCTGTCCAGCGAAGAATGGGCTGAGCAGCACAATATCCCGGTGCGCGCGTACCTGGTGGATTCCGAGGTTGCTGGTGTGGACTTCGTGCATGGCGACGATGGCCTGCTGATGGCACCGACCTACGCCGTGCCGCGCCTACTGGAGCGCAACGGCCTGAGCCTGCAGGACTTCGACTTCTACGAAATCCACGAAGCTTTCGCCTCCCAGGTGCTCGCTACCCTGGCTGCCTGGGAAGATGCAGACTACTGCCGTGAAAAACTCGGCCTGGACCAGCCACTGGGCGCAATCGATCGCGACAAGCTCAACGTCAAGGGCTCCTCGCTGGCAGCCGGCCACCCATTCGCTGCTACCGGCGGACGCATCCTGGCAACCGTCGCCAAGACTCTGGAAGAAAACGGCGGCGGACGCGCACTCGTATCCGTGTGTGCAGCCGGTGGACAAGGCATCACCGCTATCGTCGAGCGCTAAAACAATCTGAGCTAGACCCTTTTTGAGCTAGACCCTCCTGGAAGGAGAACCCCATGAACCGCATCGCAGAATTTGCCAAGAACCTGGGCAAAGACGCTGATACCGGGTCGAAAGACGCCGGATCGAAGGGTGCCACATCGAAAGCCGCCGGATCGAAAGACGCAAAGTCCAAAGAAATCGACCTGAGTACCGATTCCGCGAAGGGCAAACCGGAGCCGTCCTCGCCGCGCACCCTGCCGACGACCCCAGACCACGCGGCTGCAGGTGAGCTGCAGAAGCTTCTCGACGGTAAGGCAGCTCCCTACCGCAAAGTCGTGCGCGAATCTTTGGAAGAAAACGACCTCAAGCTCAACCTGGACGGGGGCATTGATGCGGTCCGCGACCGGATGTACGACCACCTCAAGTTCTTGGTCGAAACCGGCGAATCCCGCCACTCGTTCTCCAAGGAAAACGGTGGCACCGGTAACGCGCTGGCCGCAGTGGCTGGTATCGAAACCATTGGTTCTGCCAACCCATCCCTGACGATCAAATCCGGTGTGCAGTGGGGCCTGTGGGGCGGCGCCGTCGATAACCTCGGCACCGAGCGTCACCGCCACTACATCGAAAAAATCCAGAACGCGGAATTGCTCGGCTGTTACGCCATGACCGAGCGCGGCCACGGCTCCAACGTGCAAGAGCTGGAGACCACCGCGACCTATGATCCAGACACCCACGAGTTCATCATCAACAGCCCAACCGATTCTGCCCGCAAGGTCTACATCGGTAACGCTGGCCGCGATGGCCGCATGGCTGCGGTGTTCGCGCAGCTCTACACACCAGGCGAAGAAGAATCGCACGGCGTGCACTGCTTGATCGTGCCGATCCGCGACGAGGACGGCAACCCGCTTGATGGCGTAGAGATCGGCGACCACGGGCGCAAGGGCGGTTTGTTGGGCGTGGACAACGGCACCCTGCTGTTCAATAACGTGCGTGTGCCGCGCGAAAACTTGCTCAACCGCTTCGGTGACGTGGAAGAAGACGGCACTTACGTATCTGCTATTGAATCGCGGAATCGCCGTTTCTTCACCATGCTGGGCACCCTGATTCGCGGCCGTATCACTGTCGGTGGCGCAGGTCTGGCAGCCACCCGTACGGCGAGCGATATCGCTATCCGCTATGCCAACCGGCGTCGCCAGTTTGAGGGCGGGGAGAAGGGCGTCGAAAAGCGCCTGATTGATTACCGTCAGCACCGCCGCCGCCTGCTGATCCCGCTGGCGCGCACCTACGCGCTGACTCTGTTGCAAAACCGTATCCTGGAGCGTTACGACGACATGCTGTCCAAGCAGGCCAGCGGTCAGTGGTCGGTGACCGACCCTACCGAGGAGCAGCTGTTTGCTTCCCGCGAGATGGAATCGCTGGCTGCAGCCGTCAAGGCAGCTTCGACTGAGCACGCGAACCGGACTTTGCAAGAAATGCGCGAAGCCTGTGGTGGCGCCGGATACATGTCGGAAAACCTGCTGACCACCCTGCGCGCCGATGCCGATATTTACTCCACCTTCGAAGGTGACAACACGGTGCTGATCCAGATGGTCGGCAAGCACCTGCTGACCGCTTTCGGCCGCGATATGCAGGATCTTTCCCCGTGGGACATGGTGAAATACGGCGTGGAAACTGCTGCCGATACCGTGCGTCGCCGCACCGGCATTCGCTCCGGCGTGCAGTCCGTCATCGACCTGGTCTCTAACCGCGATGAGGACTCGCTGTTCGACGCCGGTTACCAGGTCAAGCTCATTGAAGACCGCGAGCAGGCCGTGCTGCGTTCGCTGGTGCGTCGTATCGCGCCTGCGCGCAAGGCAGACCGTGCCGAAGCTGCCGAGATCGTCGACAAGACGCAGGATCACCTGATCGCTGTGTCCTGGGCACACGTCGACTCGCTGTTGATGCGCACCATGGTCGAAGCCGAGCTGGAGCTGCCAGAAGGCTCCGCTGCGCGCCAGGTCTTTGAACAGGTTCGCAGCTTGTTCTTCTTCGACCTGCTGATCAAGCACGCTGGTTGGTACCAGGAGCACAACATGCTGCCTTCCGGCCGCGTGAAAGCAGCCCGTGCAGCCATCAACGACCTGGTGGATTCGCTGGGTCCATGGTCGACGGTGCTTGTTGAATCCTTCGCTACGCCGAAGACCGTCTGGAACGTTCCGATGCTGAACGACGGCGGAGTCGACGGCGGAGACAACGAAGCCTAAGGCCCGGTGGGGGGGGGCTGATTGACCCAGCCCGGTGAACCCGGATGGAACCGCAACACCGGGCGGGAAGCTCGACAACCAAGAAGGTCAGCAATCAGGCAGCTTGGACCTAGTGAGTGCTCGAATTTGCTTGTTCTTCGAGTAGTTTTTCGAGCTTTTTCTCAATTCTGTTCATTTTGTTGAACAGAATTATAAGCAACACAACGACGGCGAGAATCGCAACGATTGGGATAGCAGCTAACAGTGCTTGTGCAATGCTCATGATGTCAGATCCTAGGGTGTGATATTAACGCAGACATAGTTGCTCCATTGAATGGTTTATGCGGCTTAGAAAATCTCCATTCGGCCGCCGGTGGATTCCGTTTGCCGGAGCTGGTTCACCCAGCCCGGCGAACCCGGGTGGAAACGTAAGACCGGGCGGGAAGAAATCTTCACCGGCGATACCGATTCGCGGCGCGCACCAGTGCGTGCCTCTAAACGACGCCGCGCCCGGTTGCCCGCCACAGCCAGCTCCCGGATCGACGGCGGATCTTGCGACAGCGTGTCGTGCGCTTCGGCCAACAACTCGATCGCTTCTTCCAGCGCCTCCGTTAATGCCACGGAGTTGGTCTCGCACATCGCCTGAATCAACTCCGGATTCGTGCCCGCCACTCGCGTGGCGTCTTTGAACGATCCAGCCGCCAGCGACTGCGCCAAAATTCCACCGTTATCGCCGGTCACCGACAACGCTAACGCCATTAAGTGAGGCAAATGCGAGACCCTGGCGACGGCGTGATCGTGGTTGACCACCCGTGCCGGGATAGCTTCGGCGCCAGTGGCCGTCGCCATGCGTACGACATCGGTAAACAGCTCGATCCAGCCCGGATCAATGGGCTGGCCTTTTTCTTGCTGCTGGTCAGCGTAATCATAGGTAATTGCCCAGGTAGCGCGTTGGAACAACCCTTTACGGGAGGCATTCCAGCCAGATTCAGAGGTGCCAGCCATCGGGTGGCCACCAACATAGCGCGCCTCCATCCCGCGCTTGCGGATCTCCGCATAGACCTCCCATTTCACGCTCACGACATCGCTGATGCCGCAGCTCGGGGCATATTCTGCGATCTGGTCCAGCACCTTGCCGACCGCAAACATGGGCACGGCGATAACGATCAACGCGTTCACTTCCTCGGCCCGGCGCAACACCTGCGGTAGATCGTCGGAGACATCGTAGCCCTCCGAAACGGCCGTCCGCGTGCCGGACGTCGACCGGTTGTAGCCGAAGGCGGTATCGCCAGCCGCGTGTAAATCGCGCAGCAAAGAACCTCCGATCAGCCCGAGACCGACTAAACACACTGGACGCGAAATTCTGGAGGAAAGCACGGTATCAATTTTGCCAGAATGCGACTAGTCTCACGAGGTATGAACCAGCAAGATTTTGGCCCGAGCTTTTCTGTCGTCGTCACCACCGTCGACGGCGCCTGGACTGTGCGCAGCTACGCGGACGATTTCGACGACATCGCCGAATCGATAGCCCAGGTGCGCAACCTGCGTTCAGAATCTGCCGCTTTCGCGATGCTGTGCATTGACGACGACTACTTCGTGCTGGTCCGCCCCACGCCCGGCGGGGTGCGCCTGCTGCTTTCTGATGCCACGATGGCCGTCGACGACGACTTCGCAGCCTCCGTGCTCGACCGCCTGGACATTGACGTGCCGGATATCGCGCTCGAAGAACTCGACGAGATCGAAGGCTGGGCCGACGGCGACTTCGACATCCTGGCAGACCTGGGTTTGTCCGAGCAGATGTTGGAAGTGATGACGGATAACCTGGATGAATCCCCGAGCGATCAGCTGGTGCGCATCGCCGAAGAGCTGGGATTCGACGAGGAGTTTTTGGACGTTACCGGGCTGGATTAGTGGAACCCGCAGACTCGAAGGGGCGTGCAGACTTGAGGGGACGTGCAAGGTTGCAGGCGCCCCAGGCATTGAGTGTCGACCCGGCGAGCGCCAACCCGGTGAGCGGCGACCCTGCGAGCACCAACTCGTCGAGCGCTAACCCGGCGAGCGCTAACCCGGCGTTGCGAGCACTCCCAGAACAGGCGGCAGTGCGGCAGGCCCGATCTCGCATGGACGAAGCGCTCGCGGCTGCGCGAACTGCCCCTGCCGGTGAAGTGCCGGTCGGGGCAGTCGTGTTTGGCCCAAGCGGCACACCGATCGCGGCGGCCACCAACCGTCGGCAAGCGGACAATGACCCCACCGCGCACGCCGAAGTGCTGGCGCTACGAGCGGCCGCGGAAAAACTCGGGCGCTGGCGTTTAGAGGACTGCGAGCTCGTGGTCACCCTGGAACCCTGCGTGATGTGCGCGGGGGCTGCGGTGGCCGCGCGGGTGGGTAGCATCGTGTTTGGCGCGTGGGAACCGAAAACCGGGGCGTGCGGATCGTACCTGGACGTGGTGCGCGCGCCAGGGGCTTTGTACGTGCCAGAGGTGCGTGGCGGGGTGGCAGAGTACGAAAGTCAGCGGCTAATTCACAGCTTCTTTTCAGACTTGCGGCGGTGATCTCCGGTACAGTGGTTCGTGTTAGCTTCACAAACGTTTCCTAGGAGGGAAAATATAATGGCTGATGCAGAAAGCTTCCTGGACAAGGCTAAGGCTAAGGGCAAAGAGATCGTTGGCGAGGTTCTCGACAACGATCAGATGAAGAACGAAGGCAAAGGCGAAGCTGCAGCTGCTGACGCTAAGGGCGCTGTCAACGACGCCAAGGACTCCGTCGAGGACAAGGCTGACGATCTGAAAGACAAGGCTTCCGAGACCCTCGGCAAGCTGACCGACGACAAGTAAGACGTCTGCCTTGCTCAAGATTTGAGCAAGACCGTCCGGCTAGCTTTTTGTTGCCGGATTTCCGCCCGTTTGCGTGTGGTGCATTGTGTACTGCGCGCGGCGGGCGGTTTTTTATGCTTGGCGACGGCCGGGTGCGGGGCTGGTTTTGGTGTGCGGTGGGGTGGGCGTAGATGCGTGCCGACGGTTGCGCTGATGCCCGGGTTCGGTGTGATTTTTGCAAATAGTGGTCGGTTTGGGGCCTGTTTTGGTCGGCTATTTGTAAAAATCGCACATTCGCCTTGCACTTCGCAGATTCGCCCAGCCAATCCGGCCGT
>NZ_JAPJNQ010000115.1 GCF_030826625.1 Corynebacterium sp. | reverse complement strand
TTGAAGCCCAAACCGCCTAGAATTAAACCAGTCCAACTTTCGGGGGCCAGTTCATTCAGCAAGTCTATTTGTAAAAAGACCCCAAAAACAAGATCACCGACGGTTCGATCGGAGTCTAAGGCTCCGGCTCTTATCAACACCGCGACGGGGCGAAGGCCCCCGATCAGCCCCGCGGTGGCGGCGCCATCCCCAGCGCAACGTCCACGAAATCATCGAGTTTTTGCTGGTCCTCTCCACGCAACAAGATCGCCAACATCCGCATAAGGCCGTGGGCTATTTCTTGCTGCTCGTTTTGGGGGAGCACTCACTCTGCCCAGCGAGTTCTCCACCCTCTACACCCGCACCCTCTACACCTGCGCCCTTGGGCGGGCAGAGCGCATCCACCCCGGCTTGGTAATTACCTTTGCGCAGTTGTTGGAACACACTAATTGCTTCCAGCCAGGCGCATTCTTTGTCGACTGCTTGCGACATCGCAGGCTCCTTCCTTGCAGGCGGGACTAGTTCACGCAAACTTTGTTAAACTTCATGCTACTGAACTTAATTGTTCATTATGTCTATCTACTGATTATCCGCAAGCCTACTAGGTACAAAGAAAGGATGTTGCGCATGAACAACCCAGCAACTGACAACACCCAAACAGCGGCCACCCAGGCAGCGCCGACACAGGAAGCGTCGGCAAGCAAGAAAAAGCAGATCACGGTGCTGGTCGGCAGTCTGCGCGGCGGATCATTCGCGCGCAAAATCGCCAAACAAGCCATCGAATTACTACCAGCAGACTGCACCGGCAGCATCGTCGAAATTGGGCACCTGCCGCTGTACAACTTCGACTACGACGACCCAGAAGTCACCGCGGTGCAGACCCCAGATTCCTACACCGAATTCCGTGAAACCATCAAGACCTCCGACGGAATCTTGTTCGTGACCTCAGAAAACAACCGCACCATCCCCGCCTGCCTGAAAAACGCCATCGACATCGGATCCAAACCGAACTCCGACGTTGCCTGGAAAAACCTCCCGGCCGGCATCATCAGCCACTCCGTCGGCCGCATGGGCGGCTACAGCTCGCAGAAGAACCTGCGCCTAGCACTCTCCTACTTCGACATGCCCACCCCAGGCCAGCCAGAGGTCTTCCTGGGACAATCGCCGAGCTTGCTTGACGACGCCGGCACGTTCAACAACGACAAAACCCGCGACTTCGTCGCTGACTACCTGCAGCGCTTCGCCGAACTCATACGCTAGGCACGCGCCACGGCTCTAGCACCACAGCTCTAGACTGACAGCATGAGCCTCATGCGGGATAAATCTTTGTGGCGCCAAGTACTGGTGCAAACACCTGTACTGGTGCTGTTGTCACTCGCAGACGTTGATTTCGACCCCGGGCTTACCTCGCAGCCTCCGGGTGCACTTACCGCAGCTGTCACCGCGGTGCTCTGGGTGGGTTTGTTGTGGCAACGCCGCCGCCCGGAACCAGCGCTGATGCTATTGGCGGCAACGCTGACCGTACTGGCGGTTGCCACCAATGGGTTTTCGCTGCTGGGCTATGCGGTGGTCTGTTGGCAAGCATATTTCATCGCCGCCTACCTGCCGGTGCGCCGCAAACTCTGGGTGGCATTGCTGCTGCTCGGCGCCGTCGGCGCACTGGTGCTGTCCGCGGTGCGCAGCTATTTTTTCGCACACCAAAATCTCGGGCTGGATAACGCCCTTGGCCTACAACAATTTTTCGTTTTCTATTCCGCACTCATCTTCATCACCCTCCTTTCCATCGCGCTGTGTTGGCAGTTGGGGCTGCGTAGCCGCCGTCGACGCCTGCGCTTAGAAGAACTCCACGCCCGCGCGGAACTCGCCGCAGTCACCGAGCGCACCCGCATCGCCCGCGAGATGCACGATATTGTCGCCCACTCGCTCACCGCGGTTATCGCGCAGGCCGACGGCGGGCGCTACGTCGCGCGCCATAACCCCGAGGCCGCGCTGCAGGCTTTAACCACCATTTCGCACACCGGCCGGGACGCATTGACGCAAATGCGCCAGTTGCTCAGTGTTTTGCGTGACGACGACACCCGCGAGACATCCTCGTCGCCGGGTCTGGAACGCATCGAAGAATTGTTGCACGAGGCCCGGCGCGGCGGCGTGCATATCGATTGGCACGAGACCGGCACCCGTCGGCAGTTGGACCCTGCCCGTGGATTGACGGTGTATCGCATCGTGCAGGAGGCACTGACCAACATCATGAAGCATGCCGGGCCCACCGATGCGCGCCTGGAAATCGACTGGTCTGCGGCTTCGTCGGTACGCGTGAGCATCGACAATGCCCCAGGCACCGGTGTGTATGAGTCCGCGGATTCTACAGGTCGTGGTTTGCAGGGCATGCGTGAGCGCGCCCGCATCCATGGTGGCACCGCGCGCTGGGGCGACTCGCAGTATTATGAAGGCGGTTTCAACGTCACGGTGGAGATTCCAACATGAGCAGCCAAAGGATGAACATGGACACGACGCACCCCATCACAGTCGGGCTTGCCGACGATCAACCGCTGGTGCGCACCGGTTTTGCCATGGTGCTGGATTCGCAGGACGACATCACGGTGGCCTGGCAAGCCGACAACGGCACGGTGGCTATCAACCAGGCAGCAAATGATCCGGTGGACGTGGTGTTGATGGATATTCAAATGCCGGACACCGATGGCATCACCGCAACCCGTGAAATTTTAAAAATTCACCCGGATACGCGCATCATCGTCTTGACGACGTTTGAAAACGACGATTATATTGTCGGCGCAATCGAAGCCGGTGCCAGCGGATACCTGCTGAAAGACAGCGAACCGGAAGATCTGCTTCAGGCAGTGCGTACCGTGGATGAATCCACAGCGATCATCTCTCCGAAAGCCACTGCCCGCCTGTTGCGCAGCATGCGCTCTGGCAACGCTGGGGGCGCGGCCAGTGTGGGAGGCGCAGCCAACGCAGCCAGTGTGGGCGTCGACAAGCAGCACCGCTCCAGCGACAACTCTGCAAGCGACAACGCCGCAACAGAACCGCTTACCCCGCGCGAGACAGAAATCTTGCAGTTGATGGCCCGCGGGCTGTCAAACCAAGAAATTTCGCAGGAACTATTCGTCTCCATGCCGACGGTGAAAACGCACGTCACGCACATTTTGCGGAAAACCAACTCGCGCGACCGGGTGCAAGCGGTGCTCTATGCCGTGCATCATGGGCTGGGCTAAGCTGGGCCGCCCCGGAGGCTGCCCCCTGGGGGCTGGGCCGCACGCACCGCACTGCCCCACAAAGCACAACCTCATACTGCGGTATGAGGCACGAATTTCCACCCGCAGCACTATATACACCGCCGTCGCCTGCTGCCATACTGGTGGCATGATCACAGTTAAACAACTAACCAAAAAGTATGGCGCGAAAACCGCCATCAAAGATTTGACGTTCCAGGTCCCCGACGGGGCGGTCACGGGCTTCCTGGGGCCCAACGGTTCCGGCAAGTCGACGTCTATGCGCTGCATCCTCGGGTTGGATAAGCCCAGCAGCGGGCAGGCCTTCGTGGACGGCACGGAGTTTTCCCGGGTGCGCAACAAACCCGCGCAGGTCGGCGCTTTGCTGGAAGCCACCTGGTTTAACCCAGGCCGCAGCGGGCGCGCCCACTTGCGGGTGCTGGCCTACGGCGCGGGAATCTCTGCTGCGCGTGTCGACGAATGCCTGGAACTCGTGGGCCTTTCCGATGCCGCAAACAAGAAGATCGGCGGATACTCACTGGGCATGAAACAACGCCTCGGTTTGGCCGGCGCACTGTTGGGTGATCCAAAGCACCTGATCCTCGACGAGCCAGTCAACGGCCTGGACCCAGAAGGGGTGAGCTGGATGCGGCACACCATCCGCCACCTGGCTAGTGAAGGCCGCGCGGTGCTGGTTTCCTCGCACTTGCTTTCCGAAATGGAGCAGACCGCCGACCGCCTAGTGGTGATTGGTCGCGGTGAAATGATCGGCGAATAC
>NZ_JAPJNQ010000114.1 GCF_030826625.1 Corynebacterium sp. | reverse complement strand
CCAGCACCGGTAGAGTCGTCAAAATAACCGAGAGCTGAAACTCCGGGGCATGAAACTCCGGAACGCCCACCCACGGCGCATCCGAAATTGCCTGGGAAGCCTCGGCATCAACGTTTCCTGTCAGTGCCGCAAAAATCCACCCGACGACCACGCCGATGAGAATTCCCAGGCGGCTGACCATGCCTCGGCCAGCCACTGTTGCCAGCACAATCACCGCCAGCGTCACTGCCGCGACCAGCGGCTGAGTCTGAAAATTCTCGGTGGCAGTCGGCGCCAAATTCAGCCCGATCAGCGCAACGATCGCACCGGTCACTGCCGGCGGAAGTACGGCATCAATAACTTTCCGACCAGCGATTTTCACCGCAAGGCCCACGGCCATGAGTACCACACCGGTGACGAAAATTCCGCCTAATTGTGCTGCGATACCGTGCTGCTGGGACGCGATCAGCGGCGCAATGAATGCAAACGAAGAGCCCAGATAGGAAGGCAGCTGGTTTCGGGTGATGAGCAAGAACAACATCGTGCCCACACCGGAGAACAACAGCGTGGTGTTGACCGGGAAACCAGTCAATGTGGGAACCAGCAACGTGGCCCCGAACATCGCAAAGACATGCTGCATGCCAATGCCAATGGTCCGGGGCCATGAGAGCCGTTCATCAGGTGCAACGACGGCACCTTTGTTTATCGTCTTGCCATCACCGTGGAGCGTCCAGCCAATCGAAGTAGTCACGCCTAGTCATTATTGTCGGCGCTGGCTTCCACGTGGTAATCGGCTAGCTCTTGTGCCATCACCGCAGGCAAGCGGACGTCGATGACGGTTCCATTCTCGGTGTACTCCTCGCTGTGCACGGTACCGTAATCATGCACACGGGAAACAAGATCACCGCGGGTATACGGAATTTCCACTACGACGCGGGTGTCCAACGAATTCAAAAACAGCTCAACCCGACCGGATAGCTCTGCGATGCCTTCACCAGTTTTTGCTGAGACATACACGACATTTTCGTTGTCAAGCACATTGCGAACTTCCGCTAATACCAGCGGATCGGCGGCATCTATTTTGTTGAGGACAATAATTTCCGGTGGCGCAGGCTGGCCAGTCTCCTCCACGATATCGCGGATGACCTTATTCACCGCTGTGATCTGTTTCAAAGGGAACGGATCGGCTGCATCAACCACATGCAGCATCAAGTCAGCAGCCAGGACTTCTTCCAACGTAGATTTAAACGCCTCGACGAGCTGAGTCGGCAAGTGCCGGACAAAGCCGACGGTGTCCGTGAATACAACGCTACGTCCGTCGCCAAGCTGGGCTTTCCTGGTAGTAGGATCCAGGGTGGCGAATAACGCATCTTCCACAAGCACACCGGCATCGGTCATCGCATTGATCAGCGAGGATTTCCCCGCATTGGTATAGCCTGCGATTGCAATTTGTGGCACCAGAGAATCTTGCCGACGAGCGCGCTTAATCTCCCGGGTGGTTTTCATCCCGGCTAAGGATTTGCGCAGGCGCGCCATCTCCGCACGGATACGACGCCGGTCGGTTTCGATTTTGGTTTCACCAGGGCCACGCAATCCAACACCACCATTGGAGCCCGCTCGGCCACCAGCCTGGCGTGACAAGCTACCGCCCCAACCACGGGTGTGGGTGTAAAGGTATTCCAGTTGGGCAAGTGAAACTTGAGCCTTACCCTCTTTGGATTTCGCATGCTGGGCGAAAATATCCAAAATCAGCATGGTGCGGTCGATTACCTTGGTGTCTAGTTCACGCTCCAGGGCGGTGAGCTGCCCCGGATTAAGTTCACCATCACAGATCACCGTGTCGGCACCGTATTCCTGAACCAGTGACTTCAATTGCTGAACTTTTCCGGAACCAATAAACGTGCCGGGATCTGGCGAATCACGTTTTTGGTAGAGGATTTCCAGCACATCGGCACCAGCGGTCTCGGCGAGCGCAGCAAGTTCTTCCAATGTTGCTTCTAACTCAGCGACGGTGCCTTCCGTCCACACCCCCACGAGAATGACCTGTTCCAAGCGCAGCTTACGGTACTCGACTTCGTAACCGTCGGTCGTATCTTCGGTGCGGATGGTGGTTTCACGGGTGACACGTCGGAACGCGTTGCGCTCCGCCAAATCCATATCCCCAGTGGTTGGGGCCGCCCGTTCCGGTTCGAGCCCCATGGCGCCATCGTGGCTGGATTGAGCAGTTTTCGAAGTTGCAGTGCTGAAAGTTTCATCGGCGTCGCTATAGAGCAACGCATCCTGCGACTCATTGTCTTTGAATGCCGCGTCGAGTAGTTCATCATGACTGCCCGAAGAGTTGCGGCTAGCAGATACTTTATGTGAGAAATTTTTCGTCATCTTAGATCCCATTATGCCAGCCGAAAGGCAATAAATCGAGGTTTCGCTGGATCCTGCATATTCGCTAAACTGGGGCATTATGACCGCAACGAAAAAGACCAACCTTTCCGCGATCGGCATGCACTTTGACAACTGGCAAGATGCCGTCGAAGCTGCGATCGCCACCAATCAGCTCATGGTCACCGGCGAAGTACGTGGCGGCCAGCTCGTGCAGTTTAACGACACTTCCGGCGCTCAGCTCAACATCTTGGCCGTCGAACCGTTTTCCACATTCGTCGGGTTTAATTCACTCAGCCAAACCTACGCGCACGTCGAGATGATCAACGACGTACTCGGTTTATGTGAGATCATCGATACTTCCGGTAATCCACTCAGCACCATTACTGCGCACGTGGCTCAGGGTCCGCTGCTTGCCGACGAACCTGCCCAGCCCTGGCAACAGCTCACAGTTGCAGCCCTTGCCGACGAAATTTCGGTTGTCCCGGATGTCCAAGCGTGGACTCAACAGAATCCAGATACGCAACTTGGCACTGTGGAATCTCACGGAGCAGAAATTATCGATGCTGGTAGTGGCGCACAAACCCCAGATGCAACAGCGCATTTTTCTGGTCAGGTGATTCAATCCACTACGCTGCGCAATCAGCTCACCGGCCAAGAATTCCATCACGTCGTAATCGATGCGCTATTCCCACTCGATGTCTGTATCTCCATCGATACTCTTGAGAAACTACCCGAACGCGGTGAGATCATTAGCGGTACCGGCACGTTGACCTCTTCTATCTTGGCGCCTTCCGGCGGCTGCGGTTCTGGCGGTTGCGGTTGTGGTTCCGGCGGTTGCGGTTGCGGTGGCCATTAAAGCCTTAGCACAGTATGGTTAACCTGAGTCGGCGATGGTATCACCCGGTGAAACTACGCACACGGCTCGCGCGCACCGCACTGTGAATACGGAAACGCCAGATCGACAGACGAAACAGGCTGAATAGATCACGCTAAATAGAAAACAGACTAGGAATCGAAAACTCAGATTATGGCTGTAACTCCTTCGAGCGGTTCTCCCCGCCAGCGCATCGGCATCATTTGTGCCATCGTGTTGGCGATTCTGCTCGTTTGGTGGCTGAAATCTGCGGGCGTCATCCTCGTTTTGGTGTTGGCAATTCTCGCCTGGTTCTATTTAGCTTCCCGACCGTCGTCTAACGAGGTACAGGCTTTGCGCATGTCGATTAAATTGTCGCTCGATGAGCTCGACGATATCCTCGGCGAATACGAAAATTTCGCCTATTCCCACGACGCAGATCACCTCGCAGACCGTACGATCCACCGCCCGGAACTATTAAATATAGATAGCACTGATCCGGACATCGAACGCTTTCATTACGAGTATTCCACCGCGCGCCGCTACAGCAAGCGCATGCACGCGCATCTCGCAAAGCACCATTTAGACGTTAGCCAGCTGGAGCGCTTGCTCTCAGTTTCAGATGAACGGGTCGCGAGCCTTCGCGAATATTGGTTGGCAGCCCGGCGCGCGGCACAGCGGAAAGGCCCCGGGAGCACCGGAGCGCTGTAGAGGATTCCCGGGTGGTTGGCAGCGAGCTTGCGATTTCCTCAATGAGAGAAATCTAGGCTCACGTTAATCAGCTCAGATCGGTTTCTCTCTCACAGTTCGATGGTGAAGGTGCCCTGCGCAACGATGCGTGATGGGCCTGTCAACGTCGCTCCATCTGCACGGATCTCAACCTCTACTGTCCCCCCGGGGATAGCGACAGTCACGGTTCCTTCCCCTAATCCAGCTTCGGCGAGGGCGGCGCAGGCGGTAGCCACGGTGCCCGTACCACAGGATTTTGTCTCTCCTACCCCACGTTCGAATACTCGCATGTGGGTGGTTCCATTAATCAATGGTGTGGCGATCTCCAGATTTGCGCCTGCGGGGAAGAATTCTTCGTCCAATCGCGGTGCGTGCAATTCCAAGTTGGCGATGTCTTCTGCCTGCCCTCCCGGCACTACCACT
>NZ_JAPJNQ010000016.1 GCF_030826625.1 Corynebacterium sp. | reverse complement strand
CATTAAAGGCCACGATCTCATCGCGAACTTTCACCGACAAGCGTGGGAAATCCTCGGCGCCGCCGTTGGACCACTTGAACGACATGGAATGAAAACCATCGTATTCGCGGGTGCGCTTGCGGTATTGCTTACACGCAGCAACCGTGCCGCCGACGGTGCCATTGATGCCGTGTTTAGAGATGAGGATGCGGCCTTTCAGCCCCAGCGACTCACACAAAGCCTTCTGCCACAGCATCACCGCCTGCGGGTCTGCGATTGGGGTGAACTGGTAATACAGCAGGATTTTGGATTCGAGCGATTCGCTGCGGCTAGTCATAAGCCGCATTTTAATAACCTGTCAGGAGTTTTCCTAAACGCTGCAGAAACCACTAAATCTTGTGGTAGAGACCTTTGCGCCAGAACACCGGTTCGCTGCTCACCCGCACGCCGAGGTTGCGGAAGATGGCCTCGTCGACAGACCCGAGAATTGTGGTGGTGTGCACTTCGCAATTGCGCAGGTTCTTCAATTCGGCCAGGGCAGCGCGGGCATCGGCGGAATTCGCCGCAGAAACCGACAGGGCAATCAGCACCTCGTCGGTGTGCAGCCGCGGATTCTTCGAGCCCAGGTGCTGGGTTTTCAGCGTCTGGATCGGCTCGATGGCCTCTGGTGCCAGTAGCAAAACGTCGTCAGAAATACCGGCCAGGTGTTTCAGCGCATTCAGCAACATGGCCGCAGAACATCCCAACAAACTGGAGGTTTTACCGGTGATGATGGTGCCGTCGGCAAGCTCAATGGCCGAGCCTGGCTGCTCGCTATCCTTCGCCACCCGGCGCGCAGGAGCGATCACCGCGCGGTCAGCGACTTCCACGCCTGCTTTGTTCATCACCACGGCCACGCGCCCGGAAATTGTGTTATCAAGTTCCTCGGTGCGTTCGGTAACCAGCGCCTTGAAATAACGGCGGATGATTTCCTGCCGGGCGGCCTCCTGGCAGACTTCATCGTCGCTGATGCAATATCCGACCATGTTCACGCCCATGTCGGTCGGCGACTGGTACGGCGAAGCTCCGACGAGTTTTTCCAGCAAGCGCTTGAGCAGCGGGAAGGCTTCGACGTCGCGGTTGTAATTGGAGGCCTTCTTGTCGTAGGCGGACAGGTGATACGGGTCGATGACGTTGGCATCGTCCAGGTCCGCGGTGGCCGCCTCATAGGCCAGGTTGACTGGATGCTCGAGTGGCAGGTTCCAGATCGGGAAAGTTTCAAATTTGGCGTAGTTGGCGTTTACGCCTCGCTGGTGCTCGTGGTAGATCTGAGACAGGCAGGTGGCCATCTTGCCGGATCCGGGCCCGGGTGCGGTCATGATGATCAGATCGCGGGAGGTTTCTGCGAATTCGTTGCGTCCAAAGCCATCTTCGGACACGATGCGATCGGCATCAGTGGGATAGCCTGGGATGGTGCGGTGGCGGGAGACTTTCAGCCCCATGCGGTGCAGGCGCTGGATGAAGGCTTCTGCCTGGTGGTTGCCGTCTTCCAGCTGGGTGATGACCACGTTTTCCACCAAAAAACCGCGTTCGCGGAACACGTCGACCAGCCGCAGTACGTCGTCTTCGTAAGTAATGCCCAGGTCAGCGCGGATTTTATTGCGCAGCAGGTCCTTGGAGTTCACGCAGATCATGATCTCCAGGTCATCTTTCAGCTGCTCCAGCATCGCGATCTTGTTGTCCGGGGTAAAACCCGGCAGCACGCGTGATGCGTGCATGTCGTCGAAAAGCTTGCCCCCCATTTCAAGATAAAGCTTGCCGCCGATTTCTTCCCGTCGAGCGTTGATGTGCTCGGATTGGAGTTGGATGTACTTCTCTCGATCAAACCCGATCTTATGCGCCATTGTTTCCTTACTTTCCCCGCGAGCATCCCCCGCGCGCAGCCTCGATATTCTATGACGCATGACTATTATACGCGTTCAGCACGAACTCAGCGCAAACACAGCGCTAGGCTAGAGGCATGCCTGAAGGACACGTCATCCACCGTCTTGCCGACGAATTCACCCGCATTTTTGGCACCCAGCGCCTGCACATCACCAGCCCGCAGGGCCGCTTTGCGACGGAAGCAGAGCTTGTCGACGGCTCCCGCCTCGAGCGCGCCGAGGCCTTTGGCAAGCACTTGTTCCTTCACTTCGATGCTGCTTCCGACGAACACATCATCTACATCCACTTGGGCCTGATCGGGCACCTGCGTTTTGAGGATCGCGAGAAGGTCTGGGGGCAGATCCGTGTGCGCATTGAAACGCTTGACGACGATGGCAGCTCAGAAGACGCCACCAACCTGGCGGCGAATCTGCGCGGGCCGCAGTGGTGCCGGCTGATCACCGATGAGGAATACGCCATCGCCGTCGGCAAGATCGGCGAAGACCCGATCCGTGATGATGCGAACCCGCGGCAAGTATGGGCGAAGGTACAACGTTCTAAGCGCAGCATCGGCTCGTTGTTGATGGACCAGAAATTGTTCGCCGGGGTGGGCAATATTTACCGTGCGGAGGTGTTGTTCCGACACCAGCAGTCGCCGTTTACTCCGGGGAATGCGATTGACCGCAGCGTGTTTTTCGCGATGTGGGAGGACCTGGTGGTGCTGATGCGCCAAGGCGTAGTCGACGGCGAGATTAATACGGTGCGCGATGAGCACACCCCGGAGGTGATGCACCGCCCGGCGCGTGACGACGAGCACGGCGGGGAAGTCTATGTCTACCGGCGCGCGGGTGATGATTGTTATGTCTGCGGCTCGGATATTGCGATGAAGGCATACGAGGGCCGCAATCTGTTTTGGTGCCCGACTTGCCAGGCTTGATCATTGGGGCGTAGCTTGCCACCACAGGCTTAGTCCGGGGTGGTTAAGCTGGGTTTATGTTCGCTTATTCTGCTGATCAGATCCGCGCTGCGGAAAAAGCACTCCTGGCCCATGAGGTGGCCGACGACGAGATGATGAAGCTCGCCGCCGCTGCCGTGGCCGATACCGCCCTGGATATGTTGCGGGCGCAGTCTTCCGACAAAGTCGTGGTAGTTGCCGGCCCCGGCGGTAATGGCGGCGATGGTTTGTTTGCCGCCACACACTTGTTGCTGGCTGGATACCGTGTGCACGCAGTACCGATAGCTACGCTTGCCGACGGCTCCCCGAAGGTGCACGAAGCTGCGTGGCACGCATTCCGCGCCGCCGGTGGTGAGCAGCTCGGCACCGGCGAACTGGCCGAACTGGCTGATTCTGCGCAAGCGCCCGCACTAATCATCGACGCGATCGCTGGTTTATCGGCTGGTCGCGGACTAGATGGCGCGATTGCCGAGTTCTTCCACGCGCAGCGGCGGCTGGGCACCGATGTCCTCGCCGTTGATGTGCCAACCGGGGTGCACTGCGATACGGGCGACACCGCTCCAGAAACCGCCGCCCGAGAAGCACCATCTACGGCTGCAAACACGGATCAGGATGCGGCACCATGTGAGTGCCAGCCCGGAGATAGCTATGTGCGTGCGACGGTCACGATCTCTTTTGGTGCTGGTCGCTTGGCGCACGCGGCAACACCGGTGTGCGGGAAAGTGGTGATCGCTGATCTGCAATTGCCACAGGGCCCGCGTTCGTTCGCGGAAGAACTTGCGCACCAAAACTCTGCAGAAAACACCGGCACCGGCTTCAAGCAGGGCACCGTCGAGTTTTTCCAGGTTCCAGCAATCGCAACGCAGACGCAGACGCAGATTCAGGCTCAGGCGTCGGCAAGCGGCAGCGCAACGGCACCACCACAAGCACCAGAATTGCCGGAATTCCAACACGCCACAGTCGACGTCGGCAGCGGCCCCGGAAACCTCGAACCGCAGCCGACCGGGGACAAATATTCCTCGGGCGTGGTTGGTGTGTGCGCCGGCTCGGCGGCGTATCCCGGCGCGGGCATTTTATCTGCGGCCGGTGCCATCGCCGCCACGCCGTCGATGGTGCGGGTGATTGGTCCTGCCGAACTCACGCGTGATGTGGTGCGCGCGCACCCGGAAGCAGTCACACATACCAGTGTGCGCACCGCGGGTCGGGTGCAAGCGTTGGTTGTTGGGCCGGGGCGCGGAACAGATATTTCCGCGGCATTGGAATTGGAATATGCGTTGCGGGGCACTCAACCGTTGGTGTTGGATGCCGACGCCATCACGTTGTTAGCGGCTAGCGCGCAGTTGTGGGAGCTCCTGCGCGACCGGGCAAGCACTAGCCCGGTGCTGCTGACCCCGCATGATGGAGAGTTTCAGCGTTTAGCAGACGCGCTACCTGTGCCGGATCAGGAGGCTTCTGCAAACGACGCCACCGACCGTTTGCGCACTACCCGTGCCCTGGCGGCACAACTCAATGCGTGGGTGCTGCGAAAAGGACGGCTCACTCTGATTGCCAGCCCTGACGGCAGATTGGTGTCGGTGAATACGGGTTCTTCGTGGGCTGCCACGCCTGGTTCCGGTGATGTGCTGTCCGGAATTCTGGGAGCTTTCCTCGCCGAGTGGAATGCACCAGCAGCCGCTCCGGAGGCTAAACACAACGAGGCCGCCCAGGCGGGTCTTGCCGACGTTTTCCGGCGCGCTGTCGTCGTGCATTCTTGGGCCGCGCAGCTTGCTGCACAAACAGAATTTGGGATGGCGCCGACGTCGGCAAGCGCGATTGCTACCGCGATACCCCGGGCGCTGGCATATTTCTCCAGTCAGTAAGGCCAGTAAGGCGAAAACAAGCACTGCTCCGTGCAGGGGCTGGGTCATTCAACGATTACTGCGCGATTCACCGCTGCACCGCTGGCCTTGTTAGCCCAGGATCAACAGTGTGACCACTGCTGGGGCGTCGGCATGCAAGGCGTGGATTTTGCCTTCATCGACGTGCACGGCTTTACCCGGAGCAAGTGCGATTTCATCGACGGGCTCACCAGCATCCGCGTCACCGATAGTGAACGTCACTGAACCCGTTTGCCCCAGCACCAGGATCGGGCGCGGGGCCTTGTGATTCGCCATAGTGTCACCGGCACGGAAGGATAACCGCACCACGGTGGCGCCTTCTAGCTCGGCGACCTTGATTACTTGTGGCACCGCACGGGCTTGGCGTGACTGCGCATGGGTGGAGTTCTCATCCTCCTGGTATGGCAGGTTGAGGCCTTCTACCAATTCCCATTCGTGCTCATTAATGCGCATGACAGCTCCTTTGCTTACGGGGGCATTTAGCACCAGTTTACTGCGAAAAATGACTGCCCCGATTTTCCGGAAGTTATGGTTAGATTAACTTAAATTATGAAAGGTAGGGTCGGTATGGTGGCTAGTTCGCAGGTAAATCTTGCCGATTGGACGCAGAAGGCGAAAGACTACGTCGATTCGAAACAGCACCTTCTACTCCCCGGAATAAAACAAAGCACCCCGTGGAGCCAAGAATCATTAAAAGCGTGCGAAAAATGGTTGATTGCGAACGCAAAAACGATTCCTGCCCCTCGCCGAATTGAATACCAGATGTTCCTTGGAGAAGGTCTACGCAGGCGGTTTTCAGGGCAATGGGCGCATGCTTCTATCTTGGACAAGAAAATTAGCCATGAGCATAATCTACTTGGAATTTATTATCCTCAGCTAGAGCAATTTGATGTAACCGGATCCCTGATTGATAATACGATTGCTACAAAAACAGGAGATTTCTGGGCCTCGGTTTTCCAGTTAAACGAGAGCCTTCGTTTGGCGGGCTTTGCAAATTGAAGCATCCCGGATTCTGCTGCTATAAACCATTGAAATTGGGAGCCATAGTTTTAGGATCGCCACCTTTCTGAGTACCAGAGCCTACGATCTTCGCTCAAACTTTCTGAGTGCCACGAAAAACCAACGCACTGTTAGACCAAGAACAAGTAATTCAGTTATTACTGCAAAAATGAGCCGTTCTGGAGTGTCAGCAATCTCTGGCCAAGCAGGCAACGCTACAACCCACAGGATGGATTCAGCCAGGACATCGCCTCCCAGAGTCGCCGACAATACCGTGATAAAGATTGACCATGCGATCGTGAGGCCAACACCGTAGGACACGCACAGCACGGTGCTTATAGTCGCCAGCACTACTCCCGTCGTTGACCACAACACGACTAGCTTCACCGTTTCAGGAAAATTCCCGCCCGCAAACGTATGCAAAACTCCTACCACTATCGCGAGAAAAACGAGCAAGATGGAATGCCACACAAGATAGGAAACACGAGTTTTAGCATTCTCCAATACAGTGACTCTCCACGCAGAAGACAACAATTTCCAACTCAAGATAGGAAGAAGGCCCGCGCCTAAGGGAAGGACGAAAAACGTATAGAAGCCGCTGATATAGCTTGCTGGATAGAAGATAGCCATCATCCCAAAAACCGCTAACACGGCAAATAACAACCACGAAATACTGCTACGGAATAATGCGATCCTGATGGACGATAAAGCAAGAGCTAGGTTGTCTGGACTATTGCGCCCAGAGAAATCAGGCGAAGCGTATACAGAATCAAGAGAAAACTGTGCAGGTGAAATGCTTTGTTGTGGTTGTGCTTGCGTATTTTTCTTATTCGTAACTTTTCTTTGGCGGCCCCGCGCGAAAACCGTCAAGCTAAGAGTAACAAGCGCAAAGAGGCTATTAAGGACAATTCCTTGCAACGGAGTTTCTTGCGCAAGTAACTCTCCTTCAGTCAAAGGGACCGCATTGGAGTGAACGCCAAGCACGGGTAGAAGCAAACGCACTGGCCAGGTCGGTGGAAGCAGATTCCACAGTGCGGATTCAGATAAAAGAGTTCCGGCTACTTGATACACCACCGCCACTAATAACGTCATTACAATAGAGAAATACCGTGCAACCAGGCTGAAAATACAAAGCGTCGAAATGCTGGACATAAACGCTAGCCCACCTGCAACAAGAAGGGAATTCGCCCCTTCACGTCCATCCAATATTGTTAATGCCCAGGACGACCCAAAGTTCATCAGGTGAAACAATGCAGAAACTACAATGAGAACACCGATACGTGCCGCACGAATAGCATATGGAGACACCGGACGAATATCTGTCCCTCCGTATCGGTTCGCTTTTTCCCTATCTTCTGCCAGACCAGCTAATAAAGCGAGAAGAGGAGCAGCCATACCAGTGACGTACATAGCCTGCCAAGCCAGCGCACCCGAGGCATCATGACCCTCAGCGGACCAGAAAGCTAAGGTCGAGCTAATAATACCAATCCACAGACCAATCAGTGGAAACCATTGCACTGCTGATCCTTTTGTACGAACAATTTCGGCTTGAATAATACCGGGCGCCTTCGGCGCACTCTGCGATCGAGCGAACACAGACCTTACTTTGCTCATGATTCTTCACTTCCTTGGGTCATGTCCAGGAAGCGTTCTTCAAGGTGGTCTCTTGCGGCAAAATGGCTCAACGGCCCGGAATAAACACTATGACCTTTGGCTAGGATCGTGATGTCATCAGCGAGTTTAGAAATTTCCCCGAGCTGATGGGAGCTAACCAAAACGGTGCCTTCGCACTTCACCCAATTGCGTATAAGAATTCGCAGATCTGCGATCCCCTGCGGATCAAGACCGTTTTGAGGCTCATCGAGAATAAGGATGGGGGGACGTCCAAGAATTGCCGTTGCAAGAGCAAGTCGCGCTTTCATACCAGTGGAAAAAGAGCGCGCCTTCTTTCTCCCAGCGTGTCCCAGTCCTACGAAATCAAGCGCTTCCTGTGCCTGGAGATCTGGAATATTGAGCAGCTTAGCGTGAACACGGATATTATTTAGCGCTGAGAGATGGCCGTAGAAAGCTGGCCCATTGATGGAAGCCCCTATATTCTTCAGACTGTCTCTAGTCCGGGGAGCGCCAAGAATTTGGATATCCCCTTGTCCGCGGTCTTCCAAACCGAGAATCATACGGAAACAAGTAGATTTCCCTGCTCCATTACGCCCCAGAAGCGCATGGACCCGACCAGGGTTTACGTCCATCGAGAAACCATCAAGAACCGCATGTCCTGAATAACTAATCCGTAGATCATTACATGAGATTGCAGGTGTTAGTCCGTCTGTCTTAGCCATGACTCTATGATGCGGCGCACCTGAGATAAAAGCATCTATCTCTAGGACGTTTTTCACGACGTCTTACTACGTCAGGCGACTGAATTCGGCATCAGTCTAGAGGATGAAGCGAGCCGTTTGTCCAGATGCTTAAAACTGCGATTATTCTTCTGGATTCGTCAGTTGGTTTTTGTGTGCCCAGACAGCTAAACCAACGCGATCTCGAACTCCTAATTTATTTATCAGCCGAGAAACATATGTCTTGACCGTCGCGGTACCTATAAAAAGAGCACCCGCAATCTCTGCATTCGTCTCCGCACAGGCAACCCGTCCTAAGACTTGTTTTTCACGTTCGGTCAGAGAGTTCACTATCTCGATTTCATCATTCGTGGGTTTATGCTTCCAGTTTGATCTTCGCCGAAATTCCTCGAATACGAAGTTAGTCACATCCGGAGAAAGTACCGATGCTCCTTCATAAATTCGACGTACAGAACTGATGAGATTTTCAGGATCAATGTCTTTGAGTAGGAACCCGTGAACTCCGACTTCTAGGGCATCTTCCACTAGATTATCGTCGCTGAAAGTTGTTAGCATCAGCACCTTAGTATCTTTATGCTCTTTTAAGATTTGTTTTGCAGCTTCCAACCCATTCATTTGTGGCATTTGAATATCCAGCACCGCGACGTCAATCTTCCATCGGGAGGCAATCTTGACCGCTTCAATCCCATTTTGCGCCAGGCCAACAACTTCAAGATCTGCTTGAGTACTTAAAATAGTCTTCAAGGCAGAAGCCATTAGCGGCTGGTCGTCTGCGATTAGTACTCGAATCTTCATCTCTACCACCGTTTAAATAATTCATGCTTTCCCCCATCTGGGGATACTATCCCGGCAGAATCGGCACCGAAGCTGTTACGGAGAACGTACCATCTTTGTGCTTGAAAGTAATCCAGCCGCCGAGATTGGCAACTCTTTCTTGCATACCGATTAAGCCGCTTCCCGAGCCCTCAAACGCTTCAACGCTCTTTCCTTTTGATTTGCTTGTAATAACCAAAGAAAGCTCGTTAGCAGCAAGCGAAACCAACATCTTTATACTCGCAGAAGTCTCAACACCCTGGTGACGAAGGATATTCGTTAGGGACTCATCTATGATTCTGCGTACAGCCAATTGAGTAATTAGAGGTACAGATTGTACAAGTTCCTGCATCTCTTCTGGAGATGGCAAATCAGCGTGGATTTTGAGTCCAGCTTTAGAAAAATTCTCTAATTGAGAATACATATTGCTTAGCCCAGTGAGGCCTTGCTCTTGGCTTTTACTAGTGTTATCTCTTAATGCTCGAACAATCCCGCGAACTTCCACTAACGAATCAGAACTGATTCTACGAATATTCCTTAGAGCTTCCTCTTGTGCGTTGTTGTTATTATCGGCAGAGGTTTTTCCAGCTATTTCTCCTGCAGATGCTTGGACATTAATTAATGTCAAACTATGAGCGAGGACATCATGAATTTCTCGCGCAATCTGCATCCTTTCTTGGGTTTGAATTTTTCTTAACTTCTCTAGATTTGACTGTTCCTTTATTCTTCTATCGAGTTCCCGCTGCTGTTCTTGTTTCCGTTCAGCCCGACCGAATTGCAAGACAATGGAAAGCGCGAGCCACTGTACTAGGATCCACGAGATGGCCTGTTCAAGGCTACGGTAGGCGATTGCGTCAGTCCCAAATTGCCACATGACTGGAGAGATAGTGCAATAGAGATAAGCTAACAGTGCAATGCCAGTCACCCACCTTCTACTGTCAGATTGTCGCGAAACTCCATATATCGCGACCGGAAGAAACAAGAAGAAAGGCGTTAATCCCAGGTTAGTTGGGAGTGCGGTAATCCAATTAACGGACCATGCATACAGAATCATCACCGTCAAGAATGAAGACAATATGGGTTTAATCCGCCAGAAAAAACTGACGGGCACAAAAGCAACAGCCAAACCAGCTTGAATGGATCTATGTAGTCCCCCATCAAACGCTATAGCAACGTAAAAGAGAGCCAAAAAGAGCACCAATAAAGAAAACATTAATTCCCAAGCTTTCAAGGGGATTTTCTGAATCATTACGGTGTCCTCGTTTCGGCGGGCTATGGTCCAAACATGGCAAGTTTATCCTTCACGATTATCGTGATGTTTCTTGTTCCAACACTAGTGAAGCTCATCCCGATTTTATTCAGTTTGCTCGGGTTTAGAGGAGACCTGGTTGGCGCTTATCACCAAACCGAGCTTTTCACAGGTTTCCGCTTTATGAATATGTTCAAACAAATAGCTCAGGTCATTTGAACTGAATGCCCGAGGGTGTCCGATTTTTGTCCCTTAACCCTGAATTCCACCCCTTTGTCTATTAACCCTGAAAATCAACGACCCCAAGCACAAAGCTTGGGGTCGTGGGGTATGGTGCGCCAATCTACATTGACGCTCACACGCCCGAGCATATCATTAAGCGTATGAAGGACAAAAATGAACTAGAAACCATGTTTGGCGCGGCTCGTTTCAAAACATACTACACAGCTGCAGGAAACGATACAGAAAAGGCAGTAGCACTGTACCGCTAGAATACTCGGCTAGCCGGCGCTTTACACTCTCAGTTGTCTTACTTTGAGGTTCTAACACGCAACGCGATGAACAATGCGCTTCAGGACTGGAACTATAAGGAAAAGGGCTGCAGAGATTGGTCCCTTGAATACCAATCAAACCAGTTGTTGTACGACATGTTCAAAACGCCTATGGGGCAGGCTAGAAAATGGGCCCGGAAAGAATCTCAACGTCGAGGTAATGGACACACACGCAAGAACGCTCCGCCCAGTCACGATGATGTAATAGCTCAATTCACGTTAGGTAATTGGTCGAATCTTCTCGGAGAGGCATTGCCGGACCATCGTTCAAACGCCAAAAGACTGTGGAAGGAGTGTCTCCACCACGCCTTTCCCAACGCTGGTATTGAAGACCAATGGAGGGAAAGTATTGGCAAGAAGGTTGAACGGCTGACACGTTTACGTAACCGAGTATCGCACCAAGAAAACCTTTTGGAAACCAACGTCCGAGGACGACTCAATGACCTGATAACAGTACTAAGAGCCATTGACACAAGTTACCCTTCCTGGACGATGGAGGATTCCCAGGTGCGACGGGTAGCGCAAGAAGATCCTCGCAAAAGTTGGACGTAAGGCGTGCTTCAATTCTTCAGAATGATCTTCACATTAAAAAATGACAAATATTATCGTTTTTCAGCTTGTGTAGTTGTCGGTGATAAGTATTGAGAATGTGAAGCGTCCTGGTCTTAGTTCCTACCTCAGCTACGCAAGGATTGGATACTATGCCTAGAAAGTATTTCATCGAGTTCAAGGAGAAAGTGGTCCATCAGATTGTTGACATCTGCCGCTTGGCATCCTGATCACTGCAGCACACTTAAATAGAGGTCTGCGAGCTGCCTGGTGTATCCCACCACACGTTGTGGGCTTGGTACCGCGACAGCACCACAGAGCGCCACAGCTTGTGATCATGCTGAACCATCTGGTGGCGAGTCGATGGAAGAAGATCTTAGGGCGCCTGCGCCGAGAAAACCGCGAAACCAAACGAGCAAATGGGATCCTCAAGACCGCGTCGGTTTTCGCAGCGAGAGTCGACTACTCCACAAGCGCATGATCTCCTACATCAACACATACAAGAAATAGCGTGGGCCCCGGGGCCATCTGCCTCGTCCTTGACCCTGCGGATCGTGGATTCCATTACCTTACGCGTTTATCGCAAAGCCGTCACACGCCTTCCCAGCGTAAGAACCTTAAGCGATAGTCTGCTCATCCGAAGAGATTCAACGAGTCCATGCAGAAAACTTTTCGGTCTACGCTATCTGTACAATGTGGCATGCCATGAACCGTGAAGGCTTTCACCTAGCCCGCGACAAGACCGCATGTTTTTTTTAAAAAACTAGCCGGTGTCAGTGGCCGACATCTTGGGCGTTATCCGGTAATCACAATCAGCCCGAAGGCACCTGATCATCGCCTGGACCTGGTTCAACGAAACTTTCGTGCACAAGCACCAGGCAAGCCTTGGGCTGCCGAGATTACTTACGTTCGCACCCTGCCAAGATGTGGCTACACCGCGTTTGCCGTAGATGTCTTCAGTCGGAAAATTGCTGGTGTTACTACACGCTAGACGGTGCGCTCCGATGTGCTACCCATCAAGGCTGTGGAACATGCTCTCACCGCCACCGGTCGAATCCATGGAAACCAGCTGGTGCACCATAGCGATCGGGCCAGTCAACGGCCTTTACAAAGCGAAACTAAACCCAGTACGCTCCAGTACAAATTATTTGACTATTTTTCTAGATTGGTGGAGAACGGATGTAGCCAGTAGATTACGGCAGCAGAAGCTAAAGAAACGATGACAGTAACAGCAATACTTTGCTTCGAGTCAAATCCATCAAATATAATCCCAGCTATCGACAATACAACCATAAAGGTTATCCAAGCTGTGAAATAACGCGTCATAACAGTCCTTTCAAAGAGTTAAAAATAGATCTTATGAATTAAGGCTACATGAAGTGTACTGGGGTTTGTTCCTAGGCATTTACCTGGATTTCCATTGTTTCCCGGGACTCATCCTGTTGCCACAAAGTCTCATTTAACCTCAGCCGGGGTTCGGTACCCCAAGCTCTGGTGGAGCCTTTCCTCATTCCACCAATGCACCCACTCAAACGGCTTGATCTCCACCTCAACATCACCCATCTTCGGGTATGGATCAGCTCCTTTTTAAACGAGCACGGGTTGTGGGTGCGATAATTCTCTTGAAACCAAAATTCAGAGCATTAATTCAGTGCTATCTTCCTAAATCTCCATCGGTAAGAAAGATGAGGTCGGCGCTAAGCGGCAGCTCCACCCGACCTGTAAGGTCGCCAAGGCAGATGGGTTGAGGTAGCTCACGACATGGAGCCCGAAGCCTCAACACCTTAAAAGGCGCAACTCAGTAGGAAAATGAAACATCCTCTTCAACTTCTCGAGTGTATAAATTTTTTACGTGCATCTACGAGAAGTGTCTTGCGGTTGAAACCCCAAAACCATAAGTGGTGCTGGCCCCTTTGACTTTGACCCGATTCAGAACGAGGGAGCTAGGGCTGCGAGTTCATCGCTCAGGAGCGTCTGATCTATTGCAATGGCAGTTGCCACTGCACTGCCCATCGCCTGACTAATCTGATCAGGAGAGCTGGTGACATTTCCTGCTGACCAAAGACCAGGCATCGAAGTCTTACCACCGTCTTGTAGGACCCAACCATTGGAGTGTTCGCAGCCTGCATCCAACAATAGCGAATGGTTAGGGAGGAAGTCCGGACCTGTAAAACAGGATTCAAATCGACTGCACCCTGACTCTGCATTTATTACAACTCCGCTAGGTGAGTTTAGGTCCGCTTCAACACTTGTAACAGGTGTGTCATCGACAATCACGCCGCGCGCAGCATAGAGCGCGCGTTGTTGAGCATCCAGGACTAGGCCATTTGTATAGAACGTCAATTGACTCGTCCATTTTCTCAGCATGTGCGTCATCCGGAAAGTAAATCCTGGGTTGAGACCTCCGATCACTGCGCAATCCGTGTCACGAATCTCAAATCCATGGCAATAGGGGCAGTGAAATACACGTTGCCCCCAAAGGTCTTCTAAACCAGGGACGGCGGGCAACTTATCGGAGATGCCAGTAGCCACTAGAACGTGCTCAGCCAGATACTTTTTCCCCTGGGAAGAATGAACCTCCCAAAGAGTCTTTCCGTGGGGAGCAGACGTCTCAACAGCCTGAATTTTTAAGATTTCATCCGAGAATTGTGTCCCGCCGAAGGCAGAAAACTCTTCACGTCCTCGCCTCAGGAATTCAAGCGGATTGGCGCCGTCTTGCCCCAATACACCGTGTGCGTGAGAACTTGAACGATTACGCGGACGTCCAGTGTCAAAGATTGCTACGGACCGTAATGCTCTCGCTAAAGTTATGCCTGCTGCATTACCGGCGAATCCACCGCCGACAATAATGACATCGAAAGATTGAGCGCCCATGGCAGTTATCCTAGCAGTCTATAACGGGCCCAGATTATCAACTCAAACTTAAGTTTGAGTTCAGCGGATTAAGCATCAATCAACGCCGACGCAAGCTACTACTCTGAATATTTTTAAAAATGTCCGCATCCTCTTTTTGGATACTTACCCCTCAATTGGCTGTCCTAGAGCAAGAGCTCTTAGGACAGCCAATCTGTGCACTAAAAGGATTCCCTTTTTATTTAGAAAACCGGGCAACCATTGAAACAGTCAAAAGTACCCATGAGGCTGACAGAAAGACTGTAGCAACAGTATTTCCGCTAGCGATTACATAGCCTACGCCGAAGGTTAAAATAAGCCAGCCGATAACTGAAGTGCTCCAGGTTCTATTCCGTCTGACTAGGTGGCAAAATCTGAGCACTTCAGATAGCCAAGAATGCAATGCCAGGGATTACGCTAACGATCACTGCATACCCCCTGCCGAACCACTTTCACTAAAATGGTTGTCATGACAACTCAGGCTGTGCTTTACGGCGGTGCCGTCCACCCGCTTCCCGACGACCTGCAACAGGCCCTAGTCCGCGAAAATCTCGCAGAACTGTGGAACGGACTCACCCTACTAGCTCGCAATGAATTCATCTGTTGGGTATCAGATGCGAAAAAGGAAGAAACCCGAGCCCGCCGCATCCGACGCACCTGCGAAGAGCTCCACGAAGGCAAGCGTTGCCCGTGCTGTTGGCCCGGATGCAAACACCGCGAGAGAAATGGCAAATAACAATAGCCTTTACACGAAACTATGCGGGCAAAGAATCTTCATCCTCCATGACGACTCTTAGATAGAGACTAGCTCTAGAGTAGAAATCACCCCGGAGCGAATATCTTGATGATGCTGGTTGCCCGGGGATTGAATAACTTCAACCGTTGCTTTATGGGCACCTATTTCTACGTTAAACCGTGGTGGAAAACCATTGCCCTGTACAAATAAGCTCGCAACAGACTGGCGGATAGAATCATGGTCATCATCCACCAATGGACGTGCCGGATTTTCCAAAGAGAGCACACCGTCTAATGCGTCATCATCCATCTCGATCTCCCGCGCCATATACAAACTCAACAGCAGTCCCGGGGCTTCCATCCCGAAACCGAAGTACGGCATCTCTGTATTTTCTTCGCTCCCAGCCATAGTGGCGTATTTAGTTTGCCTTTCTACGCGGTAGCGCATCTGTTCGTCGACAAGTTCCCCGTCGACGGCATAAACCGTACTTTCGATGGTGCCACTCCGATAATCGACTGTTCCCTCCTCACGAATCTGGGCTACTTCCCCACCGGAATCCAGGGTCCTTTGTGTGTAGGTGAAGTGATATGCCGATACTTCCTGAAACTCAGAAATTTTCTTTAGCAGATTGTGCATTATAGCTCCTTAATGACTTAATAGATTCCATCTAGCTCCGCGACAACGACCTCTCAAGCAATTCCACGCGGCACGTCCGCAAAATCCCGCCATGCACGCAATGAAGCCGCCTTCACTCCGGCTTGCACGGATTCACAGAACCCCTTGACTATGGCGGGGTTCACTACTATAGTACCTGGCAATATAGTTTCCTAGTCCATACTGAAGTTATTGTAGTGAAGAATAAGGGTAGATATTCATAAAGAAGTTAACGCGCGCCCTAATTTCCTGCATTGCAGTCTCATGCATACTTGATTGATTGCTGACACAAAGGATTTCAACGCAAGCAATGGATTTCTCTTTACAGAACGTTTCTTATGCCTTATCTGCATGTGTGGTCGGGATTCAATTTATTCCGACGCTATTTCCTTACGGTTCTGTCAGCGCAATTGGCTGGACCCTTGGTTTGGCCATTATCCCCCTGACTTTGGCGCTCGTTGCCCGCTCACCACGCGCTATCGCCGTCGCCATTGCAGCTGGTTTTTCGCCGGTGCTGTTATTGTGGGCCGCATATCTGGTAGCTTTGCTCCTTTATATAGTTAGTTTTGGAAACGTTGTTTGGATCTAGAGTCAGATTTAAGCCTTTCAGGGCTCATGCCGTTTACCGAACACTCAGCCAATGAGCATCTGGTTGATGATAAGCGTCTTCCAGATCCTCAGACGGAACTATTCACTATGCAAGATTTTTACTTGATTTTGCCGTCGATGACTTCCACCACTTCGTCCACGTATTTCAACATTCTCCGATCATGGGTGACAACGCACGTCGCGATCCCCAAATCGCGTGATACCTGCTGCAATAGTTGCATGATCTCTTGAGACAATTCCTGATCCAGCGCGGAAGTAGGTTCGTCGGCAAGCAAAACATCCGGATCATTCATCACTGCACGCGCAATATTCACCCGCTGCCGTTGACCACCGGATAGCTTGCCGACGCTGCGGCTGCCAAGCCCCTCCAAACCCACCTTGGCCAACAGCTCTTCTGCCCGCTCCCGGCGCGGGGTGTGTCCACGCAGATGGTCGGTGATCAGCAACTGCTCGGCAACAGACAACGATTCCAACAAGTTCGGCTGTTGGACAATCATCCCGATGTGTTGGCGCCGTAATTCGCTGCGCTTTTCCTCCGAGCCGACGCTCATCAGTTCACCGGCGATACGCACTTCACCTTCCGTGGGCTGCAACAACCCCGCCATGGCCGAAAGCAAGGTGGATTTGCCGGATCCTGATTCACCCACGATGGCAGTCACCGTCCCCGGAAGAACCTGCAAGGACACCTGATCCAAAGCGCGCACGGTGCCGGTGCCGTCGGGGAAATCAACAGTGACGTTGTGGCAAGCGACCGCTGGATTTTTAACTTGCGTGTTTTTATTTTCAGTATTCATTAGGATTTTCCCTCCAATGCCGATGCCGGATCAATCTTTTTCACTCGTCGGGTTGCTACCAGTGCGCCACACATACCGAGCACCCAGATGCCCGCGGCGGGCACCACGATGGTGGTCCACTGCAAATCAAACGGAACAGACCCCCCGGCCCACACGCCAGCTGCCCAGCCGACGCCGGCACCAAGCACAACGCCGATGCCAACCACCACAGCGGCTTGTCCCAGCGCATCCTTCCACACGTACCCCGGGCTGGCACCAAGTGCGCGTAGCACGGAAAGATCACGGCTGCGCTGGATTGTCCACACGCTCAGAAACGCCACGGTCACCAAAGCACTAATGGCATACAACAACACCTGAATCAGCTGGAGCGATGCCTGCTCCGACCGGTAGGCAGCCAAGCCAGAAAAAGAATCCTCGACTGTTGCAGCACTATCCCCGGTCTGGTTTTCGGCATCGTGCCATTCCTCATCGCGCAAGGCACCTGCGTGCCGGTCCCGGGTGTCCACCGCCAGGACAGTGCCGACGACGTCGTCATGCGCGCGCGAAATCCGCTGCCACACCTGCGTGCTTGCCCAGACGACGGCCGTGGTTTTGACCCGGCGCAGGCACCCCAGCAAGACTCCAGCCACGGCTACGGGCTTGGTGGTATTCAGCAACGCATTGCTGCATTATCTGGCACAGTAAATATTGAATCGACCCCGGGTGAAGGCACGGTTGTTGCGGCCCGCATCCCGCTGACTTCGCAGCACACACCAGCTAGCTAGTTCCAGGAGACCACCATGATCCGCGTTATGCTTCTCGACGACCACCCCGTTGTCCGCGCTGGCCTGCGCGCAATCCTGAATAGCTTCGACGGGGTGCATGTCACCCACGAGGCTGCCGATGGTAGCGCAGTGGATGGGCTTGTCGACGGCAGCATCACTGATGTGGATGTGGTGGTGTGCGATATCCAGATGCCGGGGGTTGATGGCATCACCGCGACCAGCAAATTAGCGAAGGCAGGCGGTCCACCTGTGTTGATCTTGACGACATACGACACCGAAGCCGATATCGTCGCCGCTCTCGAGGCCGGTGCGTTGGGGTATCTGCTGAAGGATTCGCCCGAGACAAGTTTATTCGACGCCATCATCGCCACCCACGAACGCAAGCGCACGTTGTCGCCGGATGTGGCGGCAGCACTGGCGCAGCGGACTTCACAACCGCAGCAGAGCCTTTCGCAGCGTGAAATTGAAATTCTGCGGGAACTCGCCACCGGTGCGAGCAATAAGGCCTTGGCAAAGAAGCTTTTTATTTCTGAGGCGACGGTGAAAACGCACCTGATTCATATTTTTCAGAAATTGGGTGTGGAATCGCGCACCGCCGCCGTCACCGCTGCCCGGGATCGCCGATTAATTTAGACCGCCCCGGGGCGCCGTAGTCGAAATCTGGGGCACTTCACTTAGGCAAGAGATTCCTTTTCGGCTATTTCCTCGATCCCAAAGCGGCTTGGATCTCTTTGCCCTTTACACCCGAGAATCCCAGATACAGGAGCGGCACAAAAATCATGACGAGAATAAACACAGATATTAGTGGCTGCCAATACAACTCACTCAACATTTCAATCAAACTGATATTCCAGACGAACATCATGAGTAGTCCCAGAAAAAACACACAAGCAAGCACTAACGCCTGCGCCGAAAAAGCTATTGAAGCAAGTGTGAGCAGTAATGCGAAATGGTATTCACGACGCATAATCCCTAGTTTGAGGAATTTATGGAGACTACGGTTGAGCAATTGGCTAAGTATGAGACTTGCGGAGATAATCGCTAGTAGCGTAAAGGCTAGAGGAACGGCCATGAGGACCCAGAAATCCCACTGCGCAATACCGCCTTCTCCCATGGCGCGGGCTTGCATACCAGATGCGCTGAAAAGTAACGCAGGGATGCTTGCAATGAGGAACAGGAATAACGAGATGCCTGAAAAACGTGACCGATATTCGGAAGTCACAGATTTACTCAAAACGGGGCTGGGACGGTACGAGGATAACCTTGCAACGAGTGTCGTAAGATTGAGTGCAATACGCGGAGCCGCCTGGGGAACAAGAGTAGAACCAACAAGCAGTATCCCTACCGTAAAGAGAATTCCACCTTGTTGTCCGTTTTCATAAACTATTCCGAATATAATTAATGCGGTCCCGCCTAAAGCGAAAATCCCTCGCAAGAGCCAGCGTTTGATGGAGCGTAACCTTCTGAAGCTATTGTTCACCCTCGTCACTAAATTCGTGCTCAAAAACAATACCGAGATGGTTAGTGGAATGAAGAGGCTGATTATTGCGAGAACAATGCCGAAAAAAGTAGGAACGCCAAATCCACTGACCCTGATTAATGAAGTTCCATTATCATCAGGAAGCCATTCTAAGAGTGCAGAAAATGGTAAATAAAGCACGACTGCGAGGAGTAAGGCGCCGAGGAACGGCTTCCACATTTGCCCAAGCATTACGCGGATAAAGTGACGCCGACCTAGTCCAAAGCGTATAAGCGTTATGGATTGTTCCCGAAGGAGTAAAGAACCGAGAACTGCAAGCGGAATGTTCATGGCGATGGCGACAAATGTCGCCCAAAAGAGCATATTGCCACCAATAAACTTGAATTGGTCATCCGGAAACTCGTCAATCAATCGCGACCAGACTGAACCTAAAACAAGAACAAAGCTGGTGGTGATTCCGAGGGCTAGTGCGAGGACAAAGAAATATATTTTGGCCTCGCCGACGATCGACGCCCCAATTTTTTGCAAATTCTTATTCATGGTTTGCATCGTCCTTTTCCATAGTGATTACAGAATCAACGAAGCTTTCGACGACTGGGTCGTGTGACACCATGAGAACTCCCGTTCCCTCGTGCACCGCATCGTCAACGACACTGAATAAGTTGTCCCGCGAGTCGCTATCTAATGCACTGCTCGGCTCATCAAGTAGCAGTAATTTAGGTTGTCGTATGAGTCCACCAGTGATCATGACTCTCTGTAATTGCCCCTTTGAAAGTTCGGTCAGCATCTGGTTTACAGTGTGTTCTACACCTAACGATTCAAGAATTCCGACATAGAATCCTGAATTCACCTTTTTCTTGCAAATTTGTAGATTGAATTCTAAATACTCTTTTACCGTAAGGCCTGGGAAAGCTACTAGTTCTTGGCCGACGTAGGAAATATCGCTTCGGAGTAATTTTTGGCGGGTCGATACTGAGGTCTTAGATATGTTGAACTCGCCAAGTAGCACTACGTTTCCTTCGTGTAGGGGGTGTAAGCCTACGATTGCGTTCAGGAATGTAGTCTTGCCACATCCGGAAGGACCTGATAACAATGCTTTTTGCCCGTGAGTAAGCTCAAAATCTAGTGGCAACGCGAGGGGGCTGTGCCTTGGGGTCGCTTTGACGGCAACTGCTTGAACTTCAAGTACAGGGCTAACGGTTCTCACGGAAATGACTTTCTAATAGAGGAAGGAAAATAATCAGAGGGCTGTAGCTGAAACTGTCTGATAACCTCCGAAATGAGGGGTGGACAAGATACATGACAACCCGGATTATACGTAAACCTCTTTTAAAGTAACACAGATTATATTACCCCGAAAGATGCAGTAGATCACTCATCTGTCTCAATCTCAGTTCGGCGGAGGGGGGTCCTATACAACAAGTTGATTCATTCTCTGTCTTGGAATCGCGCACCGCCGCCGTCACCGCTGCCCGAGATCGTCGATTAATTTAGACTTGCAATATGACTTACACAACACCCAAGACATCGTCGCAAAGTGGCCCAACAAAGACATCCACAGACTCGTCCACCGCCCCCATCGTCATCGTCGGCTCCGGCCTGGCGGGCATGGTTGCAGCCTACGAGGCATTACAGGGCGGGAAACAGGTCGTGATCCTCGACCAAGAAAACCGCAATAACCTGGGCGGCCAAGCCTTCTGGTCGCTGGGTGGTTTGTTTTATGTGGGAAGCCCGGAGCAAAAATTGATGCGGGTGAGCGATTCTTATGAGCTTGCCTGGCGCGATTGGGAAAACAGTGCGGATTACGACGACGCTCCCCATGATCGCTGGCCGAAGGCCTGGGGCCAGGCATACGTGCAGTTCGCGGCCGGTGAAAAGCGAGAATATTTAAAAAAGCTCGGTCTCAATGTCTTGCCGACGATCGGCTGGGCCGAGCGCGGCAGCGGCGATGCCAGTGGTCATGGCAATTCCGTTCCACGATTCCACCTCACCTGGGGCACCGGCCCAGAAGTCGTCCGGGTTTTCCGCGAACCACTCGAACGGGCGGAAGCAACCGGACAACTCACCTGGCGCTTCCGCCACCGCGTGGAAGGCCTGCTACAAGACGAGTCCGGCCGAGTCACCGGTGTACGCGGGGTCGAGTTAGCAGCAGATGATGCGCTACCCCGCGGCCAGGCCTCAAGCAGAAAAGCCGTGCGTGAATTTCAACTGAATGCAGCATCCGTGGTCATCGCCACCGGCGGCATCGGAGGCAATCTAGCAAAAGTACGCGCCAGCTGGCCAAGCGATCGCTGGGGCCCGTGTCCCGACGATCTAGTAGCTGGCGTTCCAGCACACGTGGACGGCAGCGGCATCGACGTCGCCAAGCACGTCGGCGCAAACCTAGTGAATACGGACAGAATGTGGCATTACCCCGAGAGAATGCACAATTGGGACAGCATCTGGCCGCACCATGGCATCCGCATTATTCCCGGGCCGTCGTCGTTGTGGCTGGATGCTACCGGCAAGCGCTTGCCCACGAATCTGTTTCCCGGCTCCGATAACCTCGCTGCATTGAGCCATATTGGTAAAACAGGCCACGGCTATTCCTGGTTTTTGTTGAACTCCACCATCGCGGATAAGGAATTCATCTTTTCTGGTTCCGAACAAAACCCAGATTTAACGCAAAAAACAATCCGGCAACTGGCCAGCAAGCTTGGGCCCAAAACACACCCGGCCGTGCAGGCTTTCAAAGACCATGGCGTGGATTGGGTGATCGCCGATAACCTCGATGAGTTAACCGCAAAAATGGCCGCGCTTGCCGACGACGGCCTGCTGGACCGCGAGCGAGTCGCACGCACCGTTGCTGATCGGGATTCCCAGCTGGATAACCCGTTTTCCAAGGATGCCCAGGTGAATTATCTGCGCACGGCCCGGAAATTTCTGGGCGATAAGATCGTACGCGCTGCCGCACCACACAAACTCGCAGATGCGAAACATGGACCGCTCATTGCTGTACGGCTGCAAGTATTAACCCGCAAAACCCTGGGCGGACTGGAAACAGACCTTTCCGGGCGCTGCCTCGATTCAGACGGCAACATCATCCCCGGTTTGTTTGCTTGCGGGGAGGCAGCTGGTTTCGGCGGTGGCGGCATGCACGGCAAGAATGCGCTGGAAGGTACCTTTTTAGGCGGCTGCATCCATTCCGGCAAACGTGTCGGAGAAGCGCTCGCTAGAGACAAATAACCTGCCCCGGGGCAAAGCGGTGCCCTAGGAGCAGGTTAGCGCGGGCTTGTCAGTGCCCTGTAGAAGCGGCGGTTATTTCAGCGTTCGTATTAAAAGTCGCGCAGGATGCGCTGTGCCAGAGGCTCAGACGATGCTGGGTTCTGGCCGGTGTAAAGGCTGCGATCTACTTCGACGTACGGCTGCATCGGATCGGTCTGCTTAAAGTCAGCACCGAGTTCACGCAGGCGAGTCTCAACTACCCACTTGGCGGCTGCGATGGTCTCCTCGCCTTCTTCGGCGTTGGTAAAACCAGTCATGGTGTAGCCCTTAAGCGGCCAGTTGTCATTGTCCATGGCGAGCAAAGCAGCTGGAGCGTGGCATACCAGGGAAAGCGCACGACCGGATTCGATGCGGTCCTGCAGCAGTTTGGCGGAATCCTGGTCATAAGCCAGGTCTTCCATTGGGCCGTGGCCGCCAGGGTAAAAGACGAGGTCATAGTCAGCCTCGTTAACATCAGCCAGATTAAGCGGGTTGTTCAGCTCCGAGCCGATTTCTCCGAGGTAATTCTCGTATTCCGCGCGCTCGCTGTCGGACAGAACATCGAGGCTGTACTGGTCTACTACTGGAGCCTTGGCATTTGGCGTCGCAAAGTCAATGTTCCATCCAGCGTTTTTGAATACTCGGTGTGGAGCAATCAGCTCTTCGGCCCAGTAACCGGTAGGGCGGGCGCTGCCGTCGGCCAGCGTCCATTTATCTGCGGCGGTAACTACGAATAGTGCGGAAGGCATAACTTCCTCCTTATATATAGGTGAGCTATCTAATGTTCTTCAGATGTGTTGTACCCGCAAGTGCGTTGCACCCGGAAGGACAACGACACCAAGAATACGCTTCGTTGGATCTTCGTTGGCGAGATTTTTCTTCATGGGTCTTGCGGCAGAGGCAGAAAAATCCCGCTATTTCGGGCGGGAAATTCTCACTCACAGCAACATAATTGCTGCTCAAGACGGTATCGAGAGAAAATACGATGTACATGAAGCCCGAGCGCTGCACCCCTCAAGAAAAAAGGTGATTTGTCAACTATTTCACATTCTTGGAAAGCCGGTTGGTGGCGAGTGATGTCGATTCCCGGTCTATTTCGCCGCCCGAAAACCAGATCTGGGACAGTTAATGACATCGCGATGGGGCCAAGCACCCTGTTTAGCTTTTATTCACGCCCGCGCCGCTCAATTCATTTGAGATGTACTTTAAAAACATGGAACCAAAATCAATGACTGTCAGCCAATTTCGTAAGTCCCACGACCAAATCCTTGCGGAAGCACAACATATGCCTATCACCATCACCAGCCAGCAAAGCCGCGCCCGCGCCGTAGTCGTCTCCCCCTCATTTTATGCTCGCGCTGTTGCAGCATTAGAAGATCAAGAAGACATCCATGCTGCCGAAATTGCACGAGAAGAAACTACAGAAATCCAACACGAGGTTCTCAAAGAAGCTCTCGGGCTTACCGAAACCAGCACTTCTTCGCCCACAAGCGACGAAAGGAATTGGACGAATTAGCGTCTTTATAACGGGATTCACAGTAACCTTGTATCTATGAGGTTACAGACAGCTTTTATCCCGACGGCAGTAGCATTTTCTGTGTTATCGGCGTGCTCCACAGCCGAGAGCGAACCTCCGACGCCTGAAACACACATTTCAGTCACCACGTCTCCAACATCACCTGCCACGGCAACACAGCCCCAAGAAGCACCTGGCTCCTCTGATGCCGCTGACTCTCCTGACGCCGACCACAACGACAAACCCACTGCACCAGTTCACAATGACCACGGAATGTTCACCGTAAAATGCCAGGTAGCAAAAATTGAATCAGATCATGGCATCGTCGGATACGTATACGGAAACCATAAAACCAGCATCCCCATCGCCGAGCAGGATGCCGAGCAGTTCGTCCCAAAATTCGGCCCGGGAAACGAGAAGCAAAATTGCAGCACGGTCGAAGAATACATCCCTAGTGGAGCCTATGATCTGCATGACCAGGTGTTCTAAACTAGCGGCATGACTACTCCAGATTCCGGCCCAGATTCTGCCCCTACCAATGCCGCATCCGCCGCTGTCGCTGCCGATGGCCCAGCCAAGAATTTTCACCCAGTCAAGTTAATTGGTGGCGGCCCCGGCGCGTGGGATCTCATCACGTTACGTGGCCAAGCCGCACTGCACGAGGCTGATGTCATCGTCGCAGACCACCTGGGCCCCACCCCGTTTCTGGATCGATTGTGCGATATTTCCAGCAAAAAGCTTGTCGACGCTTCCAAGCTGCCGTATAAAAAGCAGGTCGCCCAAGAAGAAATCAACCGCATGCTCGTCGAATACACCCAAGCCGGATACAAGGTGGTACGGCTCAAAGGAGGCGATCCGTTTGTGTTCGGGCGCGGTTTTGAAGAAATCACGGCACTCGCAGAAGCTGGGATCGCCTGCGAAGTCATTCCTGGCGTAAGTTCCGCTTATGCTGTTCCGGGGTTGACACACATACCTGTTACCCAACGGGGCGTCGTGCATGCTGCCACCGTCGTCAGTGGGCACCTGCCACCGGGGCACGAAAAATCCCTGGTTGATTGGTCTGCACTGGCGCGCTCCGGGGCCACGCTGTCCATCATCATGGGGGTGCGCAACGCCAGTGCAATCGCGGATGCACTTATCGACGCTGGCCTGGCCGCAGCTACCCCCGCCGCCGTCATTCAGGAAGGAAGCCTTGCCGACGAGCGGGTGTTCCGCTGCCAGCTCGAACGGCTCGGCGCAACCATTACGGAAAATTCCGTGGAACCACCTGCGGTGATCGTCATCGGAGATGTAGCCGGGCTGGAATCTTCTGCTCAGTAGCGTCCGGATCAGCACCCGCTGGCTCACGAGTTACCGACTCAGCAGCCACCGGCTCTGTGCGCGATTCGGTGCTTGGCGCGGCTGCACTCTGCAAGGATTCCACCCGCATGCGTGTGCGGTATCGGTGCACCCCGTGCACGGTCAACGCGATACCCACCGCCATGATCGCTAGCTGCACCGGCCACACCGTATCCAATGGCAGCAGGTAGCGAATATTCAACGCAATAATCGCCGAACCCACCAGCCCGCCCAGGGCAACCGGGTTAATGCGGGAAATCAGCCAGGCAGCGATGGGGGCGGCAATGCTTCCGCCAATCAACAAGGCCACAACCGCGGCGGTATGCGAAACGATTTCCTCCCACAGGCCCACCACAAAACCAGCGGATGCGCCCGCGGCCACCAGAAACTCCGAGGCAGAAACCGTGCCGACGATATACCGAGGCTGTTGCCGGCCGACGCCCAACAGCGTGGAGGTAGTCACCGGACCCCAGCCACCGCCACCGGTGGAATCCACCAGACCACCCACGGCACCCAAAAATCCTAAAAATGGTGTGGAATATTCCGCCTTTTTTGCCAGCTTGCGTTTCGTGCGCCCTTGGCTAAATCGCCACACCAGGTTTGCCCCGATGGCCACCAGCACGACTGCGGTAATCGGTTGTGCCTTATCCAGTGGCAGATTGGATAAAAACATTGCGCCGACAAACCCGGCCAGTGCCCCGGGAAATCCCAGCCGCGCCACCACGGACCAATCCACGTTGCCAAAGCGGCAGTGGCTAAAACCGGATACCGCGGTGGTTCCGAGTTCTGCCACGTGCACCACGGCCGAAGCTTGCGCAGCACCCAAACCTGCGAGCCCCAGGAGGATCGTCGTTGAGGTCACCCCGAATCCCATGCCGATGCCGCCGTCGACAAGCTGCGCGGCGAAACCAGCCAGGGCGATAAAAATTAAACCTCTCATGATTTTCCTCAGATCTGCGCGGCTACTACCTCTGCGAGTGCCGTGCCTAGTGGTTGGGAATAGGTGATTCTGCGTTCTTGTGCTGCGGATGCTCCGGCTTGTTCTGCACCGGCTCGTAATCCACCGGCTGGTGCAGCATTAATTTCTTCGGCTTGGCGATACATTCGATCCAGCAACAAGCCATGGCTGACAAACAGCGGCACCAGGTGCATTCGCTCGTGGTGCTGGGCCAGCTCTGCCAACCGGTTCGGGCCGGTCGCAAATACGACGCTGATGCCATCGGCGCTGCTCTGTTCGGCATCAGACTGATTTACGTCGGGCTGATTTACGCCGGACTGATGAGCACCGGCCTGGTTCACGCCGGCACGCCTTGCAGCAACACGCCTGGCGAGCTTGTCGACGCTCGCATTGGCCGCATGGTCAGAAGACCCCACCGACACCAACACCACGTGCGCCCCAGCCGGAGCATCACGGGCAATCACCCGGGACAGCAATTCCTCCATGGCCAGGCCGGTGCCCAGCCCGTCGGCAAGCTCCACGTCCGCCCCGGCGCGCTGTGCCTGCTGGCGCACCGCAGCGAGTTGTTCCGGAACATCAACTTTTTGGTGAAACCCACGCGTAAACAGCAACGGGACGATCACCATATGCTTGTGCCCATCAGCAATCGCCTCGGCCACGGCGGTGCGCAGGTCAGGTTCGTTGAATTCCAGGTGGCTGCTGTAGCCTTCCACCCCAGCGCTGTTCGCGGCTGCTGCGCTGAGCTCATTGATCAAACCGACAGCCTGCGGGTGGCGTGAGCCGTGCGAAAGAGTAATCAGCGCAGTCATTATTAGCTCTCCCCCGTTACTTCTGCCCGATTAATCCCGCAGCCAGCGAGTTGCCATCGTGCGGATCCGCCAGCACAAAAGCGCCGCGTTTGCCACGAGCTGCGTAATCATCCACTGCGATCTCCACGGCGGTTTCTAATTCCACGGTGGCGATCTCGTTAAGCGCTAGCTGGGCTTGTGCTGTCTGTGACTCGTCCTGCGCTGACTGGTCCTGACCAGTCTCGATGCTGGCCACGCGCGCCTTATACTTGCCGCTGTCATACAGCAGGTGCAGTTTTTGCCCCGCACGCACGCCTTTATCGGACAAGCCCACCAGCGTGGCAGTGAATTTCCGCGTACTGCGCGGGCTACTACCAGCGGAAATGAAATCGCCGCGGACCAGATCAATCTCATCAGCCAACCGCAGCACCACAGAATCACCAGAGTGTGCCTCCTGCAGCTGTCCGTCAGCAGTATCGATGCCAACCACGGTGCTGGTACGCCCGCCGCTGACGGTGACGGCATCGCCCACGGCAACCGCACCGGTGGTGACCCGCCCGGCGTACCCGCGGTAATCAGTCTGCGGCTCACGGATGACGTATTGGATCGGGAAACGGAAATCCAGACCGGCAGCGATATCGCTTTCCGCCGGTTGGATGGTATCGAGCAGTTCTACGATCGGCTGGCCGTCGTACCACGGGGTGTGCGCAGATCTTTCCACCACATTGTCACCGGCCAATGCGGAGATCGGCACCACGCGAGTATTACGTGGCGCCAACGCACCAAACTCAGCTAAGGCGTCGGCAAGCTGGGCTTGGATGTCCTCATACACGGCCTGGTCATAGCCGACCAGGTCAATCTTGTTCACCGCGATGATCACGTCTTGGATTCCCAGCAACGCCGCGATATGCAGGTGGCGCTTGGTTTGTTCCACCACCCCATAGCGGGCATCGATGAGCAAGATGACGACTTCCGCCGTGGACATGCCCGTGATCGTATTTCGGGTGTACTGCACGTGCCCCGGAGTATCTGCGAGGATGAAGCTGCGCTGGTCAGTGGCGAAATACCGGTAAGCGACGTCGATGGTGATGCCCTGTTCGCGTTCGGCGCGCAGGCCGTCGACAAGCAAGGAAAAATCCAGACCATCGAAGCCGCGTTTCGACGAACTCGCCGCCACGGCTTCTAGCTGGTCCGACAGCACCGATTTGGTGTCGTGCAGCAAACGCCCCACGAATGTGGACTTACCATCATCCACCGATCCAGCGGTGCAGATGCGCAACGCACGGCGATTATTCAGGATGGTTGCGGTGGATGCGGTGGTTGCAGGAGCCGCGGTGGATGCTGTGGTTTCGGTTGTTGCGGTGGTTGCGGTGCTAGTCATCAGAAGTAGCCTTCCTTCTTGCGGTCTTCCATGGCGGATTCGGAGATACGATCATCAGCGCGGGTCGCACCGCGTTCTGTGAGTGGAGAAGCCGCGATTTCCGCCAACACCTCATCGATGGTTTCGGCTTCGGACAACACCGCCCCCGTGCAGGACATATCGCCGACCGTGCGATAGCGCACCGTGCGGGTTACCGGGGTGTTCGGGTTCACCGGGGCGGCCGGGTCTGCACCAGCTGCGTGTGCGGCTGAGCTGCCCGCACCCCAGGGCCCGGGAGATAGCCACATGCCGTCGCGTTCAATTACCTCACGCTGATGCGCGAAGTAAATGCTGGGAAGTTCCAGCCCGCGCGCGGCGATGTATTGCCAGACGTCAACTTCTGTCCAGTTGGAGATGGGAAATACGCGGATATTTTCTTCCGGCAATTTGCCACCGTTGTAGATATTCCACAGTTCCGGACGCTGCCGCCGTGGATCCCAGCCGCCGAAACTATCGCGCACCGAGAAAATGCGTTCTTTCGCGCGTGCCCGTTCTTCGTCGCGCCGCGCCCCACCGAGCACCGCGTCGTAGCCGCGCTGTTCAATGGTTTCCACCAGCGGGACGGTCTGCAGCGGGTTCCGCGAGCCATCGGCCCGTTCTTGCAGTTCACCGCGGTCGATCCAGTCTTGCAGTTTGGCGACGTGCAGGTTTACGCCGTATTTCTCGACGGTGCGATCGCGAAATTCCAGCACCTCTGGGAAGTTGTGCCCGGTGTCGATGTGGATCAGTTCCGCCGGGATCGCACCCGGGGCAAAGGCACGCCGGGCCAGTTCCAGCACCACGACGGAGTCTTTTCCGCCGGAAAACAACAGCCCGATTTTGTCGAATTGCCCCGCGACCTCGCGCAAGATGTGGATGGATTCGTTTTCGAGTTCGTGCAGGTGCGGCGATAACGCGGTGCCGGTTGGGTGGGTTGGCTGGCTGGTGTGGGGTGGTTGGTTGATTTGGGTGGGGTTGTTCACGCTTGTGCTCATGTGTGTAGTCCGCATTCTGTTTTGTTCAGTCCAGCCCAGCGCCCGGCGCGTGGGTCTTGGCCTTCCGCTACTGGCAAGGTGCAGGTCGCACACCCGATTGACGGGTAGCCCTGCCTGGTCAACGGGTGCACGATCAGGTCGTGCTTGTCGACGTAGTCTTCCGTGTCTTGCAGGCTCCATGTCACCAGCGGGCTGATTTTCAACCGGCCCGTATCGTCGAGGCTTAGCGCGGGTGCTTGTGCGCGCGTGGGGCCGTCGTCACGCCGCAGCCCGGTGACCCAACCCGCGAATGGCGAGAGGTTGCGCGCGAGTGGTTCGACTTTGCGCATCCGGCAGCAGGCCGTCGGGTTCGAGGCATAGAGCCGCGGGCCGTAGACCTCGTCTTGCTGGCTGCGTTCCAGGGCGGGCGTGGCGGTAATAAATTGCTGGTCGTAGCGCTGCTGCACCTGCTTGGCGACGTCGAGGGTCTCGTCGAAGTGATAACCGGTGTCCAAGAACAACAGGCTGGCGCGTGGGGCATAGCGACTGGCGAGTTCTGCTAACACGGTGTTTTCCATGGACATGGTCACCGCGATTTCGCCGGGCACGTGTTCGTCCGCCCACGCCAGGATGTCTTCGGCACTGGCGTCATATAGCGCGTCGGCGTAGTCGGTTACGAGCTGCCGGTTGTGCGCCGCAATGTCGTCGGCAAGCGGCTCCGTCGTGGTGGAAGCGCCTGCTGGGGACTGTTCCGGGTCGCGATAACTCTGCTCCGTGTCCGATGTTCCACGTGAAACATTGAGAAAATTCAGCGACTTGTGCAGGGAGTTCTGCAGCGCCTCATTGGTGGACACCGCCGGTTCCGGCGCGGCCTCCTGCTCATCCTGGCCGTGGAACTGCACGGAAAACACCCGCAGGCATTCGTTGCAACTCCAGGCAAACTCTGTTTCCTCGTCAGGGAACAGCCCCTCCCCCGCGCAATACGGGCAGTACAACGGGTGGTTCCGGTTCGGGTTCGGTTTCCGGCGAAACTTCATGACAAAGCCTCCTCATCCGCACGGACAGTCCACTGCGCAAAAGACTCGCCCTCTTCGCGTTGCTGCTTGTAGTTCTCGACGACGCGCACGACATAATCGCCCAGCTCACTGGCCAGAACCTTGTGGCCTTTCAGCTTGCGGCCGAAGTTCTGCTCAATGCCCAACGCACCGCCGAGATGCACCTGGAAACCTTCCACACGGTTGCCGTCGTCGTCGGTCAGCGTCTGGCCCTTCAAACCAATATCCGAGACCTGCGAACGCGCGCACGCATTCGGGCAGCCGTTCAGGGAAATCGTCAGGCTGGAATCAATATCGCCAATGCGCTCTTCGAGCTCGTCGACCAGCTCAATCGCGCGCGATTTGGTGGTGACGTGGGCAAGTTTGCAAAACTCCAACCCTGTGCAGGAGATGATGCCGCGGCGGAACTCCGAAGGTTTGGAATACAGGCCCGTGGCATCCAGGTCGCGAGCTACCTCGGCAAGCTTTTCGCGCGGAATATCCAAAAACAGCAGTTCTTTCATCGGTGTGGTCCGGATACGCGTGATCCCGTGCTTTTCCGCGGCTTCTGCAATCGCAATCAGCTGTTCACCGGTCGCGTGGCCAACAGTCGGTTTCACACCCAGATAGAAATTGCCGTCCTTTTGCGGGTGCGCGCCGATGTGATCACGGATGCCGGATTGCAACGGGGTCGGTTCAGCGTCGAGAAGCGGCTCATCCAGATACTCTGTTTCCAGCACCTCACGGAATTTCTCAATCCCCCACTTGGCGACGAGGAATTTCAACCGCGCACGGTTGCGCAGGCGGCGGAAACCATAATCGCGGAAGATGCCAACTACCCCGGCCCACACCTCCGGAACGCGCTCGATGGGGATCCACGCCCCCAGCGATTGCGACAGCATCGGGTTGGTGGACAGCCCGCCGCCAACGAAGCAGTCAAACCCAGGGCCGTATTCCGGGTGGTTTTTCCCAATAAACGCCACGTCCTGGATCTCGTGGGTGACATCCTGGCGGGAATTACCCGAGATGGCAGTTTTGAACTTCCGTGGCAGGTTGTGGAATTCCGCGCGCGGCAGATAGTTCTCTTTGATCTCTTCGATCGCCGGGCTGGCATCAATGATCTCGTCGGCCGCCACCCCAGCGGTGGGCGAGCCCAAGATCACGCGCGGCACGTCGCCGCAGCCCATCATCGTGGTCAGACCAACGGCATCCAGCCTGTGCCAAATCTCTGGGACATCCTCGATGCGGATCCAGTGCAGCTGAATATTCTGCCGGTCGGTGAAATCCGCGGTAGACCGTGCGAAATCCCGGGAAATCTCACCGACGACGCGCAAGCGCTCCGGGGTGGCTTGGCCGCCGTCGAAACGCACGCGCATCATGAAATATTTATCTTGCAGCTCATGGTTTTCTAATTGACCGGTGTATTCGCCACCGAGATTCTGCTTGCGCTGGGTATAAATGCCGAGCCACTTGAAGCGCTTGCTGATGTCATCGGCAGGGATCGAATCAAAACCTTGCTTGGAGTAGGTGTCGATCACACGCTGCTTGACCTCGAAGGCTTCTTGTTCTTGCTTCACCTCCTCTTCTTTGTTCAGCGGGTCGGTGCCGTCAATACTCCACTGCCCTTCTGGCTTTGGTTTCCGCTTTGGGCGTGCGGGTGCGTTTGTAGTCATAAGTTGCCTCACTAAACGGTTTCGGCGATGTGCTGGGGTTTTACTTCGGGTTAGTTGTAGATTTTGTTGTTCAACCGGAGAGTCACATTCCCGGCCGAACCAATGCGTTCACAGTAATTGAACCACTCGGTCTAACCCAATGAGACCGATCGGTCTATTTAATTCATACAAGCAATCCTGCATGCGACCTGGAGTAATGTGGCCCACATCATTTGAATTTAATTCGCTAGCTAGCAAAATAGAGACAAATAGGTTCAAATAGAACGTGCTTGCTTAACGCGAACCGAATAAGCGCGTGATCACGCACGCGCAGAAGAACGCACTCGCACGTGAAGCCAACAACTAACGACTAACAACCGAAAGGCACGATTAACGCGAATGACTACTTCCACTACGTCCGCAACTCCGTCCAAGCAGACTGACGCAGTGACCAGCAACCCCAACACCGAGGGCGATAAACCACTGAAGATCGCCGTCGTCGGTGCTGGTCCAGCCGGTATTTACGCCTCCGATATCCTGATTAAAAAGACCGGCGGCAACGTCGATATTGACTTGCTCGACCGCATGCCCGCCCCCTTCGGCTTGATCCGCTACGGCGTGGCTCCGGATCACCCGCGTATTAAAGGCATCATCAAGTCGCTGCACCGCGTGCTCAGCAACGAGAAGATCCGGTTTATCGGCAACGTCGAGGTTGGCCACACCATCAGCGTCGAAGAGCTCAAGGATCATTACGACGCCGTAATTTTCTCCACCGGCGCCGTCGACGACCGCGACCTGAACATCCCGGGCGCGGACCTGGAAGGTGTGTGGGGTGCTGGCGAATTCGTCGGCTTCTACGACGGTAACCCCCGCTTCGAGCGCAACTGGGACCTTTCCGCCGAGCAAGTCGCGGTCATCGGCGTCGGCAATGTGGGCCTGGATGTCTCCCGCATTTTGGCGAAGACGGGCGACGAGTTGAAGGTCACCGAAATTCCGGACAATGTCTACGAATCACTGGCACAAAACCAGGCCCACACCGTGCGCGTGTTCGGACGTCGCGGCCCCGCCGAAGCAAAATTCACCCCGCAGGAACTGAAAGAGCTCGACCACTCGGACACCATCAACGTCGTTGTCGACCCAGAAGATATTGATTACGACGAATCCGGCGAGGCGGCACGCCGCGCATCGAAGTCGCAAGATCAGGTGTGCCAAATTCTGGAACAGTACGCGATGCGCGATCCGAAGGAAGCACCGCACACGCTGCAGATTCACTTTTTTGAAAACCCGGTCGAGATCATCGGCAAGGATGGCAAGGTTGCAGCGCTGAAGACCGAGCGCACCGAGTTGACCGGCGACGGAAATGTGCAAGGCACCGGCGAATTCACCGAATGGCCGGTACAAGCAGTCTACCGCGCGGTTGGTTACCGTTCAGTGGGCATCGAGGGTGTGCCGTTTGATGAGCAGAAACACGTCATCCCCAACGACGGCGGCCACGTGCTCACCGAACCGAATGGCGAGATTGTGCCGAGCTTGTATACCACCGGCTGGATTAAGCGCGGCCCGGTTGGTCTGATTGGTAACACGAAATCCGATGCCGCCGAGACCATCGGCATGCTGTTGGAAGATATTGAGGCCGGCAAGCTGTCTGCTGCCGACAACACCGACTTGGTGGAGTTACTGGAATCCCGCGGCGTCGAAGTGACCAACTGGGAAGGCTTCCAGTTGCTGGATGCCCGCGAAGTAGCTTTGGGTGAGGCCGAGGGCCGCGAGCGCAAAAAGCTCGTGGAGTTTGAAGAAATGCTCGAAGCCTCCCGTAACCCGCAGAGCTAGCGGCTAGCACTAGCAAGTTCGACTTTCTGCGCGGTTTCCCGGCAGCAAGCTCCGCGGTTTCGCAGCAGCAAGCTCCACGGCTCCACGGCTGCAAGCCCCCGCAGTTTCACGGCTCCCCGTAAAAAACAGTAAAAACCCAGATCTGGGTTGTCAGATCTGGGTTTTATTTTTTTATTGACGGTCACGCCGGGCCGAGCGCTAGTCCACGTTAGATTTGGCTGCGCGTCCAGCTTTGGCTTCTGTTAGATGCACCTAAGTCCGGCCCCGATTTAAATTGGGGAAAGATCTGTCCACACCGGGTCACCGCCAAAGAGCATAACAACGGCATTAACTACGCTTCCCAGGATCATCAGCACGACGCCAAGCGTGAACCCGAGGACAATCGCGATTATCTCTACGAAGAATAAGGCCGGAGCCAGCAGTAAAAGTGCGCGACTTCGGGCATAAAGCCCACACCCAAAAACAATTACCGCTGCGAGAGCAGTAACGAGCCAATACGCGAGGTCCCGCGTAGGCTCCTCAATGACCAATAACCATGAGAGCACATAGAATCCCATGATCACCCAGCCCGCGTAGAGCGCAATGTTTTGGCGAGACTTCTTGCTGCGAGTGATCAAGGACATGCTTTCCCCTTTAAGTTTCGGACCTGACCCCCGGAAAGTGGACACATCGGGGATAGCTATGCTGCTTCAGCCAGTGTAGCCGAAGTCTCGGCTTCAAAGACATCCGGAGCTACAAGATTGCACCAAGAATGCCGCCTGCGCGTGTTGTAACGCATGCACCACCGGAAAACTTCCTGACGGCAGGCAATCGGATTGTCAAAGACTTTCCGATCACGCAGTACCTCCCGCTTTAAGGCGGCGTTAAACGATTCCGCCAAAGCGTTATCAGCACTCGTTCCCACCGCTCCCATAGACTGGCGTACACCCAGCGACGAGCAATGGTCCCGAAACGCCTGTGAGGTATACACACTGCCGTGATCGGAATGGAAAACAGCCCCATCAAGGCTGCCACGCACACCATGTGTGTGGGATAAGGCATCAATAACCAACGAGACACGCATATGGTCGGCAAGTGCATAACCTGCAAGTTTCCGCGAATACGTGTCAATGACTGTGGCCAAATACAGGTTTTTACCTCCCTTACACGGCAAGTAGGTAATATCGCCGACATAGACGCGGTTCGGCGTATCAGCGGTGAAGTTACGGCCTATTAGATCTGGCATGACACGGTGACCAGGCTTGCGCTTGGTGGTGATGCATCGACGCCGTTTGCTGAAGCCTTTTAGCCCCATGGCTTTCATGATTCGTGCAACTTTCTTGTGATTAACCGGGGTATACGCAGGGTCTTCCTTGAGGCTTGCCGCGATGCGTTTAGCCCCGTAAAGTCCAAGCTCATCATTAAAGATGGACCTGATTTTCACGCCAATAAGACCATCAGAAAGCTTCCTCACCTTGCGTTTTTCGCGGGTGCTGACCCATTTATAAAACGAGGAACGATTCAGCTGTAAAACATGGCACATCCGCTTAACCGAGTACTCGGTTCGGTGGTCATAGACAAACTGGAAG
>NZ_JAPJNQ010000015.1:24427-35481 GCF_030826625.1 Corynebacterium sp. | reverse complement strand
GTGCTTGAGCACACCAGCGGCCTCTTCGATATAGGCGCGACGTTCTTCTGGTTTGGATTCCAGGATTTCCGAAAGCTTGCCCTGGCCGACGATGACGTGCATCTCGCGGCCGATGCCGGAATCTGATAACAGCTCTTGAATATCAGCCAGGCGCGCTTTGGCACCGTTGATCTCATATTCACTGGCACCATCGCGGAACATGCGACGGGTGAGACTGACTTCGGTGTATTCGATCGGCAGTTGGCCGTCAGCGTTGTCGATGGTGAGGGTGAACTCGGCGCGACCCAATGGTTTGCGATCACCCGCCCCGGCGAAGATGACGTCTTGCATCTTGCCGCCGCGCAGTGTTTTCGCGCTGCCTTCCCCCATCACCCAGGCGAGCGCGTCGACAACGTTGGATTTACCAGAGCCGTTGGGCCCGACAACTGCACAGATGCCGGGCTCGAATTTCATCGTCGTCGCCGAGGCAAACGACTTAAACCCTTTCAGGGTGAGCGCTTTTAAGTGCATAAATTACGCGGACTGCACCTATTTCAACATGTCTTCTTCGCTGCGGCGGGTCACAGGATCGGAGCCATCCCAGCATTCGACGTTTTTCAGGCCCGGCAGCATATCGCGATGGAATACTGGGTCTTGGCCACGACGTTTTTGCTGGTTGTAGTTTTTCAGCAGCTTCAGAGCCACGCCACCGAGTGGAACGATCGCGATCAGGTTGAGCACGACCATCGTCGCCGCGAATGTATCGGCCAGCGCGAAGACCACTGGGATGCTGGTAACCGAACCGATGATGATGAACGCCAACACGCCAACGCGGAAGCCATTGAGGATCTTTGGGGAATCCGTCAGGTACTGCAGGTTGGTTTGCGCCAGGTAGTAGTTGCCCAATACGGAGGAGAAGGCCAAGCAGAAAATAATGAAAGTAACGATGTGGATACCCCACGCGCCAACCTCATTAGCCAGAGCGCTTTGCGTCAGCGCGGCACCCTCGATGTTTTCCAATCCATACTGGTGGTCGCCGCCGAGCAGAATGATGAACGCGGTGATCGAGCACACCAGCAAAGTATCGAAGTACACGCCCAGGGTTTGTACCAAGCCCTGCTTGACTGGGTGCGAGACTGTCGCAGTCGCCGCCGCGTTCGGTGCCGAACCCTGTCCAGCCTCGTTAGAGAACAAACCACGCCGCATACCGTGCGAAAACGCAGCACCGACGGTGGCACCGACTACCTCGGTAACACCAAAGGCGTGGCCGACGATGTGGCCGATCATGCCTGGAACTTCGTTGATGTTGAGGATGATCACGACTACACCAATGATGACGTACAAGCCAGCCATGAACGGCACGATAATCTGAGTGAAGTTCGCGATGCGGTGCACGCCACCAAAGATGACAACGGCAGAAATGCCTGCCAATACGATGCCGATGATCAGGTTGAATAGCCAACCTTCGAGGTTCAACGAGGTGGACATCGTATCGACGATTGCGTTCGACTGGAAAGCGTTGTAAACGAAGCCGAACGTGAATGCCAATGCCACCGAGAACACCGCTGCCAATGGCTTAAAGCCCAAGCCGCGGGTCATGTAATAGGCCGGACCACCACGGTAGTTTCCACTGGCTTCTTTGGTCTTCCACAACTGTGCCAAAGTGGCTTCGATGAAGGCGGTTGCGCCACCGACCAGGGCGATGATCCACATCCAGAAAACCGCACCTGGGCCACCGATGGTGATGGCAACAGCGACACCAGCGATGTTGCCGGTACCCACTCGGGAGGCCGCGGAGATTGTGAAAGCCTTGAACGCAGAGATGCCACCATATTCCGGGTCAAGGTTTTTGCCTTTACCCTTCGGGCCCTCACCCAGCGAACGGAACATGTCACCGAATTTGGTGACCTGCACACCACTGGTGCGCACGGCGAAGTAAATACCAGATGCAATCAACAGCCACGGGATGATGGCCCAAATGCCGTCATTGAATGAAACAATGCCGGACTCAACGCTTTCCAGGAAGTTCATGGAACTAAACCTTATAGTGTCATTGGCACACGACACAATAGTGACACGAACGCTGGTTAATCACTATTCGCTCAATTTCGTTTCCGCAGCGTGAACAGGGTTTTCCAGTTTGGCCATAGGCATTCAGCGAGCGCTCAAAATACCCACTACCCCCATTAACGTTGACGTACAAGGCATCGAAACTGGTTCCGCCCGCTTCCAACGCTCGCGCCATCACATCCCGTGCAGCGATCAGTAGCGCCACTGCCTCACGTTGCAGCAGTTTATTCGCTGGCCTAGTGGGGTTGATCTGCGCCGCCCAAAGGGCTTCATCGGCATAAATATTGCCGATACCGGACACGATCTCTTGGTTCAGCAGCACGCTTTTCACCGCTGATCGACGTTTGCGTAGCACCCTCGCGGCTGCCACCACATCAAAATCCGGGCTAAACGGGTCCGGGGCAATGTGGGCGGCAGGTTCCGGGATACCGGGTTTTTCACTACTGAATTCGCAGACCAGCCAACGTCCAAAAGTGCGCTGGTCGACGAAGGCTAGCTCACGCTTGACGACGCCACCCGCCGCTGATTTAGTATTCGAACTTGTGTCGGCTTCTGTCGGAACTTCGAGCTCCGCGCGAATCCGTAAGTGTTGTGAACTCACCTGCCCTGGCTGGCCGACGAGCATCTGTCCGCTCATCCCCAAGTGCACATAGAGTGCTTGGCCGTCGGCAAGCTCAGCCCACAAGAACTTCCCCCGCCGAGACCAGCGGGTGATCACCGCATCCTGCAATAGCCCAGCCAGCGGGAATTCTTGGCCGCGGTTAGCACGTGGATGCAACACCTCGACGCTGCAAAAACGCGCACCAGTGGTGTGCTGGGCTAAGCCAGAGCGAACGACCTCAACTTCTGGTAATTCTGGCACGCGCTAAACCTGAATCGCACCGGGGTTCGTGCGCACCAATTCGCAAGCTTCGCGTGCTGCCTGCTGCTCGGCGGTTTTCTTGTTCGGCCCTTCACCATGGCCCACTGCGGTTGTGCCGACGGTCGCGGTGACATAAAACGTCAGTTCGTGATCCGGCCCGGTACGTTCATCCGAGTACACCGCCATCGGCAGCTTCGCTTCCGCCAGAGCTTCTTGCAGCGTGGTCTTCCAATCCAGTGTGCGATTGCGAGCCGATGCACCAGCAATCTTGCTTGCGAAAAGCCGCAAGATCACTTCGCGGGCGACCTCAAAACCGTATTGCCGATAGATCGCTCCGAGTAAAGCTTCGGTGGTATCCGCGAGGATGGAATCCTTGTCACCGCCGTCATTGAGCTTTTCGCCTTTGCCCAGCAAGATGTGCGGGCCGAGGTTGATTTCTCGGGCGACGTCGGCAAGCCCGTAACGCGAAACGATCGAGGCACGCATCTTTGAAATATCAGATTCTGGGCGTTCCGGGTGCAGCTCGTAGAGTTTCGCGGCGATCGACAGACCAAGCACGGCATCACCCAGAAATTCCAGTCGCTCGTTGTTCGGCAGGGTGCCGTTTTCATTCGCGAATGAGCGGTGGGTTAGTGCCAGGCAGAGATAGTCGTCGGAAAGCTCGACCCCTAACTGTTTTTGCAGCGGGGTGTGATCGACCGAGGCGAAAGCGTGCTTGAGTGCTTCGTGCCCGGTGAGCCGAGGTTTTTTGTTCGACCTAGTCACGGAATTTCTCCAGCCCCGCCCAACGCGGATCGACATGTTCGTGCGGTTCTTCGCCTGATACTCCATCGGGTTCTGGGGTCGGCGAATCATCCGGGCAGCCGTCTTCGCATACCGGGTTGAACGGCACAGCAAGCACTAGCTCATCGGTGACGGTTTGCAGCAGGTCAATCGTGTCTTCGTGGCTAACCTGCGGGATTTCATCGCCGGAGCCGGCATCGTCATCGTCTTCGGTATCGCCGGTGATGAACTCATCGTCAGCAGAAAAGACTTGGCTCACCCGCACCGTGGTGGGACGCTCCAGCGGGCTGAGGCAGCGGGAGCATTCTCCACGCAGCACCGCGGAGACATCGGCATCGGCCATGATGCCGGCCCCCAGGGAATGCAGCACCGCGTCAACGGTGACTTCCGCTCCCTCTTCGATGGCGAGCATTTCTGCACCGATGCGGCGCGGGGACGGCCCAGTGTGCGTGATCTGCTCTGGGCTTTGCTGCTGGGTCAGCAGCGCTTTGACGTCGAATACAAATGGTGAAGTCATAACTTCTCCTAGCATACCGCTACGAGGTTATTCATCGCTTTTCTGCAACAGATTAATTTTTCTGCAGCAGATTAGTATTTCTGCAGCGGCAGATTAGTAGTCGTATTCTTCATCGCGGTCTTGCCAGCGCCTGCCACCGCGACCGTTTGCACTGACTGCTCCCCCGGCACCAGCTCCGCGACGCAACGCTGCGCGGTCGCGAGTAACAGTACGGAGCACACCGTTGAGGTTTTCTTCAAATTCGCCAAGCCGAGCATCGATGTATTCGTCGCACTCGGTGCGCAGCTGCTTCGAATCAGCGTGCGCCGAAGACACAATGCGCTGGGCTTCTTCTTCGGAGCGACGCACAACCTCTGCCTCGGAGACCAGCCGCTGTTGTTCGGCGATACCTTCATCGACGCTGCGCTGGTAGGAGGCGTTACCGTCAGCGATCAAACGCTCTGCTTCGTCGCGAGCGCGGGCGACGGTGTCTTCTGCTTCGTCGCGAGCGCGGGTGGTCATTGCGTCAGCGTCGGCCTCGGCGCGGTCCACCATGTCGGTGGCGCGGGTTTGAGCGTCGGCAAGAATATCTTCGGCATCGGCTTGCGCATCATCCACGATTTGGCCTGCTCGCTCTTCTGCGCCGGTGAGGATCTCATTTCGGTTATCCAGCACGTCCTGCGCGTCGTCAATTTCCGTCGGCAGGGCGTTGCGGAGATCGTCGAGCAGGGCCAGCATGTCATTTCGCGGCACCATGCAATTCGACGTCATTGGCACGCCATAGCCTTGCTCGACGTGTTGGACTAGTTCATCAAGCGCTTCAAAGACACGATACATAACCGCCATCTTAAACCAGCTAGAACGACGAACGGGTCTGCCACGTCGGTGCTCAACGTGACAGACCCGAAACTACGGCCGATCGTTACGGCTGCGCGAAAATTAGATTACGCCCTGCGCGAGCATCGCATCGGCAACTTTTTTGAAGCCAGCGATGTTAGCGCCGGCAACGTAATCGCCTTCGCGGCCATAGGCCTTGGCTGTCTTCGAGATGGACTTGAAGATGTTCGCCATGATCTGCTGCAGGCGCTCGTCGGTGTATTCGAAGGACCAGGAATCGCGGGTAGCGTTTTGCTGCATCTCCAGTGCGGAGGTAGCAACACCACCAGCGTTGGCAGCTTTACCCGGAATGAAGGCGACGTCCTGGGACTGGAAGTAGTGAACTGCCTCTGGGGTACATGGCATGTTGGCACCCTCGGCGACGTACTTGACCCCAGCCTCGGTCAGGCGCTTCGCATCGTCTTCGTCCAGCTCGTTCTGGGTGGCACATGGCAGTGCGACATCGCCGGATTCTTCCCAGATATTGCCGCCCTCGTGGAAGGTCACGCCGTCTACTTCGTCAGCGTAGACGCTGATGCGCTCACGGCGGTTTTCCTTGATGTCGCGTAGCTTCTCGACATCCACACCTTCTGGAGTGGAGATGTAACCAGACGAGTCGGACATTGCCACAACGGTGCCACCGAGTTCCTGCACCTTCTGCGCGGCGTAGATGGCCACGTTGCCGGAACCGGAGATAATGACCTTCGAGCCTTCGAAGCTGTCACCGAAGTGGTTCATGGCTTCCTTGGTGATGTATGCGACACCGTAACCGGTTGCTTCGGTGCGCACCAGGGAACCACCCCAGGTCAGGCCCTTACCGGTGAGGGTGCCGGATTCGTGCTGGTTAGCCAAACGACGGTACTGTCCGAACAAGAAACCGATCTCGCGGGCGCCCACGCCGATGTCACCGGCGGGAACGTCGCGGTATTCACCGATGTGGCGGTGCAACTCAGTCATGAATGCCTGGCAGAAACGCATGATCTCAGCGTCGGAACGACCCTTCGGATCAAAGTCCGAACCACCCTTGCCGCCGCCGATTGGCAGGCCGGTCAGGGAGTTTTTGAAGATCTGCTCGAAGCCGAGGAACTTGATGATGGAAAGGTTGACCGATGGGTGGAAACGCAGCCCACCCTTGTATGGGCCGAGTGCGGAGTTGAACTGCACACGGAAACCACGGTTAACCTGCACCTCACCGTTGTCGTCGGTCCATGGCACGCGGAACATCAGCTGACGCTCAGGCTCGCAGAGACGTTCAATGAGGCCGTAGTTGGCGTATTCCGGATCCTTTTCCAGAACGATCTTGAGGGAGTCCATAACCTCTGCCAGTGCCTGGTGGAATTCAGGCTCGCCGGCGTTGCGCTCGAGCAGGCGGTCATAGTAGCTGTTGACTTGCTTTTCGACGTTCACGTCTTTGACCTTTCTTGTGGGTTGCACCAACAGTTTTTAAGTTTTCTCCCGTTCAAAGATTTTCGCAACACGCCGTGCCCCCTCTCCAGAAACATACCGGTCATACTATTGGAACCTACCCCCATAAGTGTGCACTGGATCATCTTTTTGGAATGCACCAGACCGCTAGCCTGTCGTTTTTCGACGGCCGTTCGACAGGTATCCACCCCACCCGCCAGCACTCACCACAGCTGGTGTCACTGACCATCACACCTCAGATAATCTGACAGGCATGAACATTGTTATCGCCCCGGATTCATATAAAGGCTTTGCTACTTCGGACGAAGCCGCGGGTTGGCTTGCCGACGGCGTCGCCGAGGTTTTCCCGGACGCTGCCATCACCACCGCTGGCATGGCTGACGGCGGCGAAGGAACCGCGGCACGGTTTTCCGGTGAGACCATCACCTTGCCGACGACGGATGCCGCCGGGCGCCTAACTGAGGCGAGCTACCGCTACGACCGTGCCGCGAAAACCGCATATATCGATATTGCCGCTGCTTCTGGGCTGCCTGCGGTTGCGGATAAGCTCGACGCACTTACTGCAGATACTTATGGCACCGGGGTATTAATCGCGGATGCGCAAACCCGCGGTGCGCAGCGCGTAGTTCTGGGATTGGGTGGCTCGGCCACCACTGATGGCGGAATGGGGATCTTGGTGGCACTAGGTGCCGCCCCACACGATAAGCGTGGCTATCCGTTGCCCAAGGGCGGCGGGCCGTTGGATCGCCTAGAACACATCGATACCGCGAATTTGAATGTCGCCGCTGCGGGTATGGAGTTCGTGTTGTTGGCTGATACCACTGCCCCAGCCTGTGGCCCGAAGGGCAGCGCCGAGGTTTTTGCCCGGCAAAAAGGCGCTACTGATGAGCAGGTTGTGCACTTGGATACTGCCCTGATCCAGCTGTGTGAAGTGGCTGGTGTGGATGCTGGCGCGGAGTTTATGGGGGCTGCGGGCGCAACGCCGGTGGGACTGATGTGGCTGTCGCAGCTGATCTACGGCACAGATGATCACGTACACCTATTGCCTGGTGCCGCCGTCGTAGCCCAGGAATTAGGGCTACCTGCGGCTATCGCGCAAGCCGACCTAGTAATCACTGGCGAGGGGCGCTTTGATGAGCAATCCAGCCGCGGCAAGGTTATTAGCCAGATCGCACAGCTGGTGGATGCAGCTGGAAACAACACCAGCGAGAAATCTGGCCCGGTATTGGCTGTCGCCGCGGCTGAGTTCGGTGTGCAGCCGGGCGACAATGTGCTCGCCGTGCAGCTGGCGCCGGGTAAAAATGTGGCAGATCAGCTGCGCGCCGCTGGAGCGGAAATTGCCCGGAAGTTCCAGGAACGCTGCATACAAGCCTGATTAGCGGAAGATGTTGACCGTCCATGGGTAGGTCGCGGGCTGTTCATAGGCTTTCTCGTTTTCCAGCAGCACGCGGTCATTCGGTAGTGGCGCTTCCGGCGTTAAAAACCGCGATAGTGCCATGGTCAGTTGGTTGACCGAGCCTTTTACCCCGTCGACTTTGAAGCGGTAGCGGTGCATGACGCCGTCTTCGAGTTCGTTGTCGTTGTGTTCGTCCTCGTAGATGCGGTGTAGTTGCTCTACGACGTCTTCGGCTACTTTTGGCTTGTCGTCGAAGGACAGCTTCGCCGACTCCACCATCTCGGATTTCACGAGTTTATCGCAGGCAAGCTCGTAGTTTTCACGCAGGCGTTGTGCGGGTTCTACGGGGATGAGAACGTCAAACTGTATAGTTGGCATAGCGATAAGCCTACCCTCATTATTCTGCCTTGCCTAGGGGTGTTCGTGTGCCGTTATTCACGGTTTCCTTGCCGACGAAAGCCGCCACCTGGCCACTGCAGGTCCGTCGCGTAGCACCTGCCGCGCCGTGCACAGACGCCGAAAGCCGCCACCCCGTTGAGGGATGACGGCAATCGAGGAGGAAACGAATTAGCGTTACACGCAGCTACAGCTGCACACTAGTTCGTAGCAAGGTTTACTTCGCAGCCTTGTTCAGCTTCTCTGCAGCGTGGAAAGCAGCTTCGACTTCGAATACCTGCTTGGCAGCAACGATCTTGTTACGAGCTTCTTTCTTCTGCTCGTGGGTCAGGTGCTTCATTTCATCGAGCTGCTTCAATGCCAGGTGTTTGGTACGCGCGACAGCCTTACCGACGAAGTTTCGAGCTTCCTTAGTTTCCTTGTTTACCGAGTTCTTGGCTTCACCAGATTCAAAGGCTTCTTCAACTTCGAAGACTTGGGTAGCAGCCTCCACCTGCTTCTTATAAGCTTCTTTTTGCTGATCTGTCAGGAAGGTGAAGCCCTCAAGCTTCTTGAGTGCTTCTTGCTTGGTGTGAGCCAATGCCTTTTCAACATCGGTCTGCTCACCAGCTTTCTCTGGGGTCTCCTGACCTGGGACCGGAGCGAATTGAGCAACTGGGTTATTATTTTCGGCTTTAGCAGCTGTAAGAACAGTGTCAATCTGTGAGATCTTATCTGCACCCAAGATATCTTTCTCGAATACCGAGCGCTGCAGTGAGTTAAGATTTGACAGCTGGCGCAGCTCATGCAACGCATCCTGCCTTGCATGGTTAAGCTCAATCAAACCGTTCTGGGTTTTAGTTCTCGCCTCGCTGACTAACTTGTTAAGTTCTTCGTCAGAAATTGAAGAGATTTCCTCTTCGGTGAACCCGGCGGACTTGAAACCATTTTTGAAAATCGTTTTTACCTCTTCATCGCTCTTTCCTTCGCGAATTGCCTTCGCTACGTTTTCAGAAGTAAGTTGTGCAATCATGCCTTGCCAAGTGTTTCCAAATTCAGCTTCCAGACGCTGTGGAGAGTACTTACCTGCTGGTGCTGGTGAAGCCCAGCCTGCTGGATTCTGCGCCGGAGATGACGGTTCGTCGGATTGAATGCCGTTTTTCTCTTGCAACCTTTTCTCCGCATCTTCAGCGGCAGCTTTTAGTCCGTCATTTAGCTGGCTCTGATCAAAGTCAGTCAACTCTTCTCGCGTAAATCCAGCCCCATTTTGTCCGGCAGCACCCTGCAACCCAGTTTGCAGTATTTGCTGGACCTCTTCAACAGATTTTCCATCTTTGAGTGCGCTCGCTGCATCGAATGCAGTCTTTGCGGCCGTATTACCCGCCTCTGTGCCACTGAATTCAGCTTCTAGCTCTTCAAAAGTCGGTTCTGCTTCCACTGCCATTGCGTAGTTGGCAGTAGCGAGGCTGCCTCCGGCGACAGCCACAGCCGCCGCAATAGCAATTCCGCGACGCTTCACGGTTCCGGCGACAAACTTAAGGTTGGACACGATTAGTCCCCTTTCAGATAGGTACCCAGGGTGCATCAGACCCTTTCTGATGCTTTGTAACTCAAAAACTAATTCAGAAACATGTGTAGTTGAACAAAAATTATCGTGAGCATTGTACGAAAAAGTTTGGAGTTAGCTGGGGTCCCAAAATAGTCTTCTACCTGACAGAACGCAGGTCACAATCTGGAGTTCTGCATGACAAAAACCGCCACCCTCCGTGAGGGTGGCGGTTCAGTGTTGTGACCGACAATCGGGTTCTAGTTTGGAACTGTCAGTTGATCTGAGTCAGCGACAATCTAGAAACGGATACCGATCTTGGCGAAAGCATCACGCACTTGTTCGTGGATAGCGCCGAAGCCGTCAAAGTGCTTGATGGGTTGAAGGATGCCTCCAAAGATGAGGGCGAATACGCTGAGTCCGGCTGCGAGGCCGAAGAAGCCCTTGAAGGCGTCAGCTACGCCATTTGGATTCGACAAGTCAGACGATCCGCCAGGCAGACTTGGTTTAGGTTGTTCCTTGTTACCGCCGTTGTCTTGGTTTGACTTATCCAGTTCTTTCTTCAACTGCTCAAGCCGCTGAAGATCTGATGCTAACTTTCCGGCCTTGGCGGTCAGCTCGTCACGCTGTTGTTTCAGCTTAGCTTCATGAGCATTGAGTTCAGACTCTTTAGCACTCTGGGCCTGTGCCTTCTGCTCCAACTCGTTGTTCAGCTTCTGCAATTTGTCGAGTTGTGGCTGCAGTTCCTTCGATTTCGCAACCAGTGCTTCTTCTTGTTTTTGCAGCTTTTCAGCCAACTCTTTCAGCTCAGACTCTTTAGCATTCTGATCCTGAGCCTTCTGCTCCAGCTCATTGTTCAGCTTGTTCAGCTTTTCAATGTCCGGCTGAAGTTGCTTCATTTTCTCAACAAACTCAGCTTGCTGCTTCCGCAGCTCGGCAGTCTTAGCATCCAGCTCTGCATCGCGGCCTGCGAGTTCAGACTCTTTTTGGTCAAGCTCTGCTTGGCGTGCTGCTTGTTCATCAGCCTGCTTCTGCAAGTCATTGTTCAGCTTGTCCAGCTCGTCAATCCGAGGGAGAAGCCCCTTCGCAGCAGCATCCAATTGTTCACGCTGCTGGTTTACAGAAGCTTCACGCTCATCCAACGCAGATGCTTTGTCGTTGAGGTCTGCTTCTTTCTTATCAAGCTCAGCTTGGCGCGCATCCTGATCTTTAGCCTTCTGCTCCAAGTCATTGTTCAGCTTGTCCA
>NZ_JAPJNQ010000015.1:0-24327 GCF_030826625.1 Corynebacterium sp. | reverse complement strand
GCTTTTCAATCTCCGGCTGCAATTCTTTTAGCTGTTCAACAAACTCAGCTTGCTGTTTCTTCAGCTCGGCGGCCTTAGCATCCAGCTCCGAGTCACGCGCATCCTGATCCTGAGCCTTCCGCTCCAACTCTTCATTCAGCTTCTCGAGCTTTTCAATCTCCGGCTGCAATTCTTTTAGCTGTTCAACAAACTCAGCTTGCTGCTTCTTCAGCTCGGCAGCCTTAGCGTCCAGCTCGGAGTCACGCGCATCCTGGTCTTGTTCCTTCTGCGTCAGATCCTCGTGCAGCTTCTCCAGCTTTTCAATCTCTGGCAGAAGCTCCCTCAACTCGGCAGCCAGCTCTTCACGCTGCTGCTTTAGAGCTGCTTCACGGTCATCCAACTCAGATTCGCGAGCATTCTGATTCTCAGCCTGCTTCTGCAGATCGTTATTCAGCTGATCCAGCTCTTCAATCTGAGGCAAAAGCTCCTTGGCAGCAGCAACCAGCTCTTCACGCTGCTGCTTCAGCTTGGCAGTTTGCTGAGAAAGCACAATCCTTGCTTCTTTAACCTCAACCAACAGACGGAAGCTATCTTTCCATGCAGTTTTAGATTTTTCATCGCGGAATTTTGAGCCTGCCTGATTATCCAAAAGATCGGCATGCTTATTGACAACTTCATCGACACTCAGTCTAGATAGACCTTCAGGTGAGATTAAGTCTGCTGTAATAGCTTCCTCTCTCGACTTGAAATAGTCTTTTGCCGACGGCGTTGTATATTCAGCTCCAAGTTGAATCTCGCCCGAGTCTACGAGAGCATTAAAATACTCTTTCGTTTGCTTTACGATTTGGAATTCAAATTTTCCATATTCGGTATCGCTATCGAATCCGGCAACGTATTGCGTAGCTATTTCTTTCCCAACTTGTTCTGGGTTTTTTGACTCAATCAAACGAGGCTTGATTTTAGCCTCTTTTTCGTTTTCAAAAGCCTCTTCTGCGGTAGGCAGAGTGTATTGCTCTCCCAGTTCAATTTCGTTATTCTGTACGCGCTCAGTGAAATAGCGTTTTACCTTCTGCTCAAGCTGGTATTGAAACTGACCGAAGGCTGTTTCATCACCGGAGAATTGGTTCTCGTATTTCCCTGCAACTTCTTGAGCAACTTCTAGCGGGTTCTTCGTCTCAGTTAGACGGGTATCAATCGTTTCCTTTTCACGATCGAATACACTCTGCGCGGTAGGCGTTTGGTTTGCATTTTCTTCAACCGCAGCAATTTCGCCGTTTGCGTCCTGCGCGGATGCATAGTTTGCACCCACGATGCCGCTGCCTGCAACAGCAACTGCAGTTGCGATTGCGAGACCACGACGCTTGACCGTCCGGTTAACTGATTTTGGAATTGACAACGCTTTCCCCTAACGAAAGTCTCAACCGAACGACGACGCCCAGCTGCTGATAACACTTACAGCCAGAATGTTATAGCTTTGCTACATTCCACACAAGAAAACCTTAGAAAATCTTTCGGGTTTACTACACATTTTCCTACTGGGCAGACAAAATCTCGGCTTAGAAAAATTATTACCCGCCTGAGCTGCGCAGACAGATTTCTACTCGTGGAATTTTCATACTGGACCAGATGCGCTTCGGACCACGCCACCTTATACCGGGGGTACTCCACTCACTCCCCACTCTCGCCAGTAATGGTCGTGTCACCTTTCAAAAGACAAGTTCGGATCCTTTCTCTCTGTATTCAGCCTCGTGCTATTTAGCTAGCATTATTTGCATGTCTCAGCACTCAAAAACTTCGCAAACCTTCCCCAGTCCACAACACATTGCTGACCTGCTCAATAACCACACCACGGATCTTTCCTGGCAACAAGCCTTTTACGACGACCTCCACGAACACCCCGAGCTTTCCCACCAGGAAGAACGCACAGCCGCAGCCATCCACGCCGCCCTCCAGCGCTTTGATGTCGAGGTGACCACCGGAATTGGCGGCCACGGCATCACCGCTGTTATGCGCAACCAAACTACAGAGGAAACTCCCGCTGCCCTCATGCGCGCGGATTTTGATGCGTTGTTTGTCGATGGCAAAAACATGCATGCCTGTGGGCACGATATGCACACCACTGCCCTGCTTGGTGCGCTGGCAATCTTGGACAACCTCCGCGAGCATTGGGCCGGTACAGTCATTGCGCTATTCCAACCCGCCGAAGAATCCTCCATCGGTGCCAAACTCATGATCGAGGACGACCTCGTCGACAAGATCCCCGCCCCGGATGTTTGCCTAGGCCAGCACGTCATGCCTGGGCGCGCAGGCGAAGTACAAACCCGGCGCGGCCCTCTGATGGCTGGTTGCGATTCCATCAAAGTCACCATCTTCGGCAAATCCGCGCACGCCTCCATGCCACACAAGGCGATTGATCCTACCTACACCGCAGCGATGATTGTCACCCGGCTACAGGCTATCGTCGGCAGAGAAGTCGCCCCCGATGAGTTTTTCGTCATCTCCGTGGGCACACTGCAATCCGGGGATACCAACAACATCATTCCGGATCGCGCAGAGCTAGTGCTCAACACCCGCTATTACGATGAGGAATTAGCAGAACGCGTGTACGCCGCGCTCAAGCGCGTGGTGCACGCCGAGGTACAGGCTTCTGGTTCCACGAAAGAACCGGAGTTTCACTTCTATGCCCACGGTGAAGTCGTCGATAACAACGAGGCAGTATTCAGCCGTGTCCGTGCCAGCTTCGATGCGATATTCGGCGACGAAAGCGTCACCGCCGAGCGCTCCACGGTCTCGGAAGATTTCACCTATTTGCCGAAGGCATGGAACGCCCCCTATTTGTTCTGGTTCGTGGGTTCGACGCCACGCCAGTTATGGGATGAGGCCGCCGCCCGTGGCACGCTTGATGAAGACGTGCCCGTCAACCACCAGGCAAACTTTGTACCCGAATATAAACCAACAGTGCACGCAACCACCCTCGCGGGTGCTGGTGCACTGCTCAGTTTCGTCGCTAATGTCTAGTTCATAGCCTAGGCTACCAACGTGTTGGCCAGTGAGCTAGCTAGCTCTTCGGGGCGATTCTCACGTCTTCGCCAATCGCGTGGACGTGCACCATGTTGGTGTTGCCTTCGACTCCCGGTGGGGTGCCAGCCACCAGCACGATGACATCGTCGCGGTGGTAACCGTCGACCTTCACCAGCTGACGGTCCAGCACGTGCAGCATCTCATCGGTCGAGGCAACTTCAGGGCACAAGAACGTCTCTACACCCCAGGTCAACGCCAACTGCGAACGCACGCTTTCATGCGGGGTGAACACCAACAACGGCAACTGCGAACGCAAACGCGATAGACGCTTAGCCGTATCGCCCGAGGTAGTGAACGCCACCAGTGCCTTCGAGTTCAATCGCTCAGCAATATCGCGGGCAGAATAAGCGATCACACCGCGCTTGGTTCGCGGAATATGGCCCAGATCCGGCAACTCCCCGATAGTTTATGCTTCCGATACGATGCGCGACATCGTGCGTACAACGTTGTGCGGGTCCACGCCCACCGAAGTCTCACCAGAAAGCATCACCGCATCGGCACCATCGAGCACCGCATTCGCCACGTCTGAAGCCTCCGCACGTGTCGGGCGCGAATTCTCGATCATCGAATCCAACATCTGCGTCGCCACGATCACCGGTTTCGCGTTCTCACGAGCAATCTGGATTGCACGTTTTTGTACCAGCGGCACCTGCTCGAGCGGAACTTCCACGCCCAAATCGCCACGTGCAACCATCACGGCGTCGAAAGCCAAAATGATGGATTCTAAAGCATCAACTGCTTCCGGCTTTTCCAGCTTCGCGATCACCGGCAGACGGCGGCCTTCTTCATCCATGATCGCGTGCACCAAGTCCACATCCGACGGCGAGCGCACGAACGACAAAGCGATGAAATCCACCCCGAGGCGCAAGGCGAAGCGCAAGTCTTCGATGTCTTTATCCGACAGTGCGGGCACCGAAATATCCATGCCCGGCAGCGAAACGCCCTTGTTATTCGACACTGGCCCGCCTTCGGTTACCCGGCAGACCACATCATTGCCGTCAACCTCGACGCATTCCACAGCAACCTTGCCGTCATCAATCAACAGGCGGTCGCCGGCGCGGGCGTCGTCGGCAAGATTTTTATAGGTCGTCGACACCCGATCATGCGTGCCTTCAACATCGTCGACGGTGATGCGCACCGTCTCGCCGGTTTCCCAGTAAGTTTCGTTCTCAGTAAACCGGCCCAGGCGAATCTTTGGTCCTTGCAGATCAGCCAGCACGCCAACGGCCTTACCGCTTTCAGCAGCGGCCTGGCGCACCCATTCGTAGTTGCGCTGGTGATCTTCGTGTTCACCGTGCGAAAAGTTCAAGCGAGCAACGTTCATGCCATCGCTGACCAGGCCGGAAATGGCCTCTTGGCTAGCAACGGCAGGTCCCAGTGTGCATACAATCTTTGTTCGTCTGTCCACGAAACCAACCTTACCCGCATGGCTAAGCTCTAGTCAGCCTTTGTATCAGCCTTTGTATCTCCAGCCGCCGGCTGCTGCGCATCAACCAGGCCTCGGTCGACGTCTCGACGGTAGCGCTTACCCAAAACCACAAATGCAGCCACGGCAAGCGCGAACGCGACCACCGAAACCACTGCATTCACGCGTACGGCATCGAACAACAGCGTGGCTTCATCATCGCGCATCAGCTCGATCCAGAACCTGCCAGCGGTGTAGCCGGCAACATACAGCGCGAAGACTTGGCCACCGCCAAGCCGGAAACGCTTGTGCGCCCAGACCAGCAACAAGCAAATAGCGACGTTCCACAACAACTCATACAAAAACGTTGGGTGAACCGTCGTCAAGACTTCCCCGGTCGAAGTACCAGCAACCGGCGCATAATTGCCATCTTCATCAACGCGTCGATAGATCTCCAAAGCCCAAGGGACATCAGTAGGCCTGCCGTAAAGCTCCTGGTTAAACCAGTTGCCCAGGCGTCCGATAGCCTGCGCGAGCACGATTGCTGGAGCTGCAGCATCCGCGAAAGGTGCAAGGCGCATGCCACGGATTTTAAACATCACCGCGACGGCAATGGTTCCCAGAGCGATCGCCCCCCAAATGCCCAAGCCACCGTTGGTGATGCGTAGCGCATCTACCGGGTCGCAATCAGCACAGAAATACTTATGGTGATCCGTGATGACATGATAAGCGCGGCCACCAATCACACCCGCGGGAATAGCGATGATCGTGGCATCCCAGACCACATTCGCATCGCCGCCGGCACGCACGTAACGCGCCTGGGTGAAATACAGCGCGACAATGATGCCAGCGATAATGCACAAAGCATAAGCGCGCAGCGGAATTGGGCCCAGCTGCCAAACAGCCTGAGGTGGAGACGGGATATTCGCCAAAAATTCTGCAGTCACGCCTTAGAATTGTGCCATAGATCAGAGTCGGCGCATCGGGCAGGCCGGATGCACCCCAGCTGCCACCAACGCACGAGCCACATCCGCCGGCTGCGGTGCCGCCATCAATGCTTCACCAACCAACACGGCATCAGCGCCCCAGCCGGCATAGCGCCAGATCTCACGCACGCCCATAATTCCCCCGAGACCAATGCGGATAACAGAATCCGGCAAGTGCGGCACAATCGCCGCGAAGCGATCCGGCTGCAAACTCCGCGAATCCAGCTCCCGGGCATTGATGCCCACCACGCTCACCCCCGCAGCCATCGCGCGTTGCGCTTGTTCCTCACTGCGGATTTCCGCCAGCGCCGTCATCCCCAAACTTTCAATACGGTCGACCAAAGCTTCTAGCCGTGGTTGTTCCAGCAACTCCACTTGCAGCGGCACCATATCCGCGCCGAAAAAACGCGCTTCGTGCACTTGATAGGGATCAACGATGATATCCCTGCACAGCATTGGCGCCGACGTTGCCGAGCGGGCGGTCGCCATATCCTCCAAGGAGCCACGGAAACGTAGCCGTTCCGTCTGGCAAGCAATAGCAGCAACCCCTGCGGATTCGAAGCCTTGTGCCAAGCTGGCGACGTCGGCAAGCGAATCGATGGCGCCGAAATCAATCAAGGCCTCCGGTACTTTGCCATACCGTGGGGCCGGTTCATACCGCGCTGCAGGCTTCGCACGTTTAATCTCAGCGATCACACTGCAGCCAGGCTGCGACAAAACCGGAATCACCGGGCGCGCGGCTGGAACTGCACGGGACAGAGCTTTAATGTCGACGAAGGGTAGGCGGGATTCGCGGGCAGCAACATCGGCAAGAATATCGGCCACGATATCCTTCGCTGTGCTGACCGTCGTTACCACGTGCCCACCCCTTTTCTTCGTCGACCGCGGGTTGTGCTCTCATCGGTTTCTTTGAGTATTCCACATCACTGCAGAAAAAACCAAGGTGCACCTAATTTTTACGGCCGGGCACGTCACGCTCATCGTCGCTCGGATCGATATCGGCATCGATCGCATCCCACAACACGCGCCCAGAATCCGGGCTTTCTTCTAACTCTCGCTCAATTTTGTCTTCACGGGCCGCTTGGCGTTCATACTTATTCAGCCGGGCGGAGTCTTCCCCTGGACGCATCGCCAGCAACACTCCGGCGAACAGCACGACCGCGCAAGCCAGCAAACTCACGACCGGGCCCGCAGTCTGCGGGTGCACGGCAACAACATTCGCCCACTCACTGATGCCTTCAGCATTGACAGCAGTCTCGTTATTCGCTGCTGCCCGCAAAACATTCCGGGCGTGTTCTGGATCTGGGGTTCCGGCCAGCATGGATAAACCAGACCAACTTGCACCCACGGCAGCGAGCGCGCACAACACACCAACCACGCGTCGCCCCAACCGTCGCAGCGCCAACCCGGCGACGCAACCAGCCAGAATAACCAACGTTAGCGCGGTAATTTCCATTGACCACTGACCGCCGCTAATCGCAATGGAGCGTCCCCCGGCCAAATCATCGGCAGTATCTGCAACTACCCAATCCATCCGGGACGCGCCCCACAAACAGGCGGCACCCACGCCTAATAACAGCGCTGAAACGCGATGCGAAATCATCGTTTTAGGCTAGCAAAACGTCCGCGTCGAAACACGTGCGATCGCCGGTATGACAAGCCCCGCCACGTTGGCGCACCCGCAACAGCACCGTATCGCCATCGCAATCCAGAGCGACGGATTCAACCTGCTGAGTATTGCCGGAAGTCAGCCCCTTGATCCAATATTCTTGCCGCGAGCGGGAATAATACGTACCTCGGCGCGTCGCCAGCGTATAGGCCAGCGCGTGGGTATCCATCCAGGCCAGCATCAGGACTTCCTCAGTATCGGCAGCTTGCACCACGGCAGGCACCAGACCCGCGTCGTTGAGTTTCAAACGCTTGGCGACGGCCGGGTCCAGCTCGTAATCGGCGGGATTATCGCTCATCGTCGTACCGTCAATCCTGCATCCTGCATCGCTTGTTTCACCTCGTCGATTGCAACCTCACCAAAATGAAAAATCGAGGCTGCCAGCACAGCATCGGCTCCTGCTTCGATCGCGGGCGGGAAATGCGCGGCGGCACCAGCACCGCCAGAAGCAATCACCGGCACTGTGGTGTGTTCGCGCACAGCAGCTATCAACTCCAGATCAAAACCGGCTTTAGTGCCATCGCCGTCCATGGAGTTCAACAGCACTTCGCCAACGCCGAGTTTTTCCCCGGTGCGCACCCATTCAATGGCATCCAGGCCTGCGGATTTCGAACCGCCGTGAGTGGTGACTTCAAACCCTGATGGCATCCCCGGCGCCCTGCGTGCATCGACAGAGAGCACGATGCACTGCGATCCAAACCGACGCGAAAGCTCGCGCAATAATTCCGGGCGGGCGATCGCTGCGGTATTGATCGATACTTTATCCGCCCCGGCGCGCAGCAACTCATCGACGTCGTCGGCACTGCGTACTCCCCCGCCGACGGTTAAGGGAATGAACACCTGTTCTGCCGTCGAGCGCACAACATCGAGCATGGTGCCGCGACCTTGTTTTGAGGCGGATACGTCTAAGAAAGTCAGCTCATCAGCGCCTTCAGCTTCGTAACGCCGTGCGAGTTCGACGGGATCGCCGGCATCGCGCAATCCTGCAAAGTTCACGCCTTTGACCACGCGGCCGTCGTTGACGTCCAAACAGGGAATAACCCTCGTTGCCAGACTCACTGCGCCTGCCCTTTCTGGTTGTTAGCTAATTTTCCCGCACCAGCCGGTGCAGGCGGTGATGAATATCCGCGCTTCCAGCGATGATGCCATTCGAGCGAGTTGTCCACGGCCGACCTTCCAAATCCGTGACCACCAGCCCCGCCTCAGTATTGAGCAATGCACCGGCAGCATTATCCCACGGGTAAGGAGAGAAATTCATGATGCCGTCAAAAACACCTTCCGCAGCGAAGGCAAGATCCAGCCCTACCGAACCGGTAATCCGTGTTGATAAGCCCTGCGAGACGATATCTTCCAGCATCTGTGCACGCCGGTGCGCAGAGACTTGATCCACAGCAGCCGAGCCGACATTCGACGCCCCAATATGCCCATGCGGCCGGTGGCGGAGAAAATGCTCGCCGTTGCGCAGCACTCCACCACCCGCGACGGCGCTGATGCGCTTGTGCAACATCGGCAGCGCGATCATGGCGACGACGGGACGGAAATTCTTCACCAGCGCGATGTTGATAGCGCACATGGGGTTACCGGCAGCGAAATTTGCGGTGCCATCAATCGGATCAATCACCCAAGCTGGCTCTTCGCCGATTTCACCGCCATGTTCTTCACCACAGACTGTGGCACCACCGATGCCGTGCAGGGTTTCGCGCAAATACTCTTCGATGGCGAAATCCACTGTGGTCACCGGAGAACCGCCAGATTTACGGCGGGCGGACGCAGTACCAAAACCGGCACGAAACATTTTTTCGGCTTCACCAAGTAGCTCTTCGAGCTGTGCCAGGTGTTGTTCGGCCTTCGTTGCAGTGGTCTCGGATGCGTCCATGGTAAAACTCGATCCTAGTCGCGTGTGGCCTTGCTTACTAGTGTTTCGACCAATTCTAGCGCTGCCTGCAGTTCAAAACGGTTCTCGTACAAAGCTTTACCAATGATCGCCGAGTCAATACCTTCCTCGGCATACTGCGCGAGTGCGGCAATATCATCCAGACTCGAGATGCCTCCCGACGCAGTAATTTTGGCATCCGTCGCCGCACTAACCTCACGCAACAACTCGACGTTTGGACCGCTCAACGTCCCGTCCTTGGAAACATCCGTGACCACGAAGCGCTGGCACCCAGCAGAATCCAGGCGCTCGAGCACTTCCCAGAGATCACCTCCATCGCTTTCCCAGCCGCGCCCGCGGGTGCGCCATTCACCCGCGTCATCGCGTAATACGGCAAGATCAATGGCGACGACGTCGGCATGCTTTGCAAGAACTTGCTCAATCCATTCCGGTTTTTCTAAAGCCGCGGTACCGATATTCAGCCGACGCGCCCCGGTTGCCAGTGCACGCTGCAGAGAAGCATCATCACGAATCCCGCCAGTCAACTCAATATTGACGTCGAGCTTACCGACGATTTCGGCAAGCAATTCGTGGTTCGAACCGCGCCCGAAAGCAGCATCGAGATCAACGCAGTGAATCCACTCTGCTCCCGCCTGTTGCCAACGCTGGGCAGCCTCAAACGGGTCACCATAAGATTTTTCTGTGCCGGCAGCGCCTTGATCCAGGCGCACAGCGCGCCCTTCAACGACGTCAACGGCAGGGAGCAACGTAAAATTCATCGGCAGCCTTTCTAAAGCGTGTTAATCCAGTTGCGCAGCAGTTGTGAACCAGCAGCACCAGATTTTTCTGGGTGAAACTGCGTCGCCCACAGCGCCCCGTTGTCCACGGCAGCAACGAAGCGATCACCTTCGTGTTCCGACCACGCAATCTTTGGCGGCGCAGCGAAATCAGTGCTGTCGAGCTCCCAATTGCGTACGCCATAGGAGTGCACGAAATAAAAGCGCTCGTCGTCGGCAAGCTCTGCGAACATCGGTGAATCAGGCTGCTCGACGGTGTTCCACCCCATGTGTGGCAAGATTTTCGCTTGCAATCGCTCCACGCTTCCGGGCCACTCGCCGCAGCCTTCGGCGGCTTCATCATGCTCACGCCCGTGCTCAAACATGACTTGCATGCCGACGCAGATGCCCAGCACCGGGCGTTCACCAGCCAAACGCTGGCCGATGATCCGCGGACCGTGCACCGCGCGCAACCCCCGCATGCAGGCAGCGAATGCTCCCACACCGGGTACAAGCAAGCCGTCAGCATTCAAGCAGGCATGCGGATCATGAGTGATTTCTACTTTCGCACCCACGTGTTCAAGGGCGCGATAGGCGCTGCGGATATTTCCGGAGCCATAGTCAAGCAGGGCAACAGTCGGGCTCATAGCTGACAGTCTAGGCTATGACCGTTTGCCGAAACGCAGGCGGGAAGCACTTCGACGGCCAACGCGCCACGCGCGCCCGGCAGTACGTGCGCCCGGAACCTGCCGCAGGCGGTGACGAATGTGGTGGTACTCGGTGGTGCGGTGCTTGCCGATATAAGCATCCAAGCTGGTTAAGAAGATAATCAACAAAACAATTCCGGCGGCAGCCAAGTAGGTGCCACCGTAGCCATAGCCAGCAACCAGCGCACCCAACGCTAACGAGCCAAGACCGGTGCCGGCATCATAAAAGATGTTCCACACCGCGGAGGCCTCGGAAAATTTATTGCGCGGCAGCCTGTCAAACATCGACAGCAGCGCCTCGTTTTGTATTCCACCGAATGCTGCACCAAACAACAGCGCAGCGAGCACTAGCCACCAGATTGACCAACCATTAATCGTCGCCACCGCCATGAGCAGCATGCTGAACAAGCCGAGGAATTGCATCGGAATCATGAGCACACCTGGCTTGCCGACGCGATCAGCCACCAGTCCGGAAACCAAGCGGAAGATAAACGTCATGGCGCCGATCAGGGAGAGCATGAAACCAGCGAGCACCGCTCCCATTTCTGGGTCGGCTTCGCGTACCGAGGCGGGCAGGAAGGATGAAACCACGCCGTAGCTCATGGAGATACTCGTCATAGCCAGCGCCGGAACCAGTACCAGCTTCCACATGGAAACATGCACTACCCCACTGTTTTCGTCGTCGACGCTAGCGGGAAAAAGCTTCGGGAGGCGAATAATCATCGCCACCGCAATCAGCGCGGTAACCGCAGCCAAGATGTAGACCGTGTGGTAACCCCAGGCGTTGCCCATCATCAATCCCAGCGGCATAAATACCATCTGCGCACTACCGACAAAAACACCCAAGATTCCGGTGGCTTTGCCGAGCAAACGAATTGGCACGAATTCGGCGATCAATGCGGCTTGGGCGACAGTGAGCGCACCGAAGCCGACACCGCGCAGAGCCGAAAATAGCAGCACGATCCAGGCGTCCATGCCCAGCAGGTGGCCGAGTGCTGGAACGCCCAGCATGAAGGCCGAAACCATCATCACTGGGTTATAGCCATATTTTCGAATCAGTTTTGGGGTGAAAATCTGAATCGCTACCGTCGCTGCCATGAACGCACCAGTAGCACCACCGGCGAGCGTCGCCGAGCCACCGGCATCTAAGACAGCCAGCGGCAGCAGAGGCAGCAGCAGGGAAAAAGCGCCATAGGCACAGGCGATAGCCACCATTGTGGAGGTGAACCCTGGAACCTTCCAGATCGATGTAGGCATCGACTGTGCCGTGGATGGCTGCTTTTCGGGTGCCGACAGGTCCTGTGCCGCCTGCCCCGCGCCTGCGTTGGCCTCCGATTGGTTGTTTTTCTCACCGCCGTGTTGCTGACTCATCCGGTCTACCGCTCCTCGCTGTGAACTCACCTACATCTCGTTTACCTCTACCGCACTGCCGTGCCCGCGACCGCAGATCGTATCGTGATCGCGCGAGCGTGCGTTCATTAAAACTACATGAAGGCAAAGTTCACCATCCCATGAGGGTGAACCAAGCGGGTATCTCTCGCGGGTGAATTAGCCTCCGCGGCTACGGCATCTGCGCGGTCATCATCCACACGGCTAACACTGCCACCAACACGGCTGCCACCGCCGCGATGATCGTCCACGCTTTCGCACCCGCGCGGTAGGCACTCACTGCACCGCCGACGAGCAATCCAGCGAACAGGAAAACTATCAGCACTGCTACATTTGCCATTACAGAGCACCTTTAGTGGATGGAATATGTCCTGCCTGCTTCGGATCAATCAACACCGCGGTGCGCAGTGCGCGGGCAACCGCTTTAAACTCCGCCTCGGTAATGTGGTGCGGGTCGCGACCATAATGGCAGCGCACATGCAGGGTTAGCCCCGCGTGTTTCGCAAAAGTATCAAAGAAATGCTCATTCATCACCGTGGCATAGTGCCCACCAATGATTTGGTGCACGAGATGCTCAGGCTCGCCAGTAAACACGCAATATGGGCGACCGGAAATATCCACCACGGCTTCGACCAATGCTTCATCCATCGGCAATTGTTGCTGACCGAAGCGGGTAATTCCTGCTTTATCACCCAGTGCCTTCGCGAATGCCTCACCGAGAACGATGGCAGTATCTTCCACCGTGTGGTGCGCATCAACTTCAATGTCACCGCGCGCAGCGACCCGTAGGCCAAACCCACCGTGTACGGCGAAAGCTGTGAGCATGTGATCGAAAAACGGCAACCCCGTCGTGATGTCCGCGTGCGCAGGCCCATCCAGGTTGATCTCGACAGAAATATCCGATTCACTCGTCGTTCGCGCATGCGAACCAACCCGCTGAGTCATCGTCATCGTTGCACCTCCCGTGCAGCCTGCAAAAACGCGTCGTTTTCTTCTGGTGTTCCAATCGTCGCCCGTAAAAACCCCGTGACACCCACATCACGAATTAATACGCCACGATCCAAAAACTGCTGCCACACTTCGTGCTGGTCTGCGAAATCGCCAAAGAACACAAAATTCGATTCGCTCGGCAGCACCCGATAGCCGAGCTCTTCCAACCCTGCGGCCACGAGATGGCGTCCGGCAATGAGCTTGTCGACGTCTGCCAGCGTGTCCTTGGCATGGCGCAGCGCCGCGCGTGCAGCAGCCTGCGTCAGGCTCGACAAGTGGTATGGCAAGCGCACCAACTGTACGGCTTCGACGAAAGCTGGGTCGGCAACGAAATACCCCAGACGCACGCCAGCGAAATCAAAAGCCTTGGACATCGTGCGCGAGACCACCAACGTGTCAGGGTAGCGTGCCACCAAGGTGGTAGCCGATGGACTCTCAGAGAATTCTGCGTACGCTTCGTCGACGATCACGATGCCATCGGTGGCTTGGCACAATCGCTCGATCTCATCCAGGCTGGTCGGCGTACCAGTGGGGTTATTCGGAGTGGTAATAAACACCACCGACGGCTGGTGTTGCGCAATCGCTGCCAGCGCAGCGTCAATATCCACGGTGAAATCCGCCCGCCGCGGCACGTTGATAAATTCCGTGTGCGTGCCCGCCGCCAAAATTGGGTGCATGGAATACGACGGCTGAAAGCCCAGCACGCTGCGGCCTGGGCCGCCGAATGCCTGCAATAACTGCTGCAGGATCTCATTAGAACCATTCGCTGCCCAGACATTGTCCGCAGTGACTGCTACGCCCGTGCGTTGGGTGATGTAATCAGCAAGATCAGCACGCAGTCGAACTGCATCGCGATCCGGGTAGCGGTTGAGTTGCGCAGCACATTGCGTGATCTCGTCGACAAGCGATTGAACCAACGCCGGCGACGGCGGGTACGGGTTTTCATTGGTGTTCAGCGCAACTGGAACCTCAAGCTGTGGTGCACCATAGGCGCGCTGGCCACGCAATTCTTCGCGCAATGGCAGCTGGGAAATATCGACCATGAGTTAGCGTTCCTCTCCACCTGCATTAGCGGCGGGCCCGTTCACGTCATCCTGGCTGGCAAACCGTGCTCTGATCGCCTCGCCGTGTGCCGGTAGTTGCTCGGCTGCAGAAAACGCGATGACGTGCTCGGCGACGGCACGCAAACCCTCCTGGTTGTAATCAATCAGATTCACCGGGCGCAGGAAAGTATGCGTCGACAAGCCAGCAGAAAAACGCGCAGTTCCACCCGTCGGTAGCACGTGATTTGAGCCCGCGACATAGTCTCCAAGCGGAACCGGAGAATACTCGCCGACGAAAATCGCACCCGCATGCCGGATCCTCTCGGCAACTTCGCGCGCATTCTCTGTGTGTACTTCTAAGTGCTCTGCAGCATACGCGTCGGCGACCCGGATGGCTTGCTCGATATCGTCGACAAGCACGATTCCTGATTGTTGGCCACGAAGCGCTTGCTCAACGCGGGCATGGTTAGCAGTCACACCATAGCGCTGTTCAATTTCCTGGTTTACCTGCGCGGCAAAGTCTTCATCGGTGGTAATCAGAACGCTGGCAGCCATTTCGTCGTGTTCGGCCTGCGAAATGAGATCGTAGGCGACCCAGGTTGGATTCGCGGTGTTATCAGCGATAATAGCGATTTCAGTAGGCCCAGCTTCCGAATCAATACCAACCACGCCCTGCACCAAACGCTTGGCAGCAGCAACATAAATATTGCCTGGCCCAGTGATCATGTCGACGGGTTCACCCAACTCCTCATCACCATAAGCCAGCAGGGCAACGGCTTGGGCGCCACCCACGGCCCAAACCTCATCAACCCCGAGCAACTGGCACACCGCAAGGATCGTCGGGTGTGGCCAGCCGCCACAATCTGCTTGCGGCGGGCTCGCTACCACCAACGACTGCGCGCCGGCTTCCTGGGCAGGCACCGCATTCATGATCACTGACGACGGATACACCGCTTGCCCGCCCGGCACATACAGGCCGACGCGCTCAACAGGATGAAACACTTCGGTGACCCGTGCGCCGTCGGCAAGCTCAGTGGTGTGGCTGGAAGGCTTTTGTTCGCGGTGCACCTTGCGGGTGCGCTCGATCGCTTCGGTGATTGCCGCGCGCACCTCCGGGTCTAGGCCTCCCACGGCACGATCAATAATCTCGCCGGGAACCCGAACCGAGCCGGGGCGCACCCGGTCAAAACGTTCACCGAAGTCTAAAGCTGCCTCTGCACCACCGGTTTTTACCGCATCGATGATCGGGGCAACCGTCGGCAAAACGGAGGCAATATCCGTACCGCCACGCGGCAAACTGCGACGTAATTGACTGGTGGTGGGCACTTGGCCTCGTAGATCGATCGTGCTTAACACCGTGCTGGCTCCTTCATGCTGGTTAAGCTAGTTCTGGCTGTCGCGGGTTTGGCTTTCCCGCCTGATCAGTCTGCTCCGGTTGTTCAGCCTGACCCGGTTGCTCGGATGCAGGGGTTAACACCTGCAACGACCAATACACCAGCATAGCCACGAATGGAGCGACCAAGTAACCGGAAATACCCGGTTTTGCAGGCGCAACCGTGCGAATCGTGGTGCCTGGAGCTAATTGTTCCGCACTGCCGATGCCATGAACGCTCATGCCCACAACATCCCCCACTGCCAAAAACGACACCGCCGCGGCCAGCGCCACCACGCCTAGCCACAGCAAGTCCACGAATTTCCGGGAGCCTTGCGTGAGATAGGCGAAAACCGCCAACGCCACGGACAACGCGACGGTGGCGATCACAAAGGACGCAAAAGCAACGAAGTGGCTGGAATCAGAATAGTCCGGGATCACCCGCTCGGTATTCACGACTTCCGCCGAAAATTGCGGTCGCAACAACCCCCAAATTGCGCCACTAATCGAATAGACAATCAGTGCCAGCCCGATCAAGCCAGCACGATCACCGAGCCACCGTGGAATTCTGCGCTCCATAAATTACTTACAGAACTTCCACTGGCCACCTTCGTGCTGGAAGCGCTGAACGGCTTCATCAATGCCTTGTGGAGTACGTACCCGCACCGTCGCCGAAGCGCGATCGCCGTTGCGCTGTACATCATTGATCGCTTCGATGCCAGACTCGTTCGGCGCAACCTGGAACAGCTGATCCATCATTTGCCGGGTCTGCGGATCAAAATTGTCTACGTTAAACGCCTGTGCGCCACCCTCAATCTCGTTGAGAACTGCCGAACAGGTGTTTTTTGGCATGTAGGTGAAGAAATCAACCGCATTGTTCTGCTGATACTGGCCTTCCAGCAGCTGGCGCAGTTCGTTAGCGGTTTGGTCGTCGGCAGGCTGGCCGCCTTCGACAGGTGCGACATTCAAACGCTGGGCGTTGGCGTCATTACCGAAAGGGTTGACCGGCTGGCCACTGTGCCCGCCCTGCGCGCCAGCACCATTCGGGTTACCGGCAGCGGCTTGATCCTGAGGTTTATGCTCGTCCGGCTTGCCGTCTTTGTCTTTATCTTCGTCTTTGTCGTGCTCGTCTTTCTTTTCTGGATCATCGGTCGGGGAGGCCGAAGAGGTTGCAGATGTGCTGGTGACAGTCGAAGTGTTTTTCGCAGCCGTTTCCTCGTCAGCCGACGAGCACCCAGCCACAAACAGTGGGGCCAGCGCGGCAATAGCCACAATGGCTTTCTTGGGCGTCAGGGACAAAGACATGGATACTCCTTGAATATTCGGGGCTAACACGCCGGTACACAAAAACCGCAGTAACGACTTCGGTCTTCTACTTCGGTCTTCTGGCGTAGCGTTATGCAATGCTAACAGTCGGAGTTTACGGCAAACATGAAAACTTCCTCAAAAAAAGCTGTGAGCGCAAGAAGGGATCATCTTCCGTAAACTATGCAGTTGTGCAGCTATACCGCGAGACCATCATCAACCATGCCCTAGAGCTTCTTGATGCCTATGGGCTGGCGGATATGACAATGCGGCGGGTAGCAAGCTCCTTGGGCGTGGCCGCAGGGGCTCTATATTGGCATATCGCAAACAAACAAGAATTAATTACAGCCGTCGCCGCCAAAATTCTTCTCCCCGTTTTTGAGCTGGTCGACGGCGATGACCACCGGGAATCCGACGCCACACCTTCGGCGGCGGCACGAGCAGCTGACGCATACCCGCACGCTAGTCAGGTTTCCCAACCGCACCTGCCTTCCCCACAAGAATTCTGCGCGAAGCTGCAATCCACGCTGTTAGCCCACCGCGACGGAGCCGAGCTTGTGCATGCGGCATCTTCGCAACCGCATTCCTTATTGTGGTCACAATTGCGCGAGTACCTGGCATTGACCATTAACCAGCAGCTACTCGCAGAAGGCCGCGTGCTCAGCGACGGCGCCACTACCGAGGTAGCTGCGGATATTTCCGCGACCACCACCTCCGCGCTGCATCTGATTTTCGGCGCAAGCATAATGGAACAATCAGCCCAGCAACTCCTGGAAGCTACCCAACCGGGCCAACCCCGCAATGCAGCCAAAACCACGGAACCACAGCCCCGGCCGGTCGTTGATGATGTCGAACGTGGCATCACTGTTTTACTAGCTGGCCTGAAAACTCGGTTAGATAATCAGGAAGGATCTTTGTCGTGACCCAAGCCCACAACGCCACGCTGACTGTATCGAACGAGGAAATCACCGTGATGCGCAGCGAATTATCCGCTGCGTTGTTTCGTGGTTCGCGCTCTCGCGCCGTCGCCAGCATCTCGATTGCTGATATCACCGACATCTCCGCCACTGAGCCAACCGCGTTGAACTGCGGTTTCGTCGAGCTCGGTGGCACCGGGAACAAAATCGAATTCCCCCCTGGCGAAGCCGGCACCAAAGCCTTGCAAGCCTTCATCTCAGATGTGCGCGATGCACAGAAAGGCCATGCCCCGGCCGATGGCGCTGTCGCCGGCTTGAGCTTCTTGGCCATCCACGTGGCAACTACCGAGGAGGCTCCTCGCATCGACGCCATTTCTTACCGTGACGGACAGGCCGCTGAGCAATACAGCTTCACCCCTGCCGAATTTGCGCACTATGTAAAGGAGAACCGAGAGCTTGCCGACGGCACCACCCCGATAATCGCACACAACGGTTTTTATTACCTTGCTGTGTTACAGCGCGCTCTCACGGCTGCAGAGCTTGCAGCTGATGTGAAAGGGCTCGCGTTGAGCTACGGTTGCACACTCGCGTTGGCGCGTGATGCGAGTGCACGGGCGGTCATCGACGTCGAAGATCACGAACTCGAATCGGTAGCACGCGCACTCGCGATCGAAGACACGACAGATCCCGCCCGCACCACCGGTGAAGTGCTGGTCGCGCTGGCCTTGCGCGAGCACCACCGCGGCAGTGTCGCTGAATTATTCAGTGCCACGAATTTCGCGCTGGGCCAGCTGCACGACGGAATTCATCAACCGGTCTTGCGCACGGATCTGAGCCACAAACCGGGTGGCGGCACAGAACAGGCAGGCAGTGACGAGAGCACGGCCGCAGCGAACACAGCGAACGCAATGAATGCAACGAACGCAGCGAAGCAAACAGCGTCGTCAAGCAAGAAATCACGCGCGGCAACCAAGAAATCTGGAAACTCCGGCAAACCCAACAACTCCTCACAACCTACGCTTTGGCAAGCTGTGGCGACTCCAGATACTGTGCCCGAAGCCAACGCCGATGCGGATTCCTCGCACCCGTTATTCGGCGAGCACGTCACGCTCACCGGCGAATTTGAGCCTTATGACAAAGGACGGCTGTGGTCTGATATCGCAGAACGTGGTGCAAACATAGGCAAAAACGTCACTAAGAAAACCACGGTGCTAGTGGTTGGCGAATGGGCGAAGAAAACGTCCAAAGAAAAGCGCGCGGAGGAACTCAACGAAAAAGGCCAAGGCATCGAGATCTGGCCCGCTTCGAAACTATTCGCAGTACTCGGCTTGGATGAGCAGCCACCTTTTTAGGCAACCCTCGGTGTTTTTTCGCCACAGCTAGCGTGAACCGGGTATTCTCAGCTGGAAACTTGCAACCTAGCTGGCAGGAAAATCATGACCGCCTCACAAAAAGCGTCAAATAAACGGCGTGGATTCACGCTACAGACCGACCCCTTCGTCTTTTTCACCGCCACCATTTTCGTGGTGGTTTTTGTTGCCGGAACCATCGCCTTCGGTGCGCGTGCCCGCGACCTTTACAGCGATGTCTCCGACAGCTTGCTGAAAAACTTCGCCTGGCTCTACATCGGCGGTTTTTCGGTGATCTTCGTGTTCCTCATCGGGATTTTCGTCTCCAAATTTGGCAACCTGCGCCTCGGCGATGACGACGATGAACCTGAATTTTCCCTACCTGTATGGTTCGCCATGCTCTTCGCCGCCGGTTTGGGCGCGACATTGCTGTTCTGGGGTGCTGCCGAGCCCATTCACCACGCCTACAACCCGCCGCGCGGTGAGCTGGAGCCAATGAGCCAGCAGGCCATCGTGCAAGCCTTCGAATACACCTACTATCACTTCGCCGCGCACATGTGGGTAATTTTCGTGCTGCCGGGCTTAGCCATGGGCTATTTCATTTATAAGCGAAAGATGCCAGCGCGCATTTCTTCGGTGTTCTCGCCGTTTTTGGGTGGAATGGTATATAAGTGGCCGGGCAAGCTCATCGACGCGATGTCAATCATCGGCACGATCTTCGGCCTGGCGGTATCGGTAGGCTTGGGAGTTTTGCAGATCAACGCTGGCCTGAACATCATGTGGGACGTGCCGTTGGTTGGCTGGGTAGAACTGCTGATCATCGTCGCCATCACGGTTATCGCCTCTATTTCTGTGGCAACCGGCCTGGATAAAGGCGTGAAGATCCTCTCCAATCTCAACATCGTGGGCGCCACACTGCTGCTGCTTTTCGTCTTAGCAATGGGGCCAACGCTGAAAGTAATCAACCACACCACCGAGGCATTCGGTTTGTATGCCAGCAGCCTGCCAGAGCTGATGTTCTGGGTCGATTCTTATAACGAAAATCCAGGCTGGCTGAACTCGTGGACGGCCTTTTATTGGGCGTGGACGATTTGCTGGTCGCCGTTCGTCGGCATGTTCATCGCCCGGATTTCTAAAGGACGTACCGTGCGCGAGTTCATCGGCGGTGTGTTGGCCTTGCCGACGATTTTCGTCATCGTGTGGTTCTCTGTGTTTGGACGCGCCGCCATCGAAATGGAACTCGATGATCCCGGTGTACTGACTGGTCCGGTGGTCGAAGAAGGCAATACGCCCGTCGCGCTGTTCGCCTTGTTGGAGCAATACCCGCTCTATGCAGTATCGGGCACGCTCGCACTGGCCGTGATCACGATCTTCTTCATCACCTCGATCGACTCCGCCGCGCTGGTGATGGATACCTTTGCTACTGGTGAAGAAGCCAAATCACCGACCTACTACCGCGTTGCCTGGGCAATTGCTGTTGGTGTGGTCACCGCTGCCCTGCTGTTCATCAACGAATCAGGCATTCAGGCGATCCAAGAAGTCGTCACCATCGTCGCATTGCCGTTTTTCATCATGCAAGGATTCATCATGGTCTCGTTGCTGAAAGGCATGGGCGATGACTTCGCCGCCGAAAAGCGCGTGCGCACCCGTCGTTGGGAAAAGACGGATACCCCCGAAAAATTGGAAAAGGCCGAAAACAAACCTGCTCCAGGCTACGACAAAGACGGCAACGAACTAGACGCCCCAGAATTCGAATACGAAGAAGGCGACGGCTGGAAACTAACCGGCAACGTCACCGTCGAAACGGACGACGATAAATAGGCGAAATAGGCGAAAAAACGTCAGGCAACAGGCGGGAGAACCGTGTTAGAAATTCGCGGTGTCGCCTGTAGTAGCCAATTTTTCCGCGATCCAGTCTTTTTGCGCCGCAATATCAGCGAGGTTCAGTGGCACACCGTTGCCAGAGATTGCCGAGGCCACACCCGCTAGCTTTCCGTCAATAAAAAGCGGCCCGCCGGAATCACCTGGTTTGGAATAAGCACCATCTTGGTGGTGCACAACAAACATCTTGCCGTTGCTATAACTGCCGTCCTGGTAACTACCTTGTACCTCTGCGGTCGATTGCTGCAAGTAATTGTGTGCTCGATTATCCCAACCGTAGAAGGTTCCGGTCTGTCCATCCTGAGGCGATTCGGAAGCCAATTGTGGGTAGCTGTCGAAATCGAAGGCAGAATACATGGACATCCGCACAAGCGAAATGTCGCCGCTTGGGGCATAGAATGTTTCCTGCGAGCCTTTGCGGCCGCCCTTTTTGTCGATGCCAGCAGTGATCGGCATCGGGTGGTTACCTTCTCGGAAGCAGTGTTTTGCGGCGAGGACCCAGTGTGGGCTGATGACCGTACCCGTGCAGCCGCCGACAATGACGATATTCTGTGCCTTTTTGTCATCGGGAGAGACGTCATGGCCTCCCCGAACGGCATTGGCTTGCGGCGCTACCGCGCCGGTGACAGCAACAGCAATGGCGCTCAGGACGAACGCAACCTTCTTTAATCTCATAACTAAGAGATTAATAGTTTTCTTTTATAATCCCAAACATTGTTAACTATCACTCATTTTTCACATAAAAACCGCAGAATCTGCTGGGATTTTCCGCGCTATTCTCCCAGCAACGACGGAACCGAGCCCAGCAGCTCACGCGTATAGCTGTGCTGCGGGTTGGTGAAAATTTCCTCAGTGGCGTTTTCTTCCACGATTTCCCCGCCGAGCATCACGCAAATGCGGTCGGATACATAGCGCACGGTATTAATATCGTGCGAAATAAACACCAGGCCTAAGCCCATTTCGCGCTTCAGATCCAATAACAAGTTCAACACCTGCGCACGCACAGACACATCAAGCGCGGACGTCGGCTCATCCGCGATGATGACATCCGGTTCCAATACCAGTGCACGGGCAATCGCGACGCGCTGGCGCTGGCCACCGGAAATCTGCCGCGGCAACACATTCAACGCCGATTGCGGCAAACCGACCAGCGAGAGCAGCTCCCGTACGCGGTTGAGCCGATCACTGTGTGACCCCACCCCATGCACATTCAATGGATCAAGTAGCTGTTGTTGCACACTCATGCGCGGGTTCAACGAGGTCGCTGGATCTTGGAACACCACCGATACTGACCTGCCCATTTTCATCCGCGCAGACCTACCCCAACCAAGTTGTTCGCCTTTAAACAGCACCTCGCCGGAAGTCGGCTTTTGCAACCCCACCATGACTTTCGCCAACGTGGATTTACCGCAGCCGGATTCACCGACGATGCCGACGATGTCGTTGCGGTAGATCTGGAAATTAATGTGCTTATTGGCCTGTACTTTATTCGGGCTGAACAAACTACCGGTCCGGGTTTTAAAGACCACGCTGGTATCACGCAGCTCAAGCACTGGTTCACCGAGACCAGAGGTCTTGTCTGGCTGGACCGGGTCATTTTGCTTTTTCTCCAACTGACTCATAGCCACTAGCCTTCCTGCTTCGAGCTACCCGACACGGAACGAGATTGCGAGCCTGCGCCACTACGCGCAGCTTCCAGCTCGTCGGTGCTCGCATAGTAATGAGTCGAGCTCTGTGCATCACCGATTACACGCAGCGTCGGTTTTTCCTCCAAGCCCAATTCTGGATTCGACGAGCGCGGGGCAAACCGATCACCATTGACGAACTCCGTCGGCGACGGCACTGTGCCTGGGATCTGATAAAGCCGCTGTGCATTGGCTTCGACAGACAGCACGGCACCGAGCAACCCGCGGGTATATTCATGCGTCGGGTTACCCAAGATCTCAGACGTCGCGCCCTGCTCAACCACCTGTCCGGCATACATCACGGTGATTTTATCCGCCATGCGCGCGACCAAAGCAAGGTCATGGGAGACGAAAATCATCGCAAAGCCCAGCTTCTTTTGTAGATCATTAAGCAATTCGACGACTTGCTTCTGTACTGTCACATCCAGCGCAGTCGTCGGCTCATCGGCGATCAGCAACCGCGGGTTGCGCGTCAACGCCATGGCGATGAGCACGCGCTGGCGCTGACCACCAGAAAGCTCGTGCGGGTAGGACTTCAAGGTGCGATCCGGATCCAAGCCCACGAGCTCCAGCAATTCCCGGGCACCACGCTTTCCGCCGCGTTTAATCAGCTGCGCCATCTGCGCTTTAATCAGCATCGACGGGTTCAGCGAGGACAATGCGTCCTGGTAGATCATCGCGATTTCATGGCCACGCAACTTGTTGTGCTCTTTGTCGTTCAGCTCCAGCACGTTGTTTCCGTCGTAGCGCACCTCGCCAGATTTCACGGCTGACGCTGGTAGCAAGCCCATGATCGACATGGCAGAAATGGATTTTCCGCAGCCGGATTCTCCCACTAGTCCAAGCGTCTCACCGGGCGCGACGGAAAAATTCACCCCATCGATAATGTCCACAGAACCGTGAGCATCCGGGAAGCTAATGCGCAGATCATTCACCTCCAGGAGAGGAGTTTTCTTCTCGGCTACATCCGCACTCGCATGCCCAGATTCCCGCTTGTGCGTAACCATGGCCGAGCCCCGCAGCGCAGCCAACGACTGTTCCAACGCTGCTTGGGATTCTTCACGGGAGGTCGCCCCCAGGGTTTTTACAGCAGCAGCTTTTTCTGCTTGCTCGGCTGCTTTCGCGTCATCAGCAATCGGCTTGCGCGCTGGTGGCGAAGCCAAGGCGTCGGTCATGCCCTCAGACATGATGTTCAGGCACAACACGGTGATCAGCAGCATCAAACCGGCGAAGAATGTTGGCCACCAGGCACCGGTGAGCAAGATGCCTTGACCGTCGGACAAGATATTGCCCCACGACGGGTTCGGCGGTGCCACACCAGCGTTGATGAACGACAAGGACGCCTCGAGCACGATCGCATCGGCAACCAGCACCGTGGCGAAAACCAGCACTGGCGCGATGCAGTTACGAGCAACCTGTTTGAGCAGAATGTGTGGCGTCGATGCACCCATCACCCTGGAAGCCGAAACGTAGTCTTCTCCGAATTGTCCCAAAACATTCGCGCGAATAATGCGAGAAAGCTGCGGGGTGTAGACGAAGCCGATCGCGATGATCAAGATGGCGACATTATTGCCCCATACGGCGACGAATACGGCAGCCAAGGCGATCGCGGGGAAGGACATGATGATGTCCAAAATCCGCATGAGCACCTCAGAAACCATTTTGTTAGAGGTAGCTGCAATCGATCCCAGCACGGCTGCTGCCAACAGCGCCAAGCCCGTAGCAAACAAACCAATCAGCAGAGACGACCGCGCGCCATAGATAACGCGCGATAGAATATCGCGGCCCACGGAATCGGTGCCAAACGGGTGCTCGCTGGAGGGCGGCTGGATTGGTGTGCCGGTAGCAAGTGGATCGTGCGGAGCACTCAGCGGGGCAAACACTGCCGCGAGCGCGACGATCGCTAAGACCACCGTGGAC
>NZ_JAPJNQ010000014.1 GCF_030826625.1 Corynebacterium sp. | reverse complement strand
CACGTTTGTCAGTTTTGATGTTGTGATGGTGCTGGCACAGCGCGATGAGATTGGTTGGCGAGGTAGCCCCGCCCTTGTCGTATTCGACGACGTGGTCCATCTGGCAGGTGGTCGCCGGTTTGGTGCAGCCTGGGTAGCGGCAGTGCCCATCCCGGCCGGTGACAGCGGAACGCATCGTCGGGGTAGTGGCATATCCTGCGACTTCGCTGCGCAAGGCATCGTCCATGTCATGGTGCTTGCGTGCCTGCGCTGTGAGTTTGTCAGCCGCTGCGCCGAAAAGCGTCGTCAAGCCAGCACCGGTGCCGGTCGAGACGAATAATGGTGCATTGTCGATATCGTTTGCCCGGTAGCAATTCAGCATCACCGTGGTGCTAGCCTTGCCCAGCAGCAATTCCACGGCGGCGTCTCGGAGCGAGATGCCGGCCTGTTTCGCGTGCTCGTGAATGTGCGCATCGATATTCACGGCGGTTGCCGCGTCGGTATCAAAACGAAATTCGTGGCTGTCGTCGTCATTGCGAGCGGTAGGTGGAATGTCATTGACCTCATAATTTTTCCGGGACCACGATTTTCTCTTGTGCTCGCGGACGGAAGCGTCTTCGGCTTCAATTTCGCGGTCAATGCGGTTGGCGATAGTTCTTCTCGATGGCATTTGTTGCGCAGGTTTGCTGGGCGTGAGGAGATCTACCAGCAGCTTGTCAATGACCGAAAACAGATGCGCATTGACGTTTCCCGCTTTCGTCATGGCACGATCAATTGTGATCCAGCGATCGAGGTCGATATGCCACATCGACGTTGCTAATTCACGCAGTTGTGGCAGGTCGCTCATGCGATAAAACGCACCGATGATGTCCGACGTTTTGTGCTGCGCTAGCCCACTGATTTTCATGAGCTTTTGGAGCATCATTTCATAATCGTCGTGATCAAAATCTATGACGGATTTCCAGGCATAATACTCTTGACGACGCAGCGTCAGCATTGCTTGCGCGTGCTCGTCATGTGGGCTGCAGTGCGTGAAATATGCGTCGGGAAACTGGGCGGAATCAGGTACGGACGCGGAATCAGGTACGGACACGGAATTGGGGCCGGTGGAATCGTTGGAAGTGGCCGCACCATCGTTACCATCGTTGGGCTTTTCATCCCGTTGGTTGCCTTCCGCCATGAGTTCCTCCCCGAATGCTGTCGAACAGTATTGCTAATTGCTATGACAGCAGTTTATCGAACATTATGTCTAAGCGCAACAATTTTCGAACAATTTAGTGCCCATAAAAATCGGGGCAGGAACGCATGGAACCTGGTTAGCCGGGGTGCTTGGTCTGGCAGGTGAGATAAAGATATCCGCCTACATGTTCGTATTAACCGAATGGATGGCCGAATGATCTCGCGGACGCCGACATGATTTCGCGGACACCGACCGAACTTCCCTATTTCCGGGCGCGGTTAATCGCCGCCATGATCTCCAACTTGCGTGGCAGCGCTAAGCGGCCCGGGTGCTTGCCGGGCGCGGCTGACCTGGAGCCGCGCTTGCCACCAGAAAACCGCGATACAGCATCAATGCCACCGTGCTTGACCTGCTCCAACATCTCGTCGACAAGCATCTCAATCTCGCCGTGTTGGCTGCTCAACTGCCCCAAAATCGCGGCGATCGCCCGAGTCTGTGAAACATCAACTAACTGCGATAACGCCGACAAATCAATAAAACCCTTGCCGACGCGGATGCCCGCACCCTTCGCCTGCGGTGGCTTTTTCGCCTGGAAACGCTTCGCCGACAACGGCCGCCGCGCAGGCAACTCGAACGGCTCTTGCTTGTCGACGGCGCGCGCCAACGCAGCAGCGCGCTGGGTGATGTCATACGGGTGGTAGGAATCCATGTGAATCACGGTGTCGGCGACATCAATAAACGCCGCGGAACCACCGGCGACCAGCACCGTCGACACGCCAACCTCGGCCAGCCCGCGCACACGATCAACCAAGGGTGTGATTGGTTCTTTCTCCGTGGGGATCAACTCGCGCATGCGCTCGTCGCGGATCATGAAGTTCGTGGCGGAGGTGTCCTCATCGATGAGCAGCGTGGATGCCCCGGCCTCTAACGCCTCCATCAGTCCCGCGGCCTGGGAGGTGGAACCCGAGGCGTTATCCGTCGAAAAGCTGGTGGTGTCCGTTTGTGCCGGCAAGTTAGAAATGAACTGCGAAATATCGACGCCGGTAATCGCGCGGCCATCTTCGGCGCGCAGGGCAGCGGCGGAATCGACGGTGATCGCGAACTCGCGCCCATCACCGGCGATGTGGTTGTAGACCCCGCGTTCCAGGGCCTTCAGCAAGGTGGATTTTCCGTGGTAGCCACCACCGACGATCACCGTGACACCAGCGGGAATGCCCATGCCGGTGACCTCGCGCCCCGACGGTAACTGGAAGGTGGTGCGCAGCGAATCCGGTGAGCGGAATTCCACCGCATCCTTCGCCGGGGTATCGCGGTGGCCAGCAGCGCGCGGCAGACACGAGCCATCGCCGACGAAAGCGATCAACCCGCGGCCAGGAAGATGTTCGCGCAGGTAATTCTGGTCGCGCTCCAGCACGACGGCCTCGCGCAGGTCGGCGGTGGGAAAATCGAGCGCCTGATCCAGCGCGGCGGGCAGCACGTCGCACAGCAGAGCCCGCGCCTTGCGGCCCAGAATCCTGCGGCCTTTCGCCGGTAGTTGCACCTCGATGCGCAGGGTAGCGGTGTCAGAGCTGCTGCCACCACCAGCGCTGCCGGAGCCGCTACTGCGGCCGGACCCTCCAGCGCTGCCACCACCGTCGTCAAGCACGACGCTCGCGCGGTCCAATACCTGCTGGCCTGGCTGGTCAATGTGCAAATCGTGGTCGTGAGAAAACGCCTGGGCGACCCGACGGGTCAAAAAATCGCGCGCGGCGACACCAGCCAACTCCGCCGGAATCGGGTTGGGCACCTCGACCTGTATTAGCGACGGCGGCGCGAACGGGTCGGACTGCACCTTGTCGATGCGCAGCCGGTATTCGCCCAGCTCATAGCTGCCGTGCAGTTTCTTGTAGGCGCCGTAACCAGCGCTGTCGAGGGAAGTTAATAAACGTGCAAGGCTCATGCGACCCAGCCTACGTATTGGGCGGGGTGTCGTGGAAAGCCACCGAAAAACTTTCGGTATACATAAGATATGACTGCCACTACCGCGGACTCTGCCGACGGCTCGGCCCCTGCCAACCCCGCCAACCCTGCCGGCTGTGCGACGAAAAACACCAGCTCCAGCAAATCCATGATCGCCAGCTGGTTCCTCTGGAGCTGGGGCAACGCCTCGGTCTCGGCGGTGATGGTCACCTTCGTTTTCGGCACCTACCTCGCCTCGGACGTCTTCGGCCCCGACGAACGCGGAACCCAGTGGCTGACCAGCGCGAACGCCATCGCCGGTATCATTATTGCGGTGACCGCACCGGTGATTGGGCAGCGCGCGGATAAAACCGGCAGGCGCAAGCTGTGGCTGATCGTGCACACCTTGCTGGTGGTGGGGCTGATGGCGGCGTGCTTCTTTGTGCAGCCAGAACCAGGATTTCTCCTGCTCGGGGTGAGCCTGTTGGCTGCCCTGACGCTTTTCGACGAATTCGCCAACCTGAACTACAACGCCATGATCGTCGACATCGCCCGTGAGGGGAATATGGGGCGGATCTCTGGCATCGGCTGGGGCTTTGGTTACCTGGGCGGTATTGGGCTGTTGATGTTGGTGTACCTGAGCCTGATCGCGGGCGAGCCGCCGCACATTTTCGGTATTGGGGAAGACGAAGCGCTGAATATTCGCGCCGTCGCCGTGGTTTCTGCTGCCTGGTTTTTAATTTTCGCGCTCCCGCTGCTGCTCCACAAAGAAAAAACTGCAGATAAAAACACCATCGAGCACGTCAGTATTGCGCAATCTTACCGACGCCTGCTCGCAGTCATCGTTCGACTGTGGCGCGACGACCGCAACACTTTCTGGTTCCTGGTGTCCTCGGCGATCTACCGCGATGGCCTTTCTGCAGTTTTTGCCTACGGCGCGATCCTGGGCACAACGCTGTACGGCATAACGCCGGCGAACGTCATCATTTTCGGCATCGCGGGAAACGTGATCTCTGCGCTCGGGGCGTTTTTGGGTGGCTGGTTGGATGACCGGCTGGGGCCTAAATTCGTGATCAGTGCGAGTCTCTGGGCACTCTTGGCGACGGCCGTGGTGCTGCTCATTTTTAGCGAAGAGCGTGGACCGATCACTCCGACGCTGGCATTTTGGATTTTCGGTCTTGGGCTCTGTTTGTTCGTTGGCCCTGCGCAGGCGTCATCGCGTGGATTTATTGGACGGATTGCCCCACCAGAAAAAGCCGGGGAACTATTCGGCCTGTATGCCACGGCGGGGCGCAGCGTGTCCTTTCTCGCGCCGGTGTTGATCAGCATTTTCTTGGCACTGCTCGGCAACAATATCGCGATCATTCTGGCGATCGCGACGATCCTGGCCGTCGGCCTGGCGCTGCTGTATAAGGTGGATAACCCGCGTGAACACACACGGGTTGTATAAGAGGTACGCGGGAGATGGATTTTCACTGTTAACCATCCCTAATTGCGAGACTACTTGTGAATAATGGGGGTAGTCAGGGGTGTTGTTTTTGGTTTTATTGATTGTTTTTGTTGAAAGGTATTGCTATCTGAATAGAAAGCTTTACTGTGATCTTAATCATTAGAATAGAAGAAAGTTGTTTGAGCCATGTTAAACGTTTTTCGACGCAGAATGGTTTCGGCTGTGGCTGTCGGGGTATTGTGTTTCGGTGGTGTGGTTTCTCCCGCTGCGGTGGGGCAGGGGTTATCGAGTGAAGATGGTGTGGTTTATGGGCATGTCCAGTTCATGTAAGTTGGGATGGGTATCGATTATACTAGATCATATTGAGAACTTTAATTTACAGTTTTTCTTGATTTGGTCGGGTATATTTCTTTTGCTACCTATATCCGTAGGAGTCGCTGTAGGATATGCACTCTTTCAAGAGTTGCCTTCAGATGAATTGAAAAACTATTCATATTGGGAAGGCTTTGCAAAAGTCTTAAAATCTGGGGTGCCAGGTTATTGTGTGGGACTTATTTTACCTTTTGCTTGGTTAAGTTGGTCTGGGTATGTAGAAAATAATATGCCCCGTATCGGCCCCCCGGGTGAATATTCGTATTGGCAAGCATTCGGGCTAGTTGGGACTGCAATAATTATCTCGGTAATACTTAATCTTAAGAACCGTCTTTTGCTCGTACCTGGGATAACTGTGCCATTGGGAATTACGATGGGAATGGCTACAGTGTTCGTTGTTATTGAATCTACTGTGCCCGACAATATTAGCGGTTTAGCAACGGCTTACACTTCTGTTGTTGGCACTCTAATTTTAACAGTGGTCAATCTCCCTCTTTCGATATGGAAGTTTCGCAAAAACAAGCCAAGAATAGAGGGTAACGCCCAGTGAAACTACTATGCTATTTGCGGGCAACGCCAATTTACGCACGTGAGTCATATTTCGCGGTGGTTAATCTTGCTCAGCGTGATAACCTTTAGCAAAGATTGAGGACAAAATGGACTTTCACGTAGAACGATTTATCAATATCGCAGGATTTGCGGTTGTTTTGCCTACTGCAGCTGCTTTGTTGGCGTTATATCTTGCTTTCCGTTTCTCTGTAGAGAACCGAAATGCCCTAGACCAACTGAAATGGCCGTTTTCCGTATTTTTATTGAGCCGTTGGTTCGTTGGTTTTATTTTGGGGCCTGTGCTTGCTGCAGCCTGGTTAAGCTGGTCGGCTAGCCCAGGTTTAGAAGGAGCGGGATCTTTTCCGGGAACCTATCCGTACTGGCAGATTGCGCTGTGCATTCTGAGCGTAGGGGGAGTTTCCATCATGATTAATATGTGGTGCGCGATCCCCCTATTGGGTGGCTTTCTCGCACCGCTTGCGATGTCATCGGGAATTGCTTTCGGTGAAGCGTATTTGGAATCATTCGGAGTGGCAAGCCAACAAGGTATCGGCACCGTGATGGCTTTTGCTGGCTCATTTATCGGTTTGCTGGTCCTCAATTTCCCGGTAGCGATCTGGCGGGACAAGCGAAAGAACCATGCTATTGCCGATAACTAGCCAAGAAATTACCCAAGCGCTCAATCGCATTCTCCAGCTGTGACGCCCACGGTAGCGTGACCACGCGGAAGTGATCCGGGTGCGGCCAGTTAAAGCCTGTGCCCTGCACCATCAGAATCTTTTCTTGTTTCAAAATATCCAGCATCAGCTTCGCGTCGTCATGAATTTCGTGCACATTAGGGTCCAACCTCGGGAAGCAATACAGCGCGCCCTTCGGCTTGACGACGGACACGCCCGGGATCTCACTCAGCTTTTCGTAAGCGATATCCCGTTGCTTCAACAACCGCCCGCCCTGGCCGGTCAACTGGTAAATCGACTGCTGACCACCGAGTGCCACCTGGATCGCGTGTTGCGCTGGCACATTCGGACACAAACGCGTACCAGCCAGCATCTCCAAGCCTTCGATCAAACCAGCAGCATTCCGCTTCGGCCCCGTGATCACCATCCAGCCGGCTCGGTAGCCGGCCACACGGTAAGCCTTCGACAAACCATTAAAGGTAATGCACACCAGATCCGGTGCCAAGGACGCGGTGGAAATGTGCTTGGCGTCGTCGTAAAGAATCCGGTCATAGATCTCGTCGGAAAGCAAAAGCAACTGGTGCTCGCGGGCAATATCTACCAGCTGCTGCAAAACCTCACGCGAATAGACCGCGCCCGTGGGGTTATTCGGGTTGATGATCACCAGCGCCTTGGTTTTCGGGGTGATCTTGGACTTCAGATCCTCAATATCCGGGTTCCAACCGTCGTCCTCATTGCCCAGGTAGTGCACCGGGGTACCGCCAGCCAGGGAGGTGGCCGCAGACCACAACGGATAATCCGGGGCCGGGATCAACACCTCGTCGCCGTCGTTCAGCAGCGCCTGGGTGGTCATGGTGATCAGTTCAGAAACGCCGTTGCCCAAAAATACATCGTCGATATCGAACGCTGGGAAATCCTCCAGCTCATAGCGGGTGACGATCGCCCGCCGCGCAGGAATAATGCCCTTGGAAGTGGAATAACCCTGGGCGGTCGGCAACGCCGAAATCATATCCCGCATGATCACATCCGGGGCATCAAAACCGAACGTCGCCGGGTTGCCGGTGTTGAGTTTGAGGATGCGGTGGCCGTCCGCCTCCATGCGCTCGGCCAAATCTGCGACGGGGCCGCGGATCGCGTAGGCCATATTCTTGATCTTGTCGGATTGATCAAAAATGCGCGCAGGGTGACGTGGATGACTCATTCCTCTATCTTGCCAAAAACGCTAACGGTTTTTCCATTTGTTCAACTGTTCCCGTGCTGCCTTTTGCGCCACGTTGAAAGCATCGCCGCCCAATTCTGCAGCTTGCGCTCGGCGCTCCGCCCATTGCTGGCGGGTCAGCTCTTTTTCCTCGGCGCGGCGATCAGCCTCGGCTGCACGTAATTCTTTGCGACGCTGCCGCTCCAGTTGCGCAGGGGAGGGGCGGTGCCACGAGTCTGGCCCGATCTTCAGAATATACAGCGCGATCCACACCGCCGGCACCACGAAAGCCGTTAGCATCGCCAGCCCGCCGAACACCACCGCGTTGCTTGTGCTTCCTGCTTCGAAGGCTAACGCGACGAAGCCTGGAAACGCGATCATGCCCGCCAGTGAGGTCAACAGCGCGGTGCCCAGGCGTGGTTTCTTCCCGGCTTCGCGGGCACGGGCCACTTGCGATTCGGAATAATACTTTTCGACGGCGCCGCTGGTGGTTTGCTGCGTAAACGGGATATCCACGAATACCTGATCCAGGTCGCGCTGGTACTGCGCCTGGGCGACGGCCGCGCACCGATCGTCAAATTCGTCGATCTGCAAACGGCCTTCGGCCAGCGCGTGTCCCAACGCATTCATCGCGTGGTCGCGGTCGGCATCGGACAGGCGCATCGACGCATCACTCTGATTAAACGGGGTGCTCATACGCTAAATATACAACAAGCAAGATAAACCCTGGATATGTCACCTTTTTGGGAATCAAGCAATCCTGGAAGTGAAATTAGGCTATTGGTGTGTCTACCAGAGTTAACTATCGATAGTGTCATCGCGGTCTCGGACCGTTCTGACAAGCTTGCCAAGAAATTGCATTAAAGCAGGTGCCAAGATAAGTCCGGCAAGTACCTCAGAATCAAACACTCCTACAGCTACCAATGATCCAACAATGCAGCTGGTCACAATGAGCGCACTAAGATATTGGCCTCGCTTAACTGTGTGAATGTCACCGTGAGCCAAAGCGAGACGCTCTTCATTGTGGGCCTCGAGTGCTCTTTCTGACATCGTAAATGCACGATCAGCAAAAGACGGATCGATGTCGCGAAACGCTTGCAACGTGTCAGGTGATGGTGTGGGCCCAGACCAATAATGAAAGTATTTCCGTAATTCGCCCCGTGTGACTAGCTCAGCATCGATTATGTCTTCATCGTCTGTATTGTTTTGTCTAGTGCGTTGAAGGTTTGTTGCCAGCTGTTCCGGATCCGTGTCTCCGGGGTTGGAATGAGCCTGTTCCGCAGCGGAGCTGGCGTTAGGCTCATTATTTCGACGCCCCGCTTGCGTGCCCTCATTTCTGCTTTTTTGCTCATGCTCACTTACTTCGCGTTGATGTTTACTTGTGTTGGTCTGGTAGTAGTTTCTTACGATTGTAGTTATGGGTGAGAAAATGGGGGTAGGACACCGGGTACGATTTGTACTTCTGTTACTTGTGCATATGAAATGACGGACTGTATAAACGTTGGATCGTGGCAGGTCATGATCACCGCCGTGCCACCGGCTAAACACTCATGTATGAGTTCGTGCATGCTTCTGTGATCAGCCGGGGTCAGCCCCACATCTGGTTCGTCGAGCAGGACCACCTGCCGACGCTGCGCAACGACCGATGCCACTTGTAGCAGGCGCAACTGGGAAGGGCTGAGATCCAGCGGGTGCGTATCGCGCGTTAGCTCACTGGTATCGCGCTCGCGGTTTTGCGTGCCAGTAATGATTTCCCAGAGCTTTTCGTCTGCCAACATTTCGCTTGCCGACGAATCCAGCACCTGCGCTGCCGGATCTTGCAAGGCCAACGAGACTGCGATGCCTTCTGCGGCTGAGTTATCTGCGTTAATTCCAGCCAATTGCCGCAGCAAAGTAGTTTTGCCAGCGCCGTTGGTCCCGCGTAGCCAGCACACCGCACCGGAACGTGCCTGGAGATCCACCGGATTGCTGGAAAATTCGCGGGCAGCGGTGGTGGATTTCTGCAACTGCCACCAGCGCCGCTTCGGCGCACCACGGTGAGCGCGAATCCCGGACCATTCTGCGAGGGTTGTGCCCGGCTGGATGCGGGGCAAGCTGGGGTTTGGGCCGCGTGCTTTCACGGGCTCTGAAGCAGCGGTCTCGGATGTAGTCGCAGCAGGCTCGGAAGAATTCTGGCTAGTAGCGGTGTCGTAATCCAGGCACAGTACGACACCGGCGCCGCTGCGTGCATATCTCCGCAATGCGCGCACGACTGCTTGCGCGGAAGCCGGGTCCAGGCCCGCGCCGGGCTCGCACGCCACGATCACCTCCGGGGCAGCAGCCAAGAAACTCGCGACCTGCATGCGCCGGGTCTGCCCACCGGACAACTGCGCAGGGTGGGCGAAGGCGAGCTCGCGTAACCCCAGCTGCTCCAGGATTTCCAGGCACTGCCGTTCCATCTTTTCGGCAGGCACGCCCTGTTGTTCGAGAGGTTGGGCGATTTCTTCGATGACGGTATCGCGCAGGTGTGAAACGGCCGAGCCGATCTCATAGCCCAACAGCAACACGCGGGGCGTATCGGCGTCGGCAAGCCCAGGGGTTTCACGCAAAAAATCGCAGTAGTCTTGGGCGATTTGCCAGGCGTCGTGGTCGTCGGCAAGCAGGTAATGACAGAACTTTTCGGCCTCTACCTGCTGGTGCAACGAAGCTAGCTCCATGCGAGCACCACCAACCAGACGGTGAGTACGGGAAAACCGATGCGCAACAGAATCTCCCAACGACGCGCGCGGACGGGGTAGAGCACGGTGCGACGACCAGGGGAGTCGTATCCCATGCCTTGCAGCATCATGCCGCGGTCGGCGCCATGGGTGAGCAGGCGAGTGATCAGAGGGATGACCATGTGCGGGACGACGTTGGTGACCCCAACTTTGCGACCGGCAAGCCGGTTGGCGGTGGAAACTTCGCGGATCAGCACACTGGCTTGCGGGAGCAATTGCAGGGAAGAGCCGAGAACATAAACAACGGAATGGTGCAGGCCAGCGTGCTGGAGCGCTTTGAGTAGATCCGGGATGTGCACGTTAGCCATGACCGCGAGCAGGGACGTCATCAACGCACAGAAACGGAGCGCAAGCTCGCCAGCGGTGAGCAGACCGTCGGACGTGAGCAAAGGCGCGATCTGGTGTTCGCCGTGTGGGGCGTGGACCAGCAACATCGATAGGCCCGCGGGGATCGACAACGCAATGGAGGTTGCCGGGACTGCTACGGTGCGTGATCCCGCGATGCCGGCGGCCCAGCCCACAACAATGATTGCGAGATGTAGCCATGGCCAGGAAATCGATAATGCGGCAACCCACGCCGAAACCCCGATAACGATAACCGTGAGGGGATGCAGGAAGCGCACTGGATATTAGCTGTGTTCGGCTTCGGCGCGGTGCTGCGGAGGCAACAACTGGCGCAGCGTGCGCTTCGGCAACGCTTTCCACGCAGCCCAGACGATAAGCATGACCAGGATCTTATCCAGGGGATCGGAGATGAACGACTGCAGCGTGACCGATGCCAGCAGCGATTGGCCCATTTCACGGAATAGCGAGACCACCGCACCAGTACCCACACCAGCGGTGCCGCCGTAAACGAACGCAGCGACGGGTGCAGCGAGCGCGCCTGAGATGATACCGATGAGCGCACCGGAGACGATCAGGCGCCACAACTTCTGGAATACACCAAATTTGTGGATCGCCACACCGCTGAGCCAGCCCACGGCCGCCGAACCTGCAGCGAAAGGCAGAGCCGCTGGGGCGATCAAACCCCAGACGACGTTGGTGAGCGCGCCCGTCGCCAAGCCCGCATAGGGGCCAGCCAGTGCGGCGATGAGCCCCGTACCGACAGCATCCAAGTACAGCGGGATGCCGGAAGCGCCGATGACCTGGCCGACCACGATGTTGAGCACCAAAGCGACCGGGATGATCGCCAAGGTGCGCGCCGGGATATACGGCACCGTGGAAATCAGCAGCAAGACGGTGCCAAGCAGATAACCCGCCATCGTGAACATAGCGGGGGTGGAGCCGGCGGATTCCCATTCCGTCGGGCGGGCAAAGACCAGGACCAGCCAGGTTGCGGCAATAGCGGCCACGCCCAGCCAGCGCAGTGCAAGCGCGGTTTGCGTAGGTTGAGCCGGCTGAGCCGGGGTGGAAGAAGATTTCGCAGGTGACATGGGGTAGTTCCTTAGAAAACGACGTGTAAAGGTGCGGAAACCAGGTACAGAGTTAAATATTTTCCGCCCTTTGCCCTATGTCACCTCGGGTTAGGCGGAAAATGCTTGCCGACGAGCGGCCGGTTGCTGCAACAGTCTAACTGACGACGGTGTGTAGCTAGTTCAGCGGTACGCCATTGTTATCGCTGGCGTAATCACCGCTACGGGCCAGAATAAGCACGAATTCGACGATGACCCAGATATACAGCGCACCCAGAATCAAGAAACCAACCAAAATGATTGCCGTGATGTAGCCGAAGATGCACATTAAAAGCTGCGCGGTGGCTTTCTTGGTATTGCCCAGATAGAAATTGTGTGCGCCGAGGCTGCCCAAGAAAAACGCAAAAAGGGCAGCCGCCACCATAGATTTTTGCTTATAGCCCGGCGGCAACTGTGGATCGCCATATTGGATATTCTGCTGCATTCCTTGGTAGCCGTAGTTTTGCTGCTGCGGGTAATTCTGCTGTGCTGAGTAGGGAGAATTCTGCTGGCTAAAATTGTTACCGGTGGTATCGAAAGAATAGCCGGATTTTTGAAATTGGCCTGAAAATCCCTGCTTTGGCAGGCCATCCTCGTCGTAATGTTCGTACTTGTTGTAATCGTTATTGTGCTGGTTCATGGCGCTAAGACTACCCTAAATACCGTGCTGCGCGATAGAGCTCCGCAAAAGCGCCGGGAATATCGGCGTGCTGAACCAGCCGCGCGTTGGGCGGTTTCTTCCAATGATTTTTCAGATCAGCGATGCTGGTTCCGCGTAACAATGCAGAATTTGCCACCACCGTCACGTAGGTCGGCTGAGAGATCACATCGACGGTGCCCACCGCCACCATGACGGTCAACAAATCGTGAATCTGCGCCTGATAGCCCTCGTCGACGCTATCGTGAAATTCGAAATAAAACCGGCTGATCTCTTCTAACCATTTCGTTTGTTTGGTATCCGGGATTGCATCTTGCAGCTTGCGCAACCGGGCCGGGGTCAGCAGCATCTGTTCGGTGACTTCTAGCGAACACAGCGTGATCGGCACGGCGGTCGCTTCGAATAAGTACTGCGCGGCGTGCGGGTCAACCCAAAAATTCCACTCGGCGGTCGGTGTTGTATTGCCGGGGTAATTGACCGAACCCCCCATCACCGTGATTGCGCCGAATTGTGCGAATAATTCTGGGTTTCCTTCGGCAAACACTGCGGCGTTCGTGGCTGGCCCGGTGATGATGAGATGCACGTCGTCATGGGAGTGCAGGGCATCGGCCCAGGTCTTTTGCCAGTTGGTCGCCGATGAGGCGGCGTTCGGCCAAGTGCTGGTGGCGTATCCCAAACCAGTCGGACCGTGGGTTTCCGGAGTGGTTTCTAGCGGTACCTGCAGCGGGCGCGGGTGCCCCATGGCGACGGGGATTGCGGGCGCGGAGTTGTAGTTGTGCGCAGCGTTGTAGTTGTGCGCAGCGTTCTGCGGCGCGCATTGGGCGAGAACCCAAGCGGCATTGCGGGCGGTGTTTTCTACCGTGGTGTTGCCCGCTGTGGTGGTCACTGCCACCAGGTTGATCTCGCCAGCATGATGCAGCGCTGAAAGGTACAACAGCGCGAAGGCATCATCGATGCCGGGATCGCAATCAAGAATGATCGTCGGCACGTTCGAAGCAGATGCACGCGGTGTCATGGCTATAGAGCTTAACCGCTTAGTTGTTAGTGGTTAGTTGTTAGTGGCTAGTTGTTAGTGGTTAGTTGTTGGTTACTTGGCCAGTCTTGCGCCCACGGGCGGCCATCTCCGTTAGAGCTTGCTTGACCTTCTCAAAAGCAGATGACGACGACTTCGCATCTTCGTCATCTTCACTGGAAGCGATCTCGATGTCATCGATGGTCAGATCACCGGCCCGCAGCCCGACCATCTCCGAATGATAGCGCAGCACCACCGCGACGGTAGCAGCGATCGGGACTGCCAAGAAGGTACCGATGATGCCGGCCAGAGCGGAACCCAGTGTGATGGACAACAAGACCACCGCAGCGTGCAGACCCATCGAGCGAGACTGCAACACTGGCTGCAGCACGTTGCTTTCCAGCTGCTGCACCAAAATGATCAGACCAAACACCAACAAAGCATTGGTGAGACCGTTGGATAGCAGCGCGATCACCACAGCAAGGGTTCCTGCAGTAATCGCACCGACGATGGGGATGAAGCCGGCGAAGAATGTGATAGTTGCCAGAACAAATGCGAGCGGGACATTCAAAATCCACAGCCCTAAGCCGATGAAGATGGCGTCGACAAGCGAAACCACCGCCTGGGTGCGTAGGAATCCAGCCAGGGTGTTCCAGATGCGGGTCAGCAGCTCCGTGGCGTGCCAGCCGATGTCGTGGCCGGTGTATTGGCGCAACCACGGCAAAAATTTCGTGCCGTCTTTGAGGAAGAAAAAGGTCAGCACGAACATGATTACGACGGTGATCACCAGCGTGCTGGCGACTGAAACACCAGAAATCAAACCTGAGGCGATCGTGCCGGACTGGTTGCGCAGGAATTTGACGATGCTATCGGAAAATTCCGAGATCTTGTCGGCATCCAGTTCAAATGGCAACCGGTCCGTCATTTCCATCAGCTCTCGCACGGCGCGATCAGCCTGATTGACTAATTCGGAGCCCTGAGAACGAATCGTGGGGCCCATCGCAGCAAAAATACCGACGATTAAACCTAAGCCACCCAACAACGAGACGAATGAGGCCAGCGCAGGCGGGAATTTCAAAGCCCGCAGTAATTTCGAGACCGGTGCCAGCAAGGTCGTCACCAGTATCGCCAAAATCACCGGCAGGATTGCGCGCCATGCGAAATACACGATGACCAGGGTCAGGGCCAGTGCGGCCACCGAGATGATAAAACGCCAAGCCCAGGCTGCCATCGTCTTGCCATCGCGCGCCCAGATGACAGAACGATCGACGTCTTCCACGACCACCGGGGTTTTCCGGTCCGGCGTGATATTGCTGAGCCCCGGTTGCGGGGCGTTGCCGTCGTTCGCCGTGATCTGGTTTGCAGGGCTGGCAGGCTGGGATTGCATCTCGTCCCGCTGCATCTCGTTCCGCTGTGCCTGGTCGGGCTGGTCAGGCTGTTCGGCTTGGTTAGTTTTGCCGGCCTTGTTGGCCTTGCCGGCTTGGGCACCGCGGGTAGCGTCGTCATCGTGGTTAGTCACACAGTCGACTATAACTTACCAGGGCAAACAGGCTTGCCTACGTGCAAAAGAGTGCGAAAAACGCACACAAAAACGCCCCGGTGAATACCGGGGCGTTGCGAAGTCTACGCAGCTAATTTAGTGCGTGAACTTAACGCTGGATGTGGCCGGTTGGGCGGACGATCCCGAAGCGGTGCATCGTCACAGACACAGCCTGCTCCAGCAGGTAAGGCAGCAGCTCGCGACGGCCGTCGGCAAGCACCTCCCAGTCGATGATGACCGACTCGGACTTCACCGCAGCACGGTAGGCTTCCGGCTCGACCTCACCGATCGCACGAACACGGGTCGATGGCACACCGCCGAGCTCAGCAGCGAACTCGTTGGTGTTGGCAACCTGGCAATCAAAGCCCATGGCCTGCAGCTCTTCAGCGATCTCGCGAGTAGCAGACATGTTCAGCTCCACACCGGTGATCTTGGAGGCCAAGATCTGGCGTGCAACCTCGCGTGGCTTGTAGCCCTTGCCGACGCGCACGCGCAGACGCTCCCAGAATGGACGGTAGCGGAAGATATTGGCCTCCGATACCAGACCGGTGTAGTCGTTGGAGCGGCCGAACTCGTTGTGCCAGTTCTTGGCATCCAACTCGGCGGCACGCCACAGCCAGTTGATGTCCTCATCAGACAGCTGCGAATCGAGACGCTCGGAGAGATCCTTGAGCAGACGGGTGATCCGTGGGGAGATTTCCACCTTGTGGTGCTCCAGCTCGCCCTCGGACCAGGTGCCGAACTGACGGACGTAGTTTGGTCCACCAGCCTTCGCACCAGGTCCCAGCACGGAGTTCTTCCAACCACCGAAGGGCTGACGCTGCACGATAGCGCCGGTGATACCACGGTTGACGTAGGCGTTACCTACCTCAACGTTGTCCATCCAGTACTCGACTTCGTCGTCGTTCAGCGAGTGGATGCCGCCGGTCAGGCCGTAGCCGGTGGAGTTCTGCCACTCGATGGCTTCTTCCAGGGTCTCGGCGTACATGATGCCCAAGACTGGGCCGAAGCACTCGTTCTGGTGGTACCAGGAACCAGGCTGGACGTTGTCGCGAATACCAGGCGACCACAGGGTGCCTTCTTCGTTGAGCTTCTCTGGCTTCAGCAGCCACTTCTCGCCCGGCTCCAAGTAGGTCAGGCCACGGTAGAGTTTCTCGGTTGGCTCTTCGACCAGGCCGTTCATGGTGACGGAGATGTCGGTACCGAAGCCTGGCTTCAGGGTCTTGACGGCGTCGACCAGCTGGTTCTTGACGCGGTCGGAATCCTTCAGGGAACCAACCAGGATGGCCAGCGAGGAAGCAGAGCACTTCTGGCCGGAGTGGCCGAAGGCGGACTTGTAGAGGTCCTGTACAGCCAGGTCTGGGTCGCAGGCCGGGGTGATGATCATCGCGTTCTTGCCGGAAGTCTCGGCGTAGATGTTCATGTCCGGCTTCCAGGAACGGAACAGCGCACCGGTATCGGAGGCACCGGTCAGGACGACGGCGTCGGTCTTTTCGTGGGAGATCAGGTGCTTACCAGCTTCGCCCTCGTCGGTGTTGACGAGCTGGACGAGGTCAGGGTTTTGACCTGCTGCTTCTAGGCCCGCGCGGATGGCGTCGACGGCAACCTTGGCACAGTGCACAACCTGTGGTGCTGGCTTGATGATGACAGCGGAACCGGCCGCCAGAGCAGCGGTGATACCGCCGACTGGGATGGCGATTGGGAAGTTCCATGGCGGCACGACGACGGTCAGTTTGTTTGGCGTGAAGACCGACTGGGTGCGATCCAGCGCGATGGCCTGCTGTCCGTAGTAGGTGGCGAAGTCGATGGCCTCGGAGATCTCCGGGTCAGTCTGATCGACTGCCTTGCCGGCTTCCCAGGCAGCTACGGAGATCAGCTTGCCGCGGGATTTCGCGAGCTCGTCGCCGATGGTGTTGAGGACCTCGCAGCGCTGCGCGCCGGATAGTGCTGCCCAGTCGTCGGCAAGCCCAACGGCGGTGGAAATAGCGTCGTCGACCTCAGAGATTTCGGTGACGGACTTGACGCCGTGCTCGCCTGGGTCGGATGCCAACGCCTCCAAAGCCCATTCGCGGTTAGCGCGCAGCGATGGGTCGGTGTCTGGCTCGTTGATGAAACGGCCAGTGTTCGGGGTTTGGCGGCCGGTTTCATTGTTGCGGTCCTGCTGACGACGCTGGCCAGCGAAGGTCTTCCAACGATCACGCACGGAGGCATGGAAGCGTTCCTGCTGATCTTGCATTGGGGTTTTGCCCTTGTCGCTGGCTTCGTCCGGTGCGAACAGGGCGTAGAGGAAGTTCTGCGATTCGGCGTTTTCTTCCAGACGACGCACCAGGTAGGACACGGCAACGTCGAAGTCCTTCATGTGGACAACTGGGGTGTACAGGATCTGGCGACCGACGACGTCGTGGACAGCCTTGGCCTGTGCCGGGGACATACCAGCCAGCATCTCGGCATCGATCTGGCGGGATACGCCACGCTTCTCGGCCAGTTCTACGGCCAAGCCCATGGTGAACAGGTTGTGGGAAGCAACACCAATGCGGATGGCGTCGGCATATTCGTCACGCAGAATGTAGTCCAGCAGACGGATGTAGTTGGCATCGACTTCTGCCTTGGACAGGTAAGGAGCCAGTGGCCAACCATGTACCTCGGACTCAACGCGCTCCAGCGACAGGTTGGCGCCCTTGACGATGCGCACCTTGATCGGAGCACCACCGTTTTTCACGCGCTCAACTGCGAATTCTGCAAGTTCCTGCAAAGCTTCGAAAGCATCCGGCAAATATGCCTGGACGACGATGCCAGCTTCCAGGTTTTTGAACTCGTCTTCGGAGAGGAGTTCCTTGAACAAGCGGATGGTCAGGTGGAGGTCGTGGTATTCCTCCATGTCCAGGTTGATGAAGACCTGCGGCTTGCGGCTAATGGCCTCACGGTACATCGGACGCAGACGGTCCTTCAAACGCTCCACGGAACCATCGTGATCCCAGTGGTTCAGCTGGGCACACAGCGAAGAAGCCTTGACCGAAACGTAAGTAACGCGTGGGTTGCGTACCAATTCCATGGTGCGGTCAAAGCGGGACTTGGCTTCTTCTTCACCCAGTACGGCTTCGCCCAGCAGGTTCAGGTTCAAATCCTGGCCGCGCTCAGCTGCGTCGTCCAGCATCTTGTTCAGGGCGTCGGACTCTGCATCCAACACCAGGTGGCCGACCATCTGGCGCATGCGGCGACGAGCGACCGGCATAACCAGGTTAGGCAGGATGGGGCCGAAAAAGCCGCCGGCGCCGACCATGAGAGCGTCAATCTTGCTCAGGAATTCTGGGGATTCCGCCAGTTCAGCCAGTGCTTGCGCGGCTACCTTATTGTCTTCTGGGCGCATGACGCGGTCGACGAAGTCCATGGTGAAGCTGACGCCATCCGGGTCACGCACCATGTCTGCGAGCTGCTCAGTGGAACGCGAGGACTCGCCCTTGGTGACCTTCAGCCACTCATGCGCGCGCTCTACTGCAGCGTCAACGCAAGCCTCGACGTCTTGGCTGTCTTGTGGGGGAGTATAAGCAGTCTTGTTAGCTGTCATAGGAGTCAACATCCTTCGTTCTAGATTGAGTCTTCACTGCTGGCTACTCTACCTTTTGGGCGGTGCGCTATGTGACGGGCACGGGAAATGAGAAAAGATTCACGTGGAGGTCGTGAATTGTCAGAAGAGGAATGCACTACTCGTTTGGTTGTGCGGGCGGTCCGGTCATGGGGCACTAACCTCGCAGTTTGTGAGAGTAAAATTTGCAGGAGCGGTACAGGCTCCGGTAATTAAGTTGAGGAATTGTGGGTAATATGTGGTATCCCCTGCTGATCATGGTGGTTGCAGCGATATTGTCTGCTACTGCTGCTAGAGCCGCCGGGAAACAAAAACCTAACCACCCTTTAGTAGGGTGCCCATCAAAACTCGGTGTGGCCTCATTTTTACTAGCAACCGTCGCTTACGTTGTCGCAGGGGTTTTTCTTGTCCGGGAACAAGAAATTCTTGCAATAATACTTGGCATTATCGGGCTGTTTGCATGCAGTCTGGGGTATGTTGTGGCACAAAAATCTTGATGCCACTTTGCCTCAGCGTATTGGTCTACGCCTTAGGGCCGCAACGCTCACCTCGTGGTTGATTTTTCGGGGGTCAGCAATACCCACTAGCCCGCTGTTGTCCTTGTTCTGTGCTGTGTTCTGTGCTGTAGACGTGATGTTATCGGCGTGAAAGATGCTCGATGAACAGCGAATTTCCCTAAGCTTGAGTGCCCTGGGAATAACTCTGAAGGCATCTTAGTTGCATAGGTTGAGTGACATGGGCTCAAGAAAGTTGGCACGACGAGAAACTGTCTGCTACAGTCTCGCTTGTAGTTGAGTCACTGACAATCAAGTTCACACAAGTTGCACGAAGGAGAATCAAGAATGGGACGCGCAGTAGGTATTGACCTCGGAACCACGAACTCTGTCGTTTCCGTCCTGGAGGGCGGCGAAGCGAAGGTTATCGCTAACTCGGAGGGTGCTCGCACCACCCCATCCGTTGTTGCTTTCGCGAAGAACGGCGAAATCCTGGTTGGTCAGTCTGCAAAGAACCAGGCGGTTACCAACGTTGACCGCACTATCCGTTCGGTCAAGCGCCACATTGGTACTGACTGGACCACCGATATTGACGATAAGAAGTACACCCCACAGGAAATTTCGGCTCGCACGCTGATGAAACTGAAGCGCGACGCGGAATCCTACCTGGGTGAAGATGTCACCGACGCTGTTATTACTGTTCCTGCTTACTTCGAGGACGCGCAGCGTCAGGCAACCAAGGAAGCTGGCCAGATCGCTGGCCTGAACGTCCTACGTATCGTCAACGAGCCAACCGCAGCTGCGCTGGCTTATGGCCTGGAAAAGGGCGAGCAAGAACAAACCATCCTGGTCTTCGACCTTGGTGGCGGTACCTTCGACGTTTCGCTGCTGGAAATCGGCGACGGCGTCGTGGAAGTTGTTGCAACCGCTGGTGACAACAGCCTTGGTGGCGATGACTGGGATCAGCGCATCGTCGACTGGCTGGCAGAGAAATTCCAGCAGGCCAACGGTATTGACCTGACCAAGGACAAAATGGCCTTGCAGCGTCTGCGCGAGGCTGCAGAAAAGGCAAAGATCGAGTTGTCCTCTTCGCAGCAGGCATCGATCAACCTGCCATACATCACTGTTGATGGCGACAAGAACCCACTGTTCTTGGATGAGACTCTGACCCGCACCGAATTCCAGCGCATCACCCAAGACCTGCTGGATCGCACCAAGAAGCCATTCAACCAGGTCATCAAGGACGCAGACCTGGGCATTGGCGACATCAACCACGTCGTTCTGGTCGGTGGTTCCACCCGTATGCCAGCAGTTGCTGAGCTGGTTAAGGAAATGACCGGCAAGGAGCCAAACAAGGGCGTTAACCCAGATGAGGTCGTTGCTTCCGGTGCTGCCCTGCAGGCAGGTGTTCTGCGCGGTGATGTCAAAGACGTCCTGCTGTTGGATGTCACCCCGCTGTCGCTGGGTATCGAAACCAAGGGTGGCGTGATGACCAAGCTCATCGAACGCAACACCACCATCCCAACCAAGAAGTCCGAGACCTTCACCACCGCGGAGGACAACCAGCCTTCTGTACAGATCCAGGTCTTCCAGGGTGAGCGTGAGATGGCGCAGCACAACAAGTTGCTGGGCTCCTTCGAGCTCGGTGGCATCGCCCCAGCGCCACGTGGTGTTCCACAGGTCGAGGTCACCTTCGATATCGACGCCAACGGTATCGTGTCCGTTTCCGCAAAGGACAAGGGCACCGGCAAGGAAAACACCATCAAGATCCAGGAAGGATCCGGTCTGTCCGATGAAGAAATCGATCGGATGGTGAAAGATGCCGAAGCGCACGCTGAAGAAGACAAGAAGCGTCGTGAAGAGCAGGAGACCCGCAACAACGCGGAAAGCACTGCTTACCAGACCCGCAAGTTCCTCGAGGAGAACGGCGAGAAGATCGACGAAGAGACCAAGAACAAGGTCACCGAAGCCGCCGATGCTGTCGACGAGGCTTTGAAGGGCGACGATATCGAGGCCATCAAGTCCGCCGTCGAGAAGCTGTCTTCTGAATCCCAGGCGATGGGCCAGGCAATGTACGAGGCTGAGGCTGCACAGGCACAGGCTGACGGCGATGTCGGCCAGGCTGGCAACGACGATGTTGTGGATGCGGAAGTTGTTGACGAAGACGACGCCGACAACTCTGACGATGCAGCAAAGGGTGAGAAGTAAATGACCAACCGGGACGAGATGCCGGATAACCCCGGTTCCCCGGACGTGACGGACCCAGAGGCCACCTCTGCCGCACAAGCCGAGGCCGCTGCGGATGCCGCTGAGGCGACCCAGCGAGAAACCGGCCAGCCATCCGGTGGCGCCGGTGCCGAAGGGCTTGCCGACGACGTCGCTGTGGAACCCGAGGTTGATGAAGTAGAACAGCCAGTCAGCACTCCCGAAGGAGAGGCTGAGGGCGCGGCTGCTCGCGATGCGGTCGCTGATGAAGCCGCTGAGGCAGAATCTGCGGAGGAAGCAGAAACCCCAGAACAGGCTTTGCAGCGCGAGCTAGATGAGCGCACCGATGACCTGAAGCGCTTGAACGCGGAGTACACCAACTACCGCCGCCGCAGCGATCGGGAACGCCAGAGCGTTTCTGAATCCGCGAAGGCTTCGGTACTATCCGCACTGCTCCCGATCTTGGATGATCTGGAATTAGCGAAACAGCACGGCGACCTGGAAGAAGGCTCCGCACTGGAGAAGTTCGGATCCAAATTCCGGGAGACGCTGAAAGGCCAAAACCTGGTCACGTTCGGTGAACCGGGCGAGGCTTTTGATCCAGAGATCCACGAGGCCGTGCAGGATCTTTCTAGCGGTGGTGAACAAGTCGTCGGCACTGTCTTGCGCAAAGGCTACAAGGTCGGAGACCGCCTGGTACGCAATGCCATGGTGATCATCTCTGATCCAGAAGGCGACAATCAGTAAACAATGAGGAAGGAGGGGACGAACCATGTCCCAGAGTGAATGGGCCGATAAGGATTATTACGGGGACCTAGGCGTTTCCTCCGATGCCTCAAAAGCTGATATCCGTCGTGCCTACCGTAAAATCGCCCGGGAAAACCACCCAGATACCAACCCGGACGACGAGAAGAAACTAGCCAAGTTCAAGGCAGCCGCGTCTGCCTACGATGTGCTTGGCGACGACAAGAAGCGCAAGGAATACGACGAGTTCAAAGCGATGCTGCGTTCTGGGGGCGGCAGGTTTGGAGGCGCCGGCTTTCCCGGCGGGTTTCGCCGCTCGTCGCAAAGCCAAGACGGGTTCTTCTCGCAAGGCGGGGCGCCCGGGGCTGGCGGATTTGGAGGAGCATTTGAAGACGGCGGTCTGGGTGACATCTTCGGCGGCCTCTTTAACCGCGGCGGTGCTGGTGGGCACCAAGCTCGGCCGACGCGAGGCGCCGACGTCGAAACCTCCATTACGCTCGACTTTCGAGAGGCTGCGAAAGGCACGACGATCCCGCTAGAGTTGCGCGGCAACGCGCCGTGCACCACCTGCCACGGCTCCGGATCGAAATCCGGGAAGCAGGCCACCTGTGGTCGTTGCAATGGCAGTGGCTATACCAGCGAAAACCGCGGAGCCTTTGGCTTTTCCCAACCTTGCTCGGATTGCGACGGCACTGGTTCGAAGATCCCGGACCCCTGTGAGACTTGCTCGGGAAGCGGAACCGTGAACCGAACTCGTTCGATTACCGTGCGGATCCCGGCCGGTGTCGTCGACGGGCAAAAAGTCCGCCTGGCAGGCCAAGGTGAGGCCGGGCCGCAGGGCAAGCCATCCGGAGACCTGTTTGTGTCCGTTAGCGTGCGCGAAGACAAGGTCTTTTCTCGGGAAGGCGATGACCTGCTGATCACGGTGCCGGTATCCTTTGCGGAGCTGGCGCTCGGTGACACGATCACGGTGCCGACCCTGGATGCCCCGGTCCGGGTGAAAATCCCGGCAGGTACTGCTGACGGCCGCACCCTGCGGGTTCGCGGGCGCGGCATACCGAAATCCTCAGGAAAACACGGTGATTTGCACGTGAAAGTACAGGTGACGGTGCCAACGTTGTTGGATGATGCCGCGAAGTCTAGCTTGCGCACCTATGCGCAGGCAGAAAAAGATTCCGGTTTCGATGCCCGCGCAGGTTGGGCCGGTAACCCGAATAAATAACGACAAGCAACCACAGGAGGTGACAAAACCATGGCGAACGATTCGCAAGAAGAATTTCGTGAAGAATACCGCGAGGTCTTCGTTATCTCCGTGGCTGCTGAACTATCTGGTATGCACGCGCAAACCCTGCGTACGTATGACCGGATGGGGCTGGTGACACCGGCACGCACCCGTGGTGGTGGGCGTCGTTATTCGCAGCGCGATATTGCGATGCTGCGCAAGATCCAGCAATTGTCGCAAGATGAAGGCGTTAATCTCGCTGGAATCAAGGCCATCATCGAGTTGACGGAACAACGTGACGCGCTCGCCGAAGAGCGTGACGCGTTGGCGGCCGAGGTTGAAGAGCTACGCGGCAAACTTCGCTCTGCGTCCGCGTCTAACCGTGCGCCTGCAAATGCACGCAAAGGCGAATTGGTGCACGTCCCGCGGTCTTCGGCCGTGGTGATGTGGGAGCCGCGCTCGTCGCGCCGTGGACGTGGACGCCGGAATTAATCCGACTAGCGTCGTCCCGTAAAACCGGTTGTCGCTGATATCCCCGCAGAAGCTGATGAATCCCATTGGTTTCTGCGGGGATATTTTATTCTGCAAAACCTTTCTTTGTGCTCCAGATCACGCTATGATGTCGTAGTACATCGGCACGCCGTTGTGACCGCGTTCATAATGCGCGGGGTGAATGTGCAATAGACTGCTCATTAGCTGCAACGGCTGCACCATCTGGAAGAAAGGTGTCAACCTCATGACCGTGTACGCAAACCCAGGCGAAGAAGGCTCCATCGTCGACTTCAAAAAGCGCTATGACCATTTCATTGGTGGCGAATGGGTAGCGCCCGCAGAAGGCCAATATCTGGAAAATATCTCACCGGTCAACGGCAAAGTTTTTTGTGAATTCGGCCGCGGTACCAAAGCAGACATCGAACGCGCATTGGATGCCGCGCACAAGGCAGCACCAGCCTGGGGGAAAACTTCAGCGGCAGAGCGCTCCAATATTTTGCTGCAGATTGCCCAGCGTATTGAGGACAATCTGGAAGAACTCGCGGTAGCAGAGACCTGGGAAAACGGTAAGGCTGTACGCGAAACCCTAGCAGCGGATCTCCCGCTGGCCGTAGATCACTTCCGTTACTTTGCCTCTGCTATCCGCACCCAAGAAGGCCGACTTTCACAGATCGACGATGATACCGTCGCGTATCACTTCCACGAGCCACTCGGTGTCGTCGGCCAGATCATTCCGTGGAACTTCCCAATCCTGATGGCAGCCTGGAAGCTGGCCCCGGCGTTGGCCAGCGGTAACACCATCGTCTTGAAACCCGCAGAACAAACCCCAGTTTCTATCCTGTACTTGGTGGAAAAGATCGCGGATCTGCTGCCACCTGGTGTGCTCAACATCGTCAACGGACTCGGCGACGAAGCCGGTGTGGCGTTGACGTCGTCGGATCGCATCGCGAAGATCGCGTTTACGGGTTCCACACCCGTCGGCAAGATGATCAACAAGGCTTCGGCAGAAAAAATCATCCCAGTCACCCTGGAACTCGGCGGAAAGTCTCCGTCGGTGTTCTTCCCAGACATCATGGACAAAGACGATGAATTCCTAGACAAATGCCTCGAAGGGTTTACCATGTTCGCGCTCAACCAAGGCGAGGTGTGTACCTGTCCATCGCGCGCATTGATCCACGAAGACATTGCCGATGCATTCCTGGAACGTGCACTTGAGCGGGTCAAGCAGATCAAGATCGGCAACCCACTGGATACCGAGACTATGATGGGCGCCCAGGCATCCCAGGAACAGATGGACAAGATTGTTTCTTATCTGAAGTCCGGACCAGAAGAAGGCGCAGAAACCCTGATCGGTGGCAACGTCAACGAAGTCATCGGCGGCGGCTTCTACATTGAACCAACCGTGTTCAAAGGCACCAACGATATGAAGATTTTCCGCGAAGAAATCTTCGGGCCGGTGCTGTCCGTGGCCACGTTCAAGGACTACGACGAAGCCATCAGGATCTCCAACGACACCGACTTCGGCCTGGGCAGTGGTGTGTGGACGCGCAACGGCAATATTGCCTACCGTGCCGGACGTGATATCCAAGCCGGTCGTGTGTGGGTAAACCAGTACCACAACTACCCAGCGCACTCGGCATTCGGCGGCTATAAGCAGTCTGGTTTGGGCCGGGAAAATCACCTGATGATGCTCGGGCACTACCAAGAAACCAAAAACGTGCTGGTTTCTTATGCGGAAAACCCAGTCGGCCTGTTCTAAACCTGGCTACTGCGGCTTGGTTAAGGCCCTGCCAAGCCCCTGCGGCGGGCAAGCTCTGCAAAACCGTCGAGATAGGCTTCATCATCGAAAAACCCACTGTGATCGCGCATCCCGTCTCCCGGCCAGGGGTGGGCACCAAAGGTGGGTGCGGCCGGGTTTACCCCAAATAGCCCGCCGTTGGAATAAGCCATCCCGCTGACCGGATCCAGGGCGCGCCGGGCAGCATGAACCTGTGGATTATCACCCCGCAGGTTCAACTCGTCTGTGCTAGTCAGGCCCGTGCCCGGCGATCCCACGAATAACACGTCGTCGGCACGCATCGGTGCCTGCCCGCTAGCTGCGTTGCCGACGACTACTGATCCATAGGAATAGCCGACGACCGTGACGTGGTGGTTGGGGTAGCGCTGGTCGACGTCGGCAAGAAACTCCCGCAGCTGCGGCCCAGCGGTGTGTGCTGCACCCGAGGAAGTGCCGCTGAGTAGCCGGTCCGGAGCATCATAGCCATAAATCAGCCCGGTTCCGCCCATCGCCGCGGCCTGGGTGCGGGCGCGATCGATCTGTCCACCGATGCTGTCGTTGCCATCTGATCCCACGCCGGGAACGAAAACCACCAGGTTATCGGTATCTTCCGGCGGTGGGCCCACCATTCCAGCCCAATGTTTGTCCGTGACTTCTAGCAGGCGTAGATCTGGGTGATCGACCGTCTGCGCCAGCAGGGGATCTGGTGCGCGGCACGCCTGGACGGTGTGGATATCGTCGATGCTGAGATCTATCGCGCCGTCGGGGTGCGGGCCACCGAGAGCCGAAGGCATAAAATCGCCGAAACGATGCGGCAGATGCTGTGAACCAAAGCAAGCAGCCTCGATGGATAGGGCACACGCGGCATCAATGCTTTTTCCGATCAGCTGGATAGCCCGTAACGCGTGCGAGAGCACTGGACCCGCGGGTGTCGCATTAACTGCAGCCGTGGCGATTCGTTCTAGTCGTTCCGCCCATTCCATTTGGCCCGCGAAGGATTCCACGATGCCTGCGACTATGTGCATCGCTTGTGTGGCCGTGGTGATGGATTCGATGATCTCATGCGCGCGGGAGATGCCTGACTGGGCGGCAGCACCATCGAAATCCAGCCCCACCATGCTGGCGAGCGAACCAGAAAATTGCTGCTGATCAGCTTCGAGCGCACTCGCGCGGCTGCGGATGCCGTCGGCAGCTGCGAACATTTCTTGCGAGGTGGTTGTATTTTGTGAGTACACCAGCGCTATTTCCTTTCATTCCTGAAGTGTTGGCTGCGCGCTGTTATCGCGAGCTATCGGCGTGCTGTACTGGTGCTGTACTGGTGCCGACGCCAGCATCGTCGGCAGACAGCATGCGCTGCAGGTGGTGTGCCATCGCATCATCGTTGTCGGCCACCCCGCAGAAGGTATTCCGTACCTCTAGCAGGTGGGCTTTGAGCTGTTCATCAATTTCGATGGCCGCGTCATGCCAACTGCCTTCGGCGTTGCGCAGTGCGGTAAGCGTCGGGGTGGATCGTGCAGAGCCTGTACCCGCAGCAAGGTGCGAGGCGAAGCGGTGGCGGGCATGGTCGGCGAGCAGATCGAGGGCGGTATCGGTTAATCGCAAAAAATTCATGTGGCTCAGTGTGCTCGTCGGCGTCGCTGTCGGCTAACGTTGCTCAACCCGCCCTGTGGATAAATAGAGTTATCCACAACACAGCGCGGTGGTGCGCGATTAGACTGGCATCATGAAGATCGCACTAGTACAGCTGACCTCTGGACCCGACGTGGAAGCCAACTTGGCACTGGCCAAAGATAAAATTACCGAGGCCGCAGACCACGATGCGCAACTCATTGTGCTGCCGGAAGCGACGTTTCAAGCCTTCGACTCCGGGCGCCTGGACGGCAACGCCAACGAATACGCCGAGCATTTCGCAGAAGAAATCACCACGCTTGCCGACGAACGCGGCGTGACCATCGTCGTCGGCATGTTCCGTCCCGCCGATACGGTGGAGGTCGACGGGAAAACCATCAACCGCGTGTACAACTCCGCCCTCATTACCGGCGGAGGGAGCAGCGAGTTTTATGACAAGATCCACACCTTCGATGCTTTCGCCTACCGCGAATCCGATACCGTGCACCCGGGGGAGAGCACCGTGGTGGTTGATGTTGCCGGACACAAAGTTGGTGTGGCGACCTGCTACGATGTGCGATTCCCGGAGCAATTTAAAAAGATGGCCGATGATGGTGCACAGCTTGTTGTGCTGCCTACTAGCTGGGCGGATGGCCCGGGCAAGCTGGAGCAATGGCGGGTGTTGACGAGCGCCCGGGCACTCGATGCCACGGTGTATCTACTGGCGGCTGGTCAAGCCCGCCCCGGTGGTGCAGACAAGGGCGGGGAAAAATCCGGCCCGACAGGGCTGGGGCATTCGCGGGTGCTGAGCCCTACTGGCGAGTTATTAGCCGAAGCTGGTTACGACGACGAGATCTTGTATGTGGAGCTCGACGATATTGCTGGCGAAATAGCGAAAGCCCGGAAAGCACTACCGGTGCTGCGTGGCACGCGTGAGCTATAGCCAGTTAGAGCCGTATTTCTGCGTCACTGAATTCGGTGACGGCGGGATCATGCGTGGAGATGAGTACGGTCGCGCCGTCGTCGGCAAGAGTGCGAAGATGCTTGAGCACGACGTCGCGGTTGGCAGCGTCTAAAGCACCGGTGGGTTCGTCGGCAAGAATGAGCGAGGGGGTGCGCAACAGCAACCTGGCAACAGCGACGCGCTGCTGTTCACCACCGGATAATGAGTATACTTCCCGAGACGCATAACCTTCGAGGCCTACCGTGGTTAAGGTTGCGTCGATAGCGCGCAGCCCCGGCTTTCTAGCACTGCCCAGCAGAGTTCGCTGGTCGCGCGGAAGTGCGAGAATAAGATTGCTGCGTACGGTTTGTTCTGGGATGAGGGCGTAATCCTGGAATAAATAACCGATGGTATTCCGTCGCAAGGCTCGAAGTTTGCTTTTCGACAGTCCGGTGATGGCGGTGCCTGCAAATTCGATAGAGCCAGAGTCCAGAGTATCGAGTCCACCTATGCAATTAAGCAGAGTGGATTTTCCAGACCCGGAAATTCCTGTTAGAGCGGTGATACGTCCAGTAGCAGCTGTGGCAGTGAAATGACGGAATAGATCTTTCGGGCCGAAACTTTTATTCGCATTTTTGATTTCAAGCATGGGCGATTTCTTTTCTGGTAGCAGGCTTTGAGGTGGTAGCTCGGCATCAGCGCGGCATTAGCTAGGCATTACGTGCGGTGGCGGATTTGGGCACGTTCACGTGCAATGATGGTGAAAAATACAGTAAGTGTGGTGCAAACGGGAATGGCAAAAACGGATAGGGCAGTAAAAATCGACGGTGCTTCCAAACGTAATATCCAGCTCATCGGAGTATTGATGGCTAGATAATCTTGGTACGAGAAATACCTGTGAATTAGCCAGATAGCAATGGCGAACACATAGAGAAGTTCTGTGATAATTAACCCGCGGAATTTTCGTACTACGGGATAGCCCAGAATCTCATAAACCCGGAGTTGGTGGTGGCGGCGGTTGAAAAACAGCACGGTGCTAGAAATTGCGGCAATGATGATAATGAATATCGCCACCAGTGTGGAAAAAGTCGTGTTGCGCAGATCAGAATATAGCGACTTGTTGGACTTCCCCCAATAATCAATCATGGGGCGGCTGGCTAAGACGTACTTTCCGGCAGGAGATTCATTGCGTAATTGTTCTACGGCACCGTGGTCAGTGAATAGAATTTCGGTTCGGGTGAGAGTTGCACTGATGTTGTGGTCGCTGAGCGGCTGCAAGCCAGGAGGCAAAATTACGAGTTCTGGTGAATGCAGCAATGGAGACTTAGTCAGCGAACCGCTAGGATTGAAATAATCAAAAACCGTAAATGGTTGGCTATGGTATTCGACCCTGGTGTGTTGTACAGGATCGTAGTCGGTGTTCTCTGCGAATTCTGCTTCCCCGGCGAGACCTTCGCGAATTTCTGTCACTACTGCTGCATCAGCTGCTGCGGGAAGATAAATAATAGTTTCATTTTTCTTGGCAGCATCGGAAAGTACTTCCTCAGAAATCGGGATTTCTTGTCGCGCGAACTCCTGGTTCACCAGTATCCGACCGGTTGTGGAAAATTCTAACGAAGACTGCCAGAAGCTATTGATGAATAGTAGTTTTTGCTGGTGATCGAGCCTGCGTAATTCGGGCCCCAATTGCTTCATATCATCGCCAATTCCGCCGGATACTAAAGTGCTGAATACATCGCTACGCTTGGCCCATTCCTCAGAATATTCCGCATGACGGTTGGCTTCCTGGATAAACATGACAAGTGATGCGATTGACGCTAAGCCAAAAAACAGTGCGACGATGCGAATGCCATGGGCGGAAAAAGACAGTGGGCGGGAAACAAGGTTGCCCTTGAGCGCACCAAGAACGTTGGTGCGTGTGATGACGACAAATGCTGCAACATAACCTGTTACAGCACAGAAAACTCCCATGCCTGCGAAGATAAACACGTTTGCGGAATAGAGCTGCCATTGTGCGAAGCCATTGTAGCCGTGAAGGAAGAAGGTGGTGCCAGCACTAACCACCACGGCGGTGCCAGCTATCGCGGGGACGCTGGAGCGCCAATCACCGAAAATGCTGAAGCTGTGCGGTAACCCGTGCACATTGTGGATTGCATAACGGCGACTGCCGAGAATGACATGCAGCCCGGCAAGGATAAAAGTCAATAAGCCAATGATTACGGCCGTCAGTTTCACCGGGGTTGGAATTGTTGCCAACAATGAACCATCATCCGTTGGCACGGTAGTGTATCCGTGTTCGTGTGCTAGATCTGCAAATTTCTCTTTGATATCTGGTGGTCCATTGAGGTAATAAATTCCGCGAACGTCATCGCTATTCAGGCGAGAAAAACTGGTAATGGTTCTGGTTTTTTGTGGATCAAAGGGCTGCGGATTTCTCGTTCCCGCTAACCATTGTGCAACCTGGTTGTCGGGTGCATCACTACCTGTGGCAATAGCTAAATGAGTGTGTTCTGCAGCGAGATCACCATCGACGACATCAAAGGCGATTGTTGCGTCATGCTCGTCGACGAAGTTGTGTAGGTCATTGCGAAAGTCAGCGGCGATGGGAAGCCCAGAGGCACCGTCGATGACCACAGCGGCTTCGTTGAATGGCAGCAGTCTATCGTCCAGAAAGCTCGTTGCGGAAAATGCGGCGATCGGACTAAGCAGCAAAGCGAAGCTTAAGCTTAACGACAACAAATTGAATTGTGGTTTCATGTAGTCATCTTTGGTGAGTCAGGGAACTTGTGAGCTATTGCTGTTCGCATCGCTGTGAATAGGGGTTTCAGAATGCGCCTAAAAGATCCCATGCGAATTCCCTTTTGTGGTCCGATGGTGTCGAATATCGACAGGGTTTATGATACTAGGTTATATTCGATTAAGTAAGCCTAAGTTTATATTGATTTAGTGAGATATTTTTAGCTGCTCGACTTGCGCTATATGCTGGCTCCTGTACTGTAGCTGAGCATCTTTAACCTGCTTTGTTATCGATGAGACGATACTGGACGGTGAGTAATGAAGTGGTCGCATCCGAAACCGCGTGTGCCACCCAAATGGGTTTCTGTGGTGCTGGTTCCATCGTCTTTGTTATTTTATTTTATTTATACGAGTCTGACTGGTTATCGGCATCGTGCGGAGAATGTAGAGCCTGTGCCCTGGGAGGAAATTGATTGGTCTGAATTTCCTTTTTATTTCACGGCTTCGGTTGTTGTCTATTATTTCATTTATCTGCCTATACAGATATGGCGTCTGCGTCGATGGCAGCGCAAACACGGTGACTAACCTTTGCTTTGTGCACCCGGAACCGATGAGGTATCCACACCCGTGCGGCCCCAGCTTTGGGTCTGCACGGTAGCTGGATCCAACCCAGCAGCAGCGAAAGCTGCCAACATGCCGTCAACCTCTGCTTCTGGCCCTAAGACCAGCACATCGTGGTTGGACCAGTCACGGTAATGAGCGATCGTAGCCTCCGGGTCCTTGTCCACCGACAAGCTGGCAGATGCGTGTGATGCCTCGGGGCCGGTGCCGTCGGCAAGGGCTTGCCGCAACTCACGTTGACGCTCGCGCTGCGGTTTCAACCAATGCGGGTCAGCATCATGACGGGTAAAAGCATGCACATCCAACCACGGCGTGAGATTATCCAGGCTGTTAAGCGTGGCCATCTCATAATGCTGGCCGGGAAAATCATTAATCACCAGCGCTTGCACCGGGGCATGCTGCTCGCCGTGGGCATCAAAAGCAGCGAATAATAAACAGCGCAGGGTAGCCACCGCGGTCCCAAAAGCAATGACGAGGCTTTCACGATGCGGATCCAGCTCTAGCTGGCCAGCCGGGTTGCCCAGTGTCCACTGATCTCCGGGGCGCGTCATCATAAACCTCCGCGAATACCCCGACGCGCCAGGAAGCAGCGAGACATCGCGAACGTGAAATTCCAGTGTGCCGCAGCCATCAGCAGGGCGGGCAGCCGCCAAAGTGCGCCATACACCCGGCATCAGCGTGGTAGCTACAGAAAAATACTGCCCGGGCTCATAATCAACCGGCAGACCACATTCCAGGCGCACGATGCGGGTATGGGCATCAACGCGCTCGACATCGACCACCTGCCCCATGTGCGCAGGCGGAATCCCCGCCACATCCGCCTCGTGCGCAGCAGCGGACATGCACTCGACGATGTCGTCGACAAGCGCACCGGCCTGCTGCAGCACGTCGTCGGCAAGATCGATTTCTGCTAAAGCCTGGCGGGTGGCGGTGGCGAAAATAGGGTAGGTATCCGGTGGGAAGCCGTGCCGACGGTGCGAGCGGCCCAGGTCAGCGAAATACTCATCGAGGTCCGGGGCATCGAAGGCTGCGGCGAAAGACTCGGCGAGCCCGCGGTGGGCCTGCGAAGCATCCATGGGGAAGGACTGGCGGGCGTCGGGAAGAGCCGCGAAAAAATGGCGGTGCACCGCATCCCGGAACGTCGCAGGGTGGGCGCGCAGGTGCGTGGCGAGGCTGGCGAGATCCCGGATAGTCATGCCTCCACAATATCGTGGCTGGAAAATACGACTAGAAAACTCCTGTGTACTGCCGAAAGACGCCAGTGGAGGGTGGGGTAGCGCATTTATGGTGCGGGTACTATGATCAGTTCGTTCTGTCGCTGTGTTTTGATCGCAGTATCAGGCGCGGCTTCGTCTAGATCACATGCTGTCTTGCCGGAAAGGCAAGAGCCGCAGGATCTCGTTCACTCTCACTCTGTAAAGGCAGGTGTTTCATGGAAGGCTTTTCCGCTTACGATCTCATGCTTGACGTTGGCTTTATTTCGTTGCTGATGATTATCGGCAACGTATTGCGCCACCGCGTCAAATTCTTCTTCCAGGACTTGCTCCTGCCAGCACCAGTTACCGCTGGTCTGCTTGGTTTACTTCTGGGCCCGAACGTGCTCAACGTCGTCGGTTTTTCCGAGAACCTGGGCAGCTATACCTCCATTCTGATCGCCGTGGTGTTTGCCTCCATGGCGTATTCCATGGAACTAGGTGGCTCCGTGCGCAAGGGTGCGCGCAATATGTGGGCCTATTCGACGTTCATGTTCACCGCGCAGTGGGGCCTGTTCGTCGTGCTGGGCGTGTACCTGTTTGCGCCGGTATTTGATACTCCGGACTGGTTTGGCATGATGCTGCCGGTTGGTTTCACCGGTGGTTTCGGTACCGCAGCGGCCGTCGGTGGCGCGCTGGAAGGTGTGGGTGCGGCCGAGGCTTCGTCACTGGGCTTTACCTCCGCCACCGTGGGCACCTTGGCTGCGATTATCGGTGGTGTGATCGCTGGTAACTGGGGTATCCGCCGGAATAAAGTTTCCCAGCTTCCTGGTGAGCTACCTGAAGAACTGCGTCGCGGCTACATCAAAAACCTTAGCGAGCGCCCATCGATTGGTCGCGCCTCTACCAACCCATCGGCGATCGAGCCACTCGCACTGCACCTGGGCTTTATCATGTTGACGGTGCTGACCGCCTACGGCATCAACGCCGGTATCAAGGGACTGTGGGAAAACGTCTCCATCCCACTGTTCGCGATGTCGCTGGTGGTGGGCCTGATTTTCCGTGCGGTCATGAACGGTATTGGTGCCGGAGAATACTTGGACAAAGACACCGTGTCTTCGGTTTCTGGTGCGTCGACGGACTACCTGATTGCCTTCGGTATTGCGGCGATTGTTCCCGCTGCCGTGGCTTCTTACTGGCAAGCGCTGTTGCTGCTGTTCGTGCTGGGTACTGTTTTCTGTACTTTCTTCTTGCTGTGGTTCCCGTCGGAATTCTTCGGCGCTGCCTGGCTGGAACGCGGCATCTTTGGTTGGGGTTGGGCTACCGCGACGGTGGCAACGGGTATCGCGATCCTGAAGATCGTCGATCCGAAGCTGAAGTCCGGCACCCTATCCGAATACGGCGTGGCTTATGTGGGCTTCGGCCCATTTGAGATTGGCATGACGGTGCTTGCACCGCTGGCGGTGATTTATGGAATGACTGCCGGGCTGGGTTGGTTGGCGCTGGCGATTGCTATTGCGGTGTATCTGACCGCCAAGTTTGGTGGCTGGATGCCGGTGCGCGGCGCGATCATGGCTAAGGGAGTGGTCGATGTCAACGGCAACGGGCCGGATCCTGCGATGCAGGGCAAGGTCTAGGCTGGGCACACACGACCGCCGCGTCCGGGTGACTACCCCGCGTGGGTATCGTTGCCAGACTTGAGTGGATGATGCTCAATTTTCCCATAAAAAATTCCACAAAACTCTAACTTGAGTGGAATAGACTCAACTCATGGTGTGTTATACCCAATGAAACCCCTGAAACGGTGTCACAATAACGGTGACGAAAGCAGGGAAGAACAGGGAGGATATGACACACCATGAGTTCTTTTAACCCCACGACAAAAACCCAAGAAGCCCTACAATTCGCGCTGCAAACCGCCTCGGCGGCAGGCAACCCGGACATTCGCCCGGCCCACCTGCTGCAGGCGATCCTCAGCCAAGAAGAAGGCATCGCCACCCCGGTGTTGAAGGCCACCGGAGTAGACCCCGATACGGTGCGCAAAGAAGCCACCGAAATAGTAGAGGGCTACCCCAAAGCCGAAGGCGCGGGCGTTGTGAAGCCGAACTTCAACCGCGATGGGCTGAACGTTCTCACCAAAGCCCAAGAATTGGCCGGTGAGCTTGGCGACGAATACGTCTCCACCGAAGTACTGCTGGCAGCGATTGCGGCCTCCAAAACTGATGCCGCGCAGCTGCTAACTTCCCGGGGCGCCACCTATGATGCGATCAAAGGCGCATTTCCCGCCGTGCGCGGCGCCGCGAAGGTGACTACGGAAAACCCGGAGGACTCCTTCCAAGCACTGGAGAAATACTCCACCGATCTGACCGCGCAGGCCCGCGAAGGCAAGATCGACCCCGTCATTGGGCGCGATTCGGAAATTCGCCGCGTCGTGCAGGTGCTTTCGCGCCGCACCAAAAACAATCCGGTGCTTATCGGTGAGCCGGGCGTCGGCAAGACCTCCATCGTGGAAGGCCTGGCTCGCCGCATCGTCGGTGGTGACGTGCCAGAATCGCTGAAAGGCAAGCGGCTAATATCGCTGGATCTCGGTTCGATGGTCGCCGGTGCGAAATACCGCGGTGAATTCGAAGAGCGGCTCAAGGCTGTGTTGGACGAGATCAAGTCTTCCGAAGGCGAGATCATCACGTTCATTGATGAGCTGCACACCCTGGTCGGCGCAGGTGCCACCGGTGAAGGCTCGATGGATGCCGGCAACATGATCAAACCGATGCTGGCCCGCGGTGAGCTGCGCCTGGTTGGTGCGACCACGCTGGATGAATACCGCAAGTACATCGAAAAGGATGCCGCGCTCGAGCGCCGCTTCCAGCAAACCTACGTTGGTGAGCCCTCGGTGGAAGACACCATCGGCATCCTGCGTGGGCTGAAAGAGCGCTACGAAGTCCACCACGGCGTGCGCATCCAGGATTCCGCGCTGGTGCAAGCAGCCGAGCTCTCCAACCGCTACATCACCAACCGCTTCCTGCCGGATAAGGCCATTGACCTTGTCGACGAAGCCGGCTCCCGGTTGCGCATGGAGATCGATTCCTCCCCGCAGGAAATCGACGAGCTCGAGCGCATCGTTCGCCGCATGGAGATCGAAGAGCTG
>NZ_JAPJNQ010000113.1 GCF_030826625.1 Corynebacterium sp. | reverse complement strand
CCCACCCGAGAATTAGCTATCCAAGTCGGTGATGACTTGCATCGCGCTTCCAGACATACCCCGGTGCGCACGCTGACGATCTATGGCGGTAGCTCAATCGAGAAACAAATTGCGCAATTAGAGCGCGGTGTTGATGTCGTCATCGGCACGCCCGGACGATTGCTGGATCTGTACAAGCGCGGAAATCTACAGCTTAATCAAGTCGCTATCTGCGTGCTCGATGAAGCCGACGAGATGTTAGATTTAGGATTTTTGCCCGATATCGAGCGCATTTTTCAAGCACTCAAGCCGGAACACAAGCAAAAACCTCAGCCAACGGCCCTCCCAGCTGCCGCAGCAGGTGGCCATGGCGGCATCCAAACCATGCTGTTTTCCGCCACCATGCCCGGCGAGATCAAAGCACTCACCCGGAAATTCCAGCACAAGCCAATTCACATTCATGCAGAGGATCCGTCGGCAGGCGCCACGCACACCAGCACCCGCCAGGTTGTCTTCCAAGCTCACCAGCTGGATAAGTTGGCCGTGGTCTCACGGATATTGCAAAGCCCCGGCCGTGAGCAGGCGGTGGTGTTTAGCCGCACCAAACGTTCGGCCGCATTTTTAGCTAACGACCTGGCGAAGCTGGGCTTCCGGGTTGCCGCTGTCCACGGCGATCTGCACCAGGGCCAGCGCGAAAAAGCCCTGCAAGCTTTACGGACTGGCGCCGTCGATGTGCTCATCGCCACTGATGTTGCCGCCCGCGGCATTGACATCGATTCCATCACTCACGTCATCAACTACCACCTTCCCGATGACGCCATGACTTTCGTCCACCGCATTGGGCGCACCGGACGCGCTGGCAAAACCGGCACGGCAGTATCTTTGGTCGGGCTTGAAGAAATCGGCAAATGGCGTGTGATCAATGACGAGCTCGGGCTGGGGCAACCAAACCCACCGGAGTGGTTTTCGACCTCCTCGGAACTCGCCGAGGCTTTCGGGCTCCCCGACAGCACCACCAACCAGGTGGGCCCAGCCACCTCAGTCATCGGTGTGGATCCAGAAAAACACCGTGGACCGCGGAAGAAGTCGAAGCGTTAATGGCAGCGACATACTCTGCACCGCTGCGGCGTACCCGCACGGATTTAGTGATCATCGCCGTACTAACAGTACTCGCTGTGGCGGCGGTGCTCATTGTCTACGCCGGAGCCTCCATTCGCGGGGTCGAATCACATACAGCTGAGCATGCCTATGAGGCTGGATCTCCCCGTGAGGAGGTCCCCGATCAGCTCACCGAGGTCGCTCGCCTACATTCTGCCCAGCTGCCCGGCGCGCTCGACAATGCTGATGCTGCAGCTAATACTGATACTGCTGCTGATTTCCCCGCGCTCGCACCAATTGTGGCCGGCGGATTGCTGCTGACCTACGACGAGCACGATGGCCAGCACCGAGTGCGCGCCTATGCTCCCGATGAGCTTGCCGACGCTGCAGTCGCCGAAACAGAGCCTGCCCCGTACTGGGAATATTCCCGGCAATACCCGTTGTGCAGCCTGACCTCCGCTTGGGATTCGGTGGTGTTGACCTACCGCAACGCTGCCGGTTGTGGCGATGTGGTCGCACTAGATGCGGCGACAGGCGACTACGAGGCCACGCGTTCGTCGATCGCGCCGGAGCAGGTTGGGCCGATTCGTTCGAATGACCGAGTCGGCACCGTATCACCCGAGCGTGTCGAATTATGGCGCTCAGATATGGTGCGCACCGTGGAATACGGCGCCGTGGAGGCGCCACAAGAACCAGGTAGTCAGCCAAATGCAGCATGCACTATCCACTCGGCATTAACGCGCACGGAACTACTCGCCGTCGTCGAGCACTGCCCCGATGATCCGAACCACAGCGTGTTGCGGTTGCAGCAAGCCACACCGGAGGATTCCCGCGTACCGGAAATCGATTCGAGCATCGGCCTGGAACAGCCTGGTGCGCATGTGGTCGCGGTCGGGCAAGATGCGGCCGCGGTCTACCTTCCTGGTGAGCAGCCAGAACTGATGTCTTTTAATTCCGAAGGTACGCGTACCAGCCAGCGCCGCGTCGATCCGGCCACCGGCCTGGCTTCTGCGTTTGTTTCCCCGGCGACGGCGGATTTACCACACCATATGACCTGGTTTGATGGCCAACGCCTGTATTTTTTCACCCCGAATGAGCTGGCCGTCGAGCATATTATTGACCCGGCCTTGGGCACGGGCGTAGCCGTTGCGGGCAAAGCTTTGGTTCCCACGGAGTTTGGTATCAGCGTGGTGAACTGGAATAGCGGTGAGATCGAGCGGACCATCCCGCTGGAACGTGGTGACTATGAAGGCCCGGTCTCACTTGGCCTTGCGGGTGAGTATCTCGTCGAAAAGCGCGGCACGGAATTAGTTGTGCTGCGCTAGCTGTACTGAATTAACAGTGCAGCATTAGTGGCGCCGCGCTAGCCACGCGATTGGTGATGCAGTTCCATCCAGGAATTCGATTGTGGGTGGAAAACCATCATCAAGGCGATCAGCGCTGAAGCCAAGATAAGAATGCCGAAAAACACTGCCCCGCCGGACATCATTTGAAACGACGACGCCGCCAGGATGACCTGCAGCAACACGATTGGCCCACGCCCCCAGCGGTTACCGCGATATTGGGAAACCGCTGCTGCCACGATGGTACCGAAGACGATGATGATGAATCCTGCGGTGCCCGCACCAATCCAATTAGCGGTAGCGGCGTCCGAGGCCACGCTCGGGTTTTCGGCATCGATGATCTCACGCCAAATCAAAAAACCAGCAAAAATCAGTGCGATCGTTGACTGCACGATGGCAATCAACGACGCAAACTTAACGGTCGCAGGCGGTTGAACTGGTGTTTCTGGCTGTCCCGACGAAGATTTCACGTCCCGTAGTCTACCGTTTAGCACCGCAGGGCGGGAAGATACCGAAAGATATGACAACAAGCTGGCAGAATCACTTGCCATCACTTACCTCAGGCCGATTTGACGACATGCAATCTTCTGCACTTCAGCGGGAACGATCGTTTGCGCAGCTCAACGTCGACAAGAATCTGTGAACTTACTGTATTTAGGTACGCACACCATCATTTCATGATAAAAGTTTCCGTCCTGATACATGATTTAACTCACTATTTACACCAGACCCCTAGCATTCACCTTTTATTCATGTCATTATTCCTTCATAGCGACAACAAAGGCCGCTAACCGGCATTCCCCCGGACGGTGCACCCCGCACCGCAACCATGAGTTGAGCCAACACCATAGCTTCCGGGCACTTCACCGCGCTTAGCGCGAGCCACGGTGCGAACCCAGCCGGCAGCACCGCAGCAGGTTGCCAAAACGGCAGCTGCAACGAAAACCCATGAATCTCTGATTTCGACCAAAGGAGCACACAGTATGTCTGATTGGCGCCACGAAGCAATCTGCCGAAATGAAGATCCAGAACTCTTTTTCCCAGTCGGCAACTCGGGCCCAGCACTGACCCAGGTAGCCAAGGCGAAACTGGTGTGCAACCGCTGCCCCGTCACCAATGATTGTTTGCAGTGGGCGCTGGAAACCGGCCAGGATGCTGGCGTCTGGGGTGGCATGTCCGAAGAAGAACGCCGTGCCCTGAAGCGCAAGCGCAATCGCGGACGTCGCGCTCGCGTCAGTGCCTAAAAACGCATACCGTTTCCGGCACTGGTATGCCAGTACTTAACCTGCCGACGGGTTTCGCTAGTATAGTTCCTGATACCCGTTCCTAATGAATAAGGAGTGATCACCATGAGCAAGCGTGGTCGTAAGCGTAAAGACCGCCGTAAGAAATCCGCCAACCGCGGTAAGCGTCCTAACGGCGGATAGCTAGAGTTTGAAAGCTCTACAATGCAAAAGGCACCCCTGCAATCATGCAGTCGGTGCCTTTTTCATGCTTGCTAGCGATCATATTTCTCATAACGCTCATAGCGCTGATAGCGAACGCTACGGCTGCTACGGCTACTGCGTGTGCTGCTAACCTCCTGGCCACCACGATTGTCCGTGACAGTTTCGGTGCGAATAGAAACCAGGATGCGCTCGCGCAAACTCCGCGGTGCCGCGGCAGTCGGATCCTCATCGACAGTCTCGCACGAACGGTTCAGCATCGCCCGGAATCGCTCTTCTTGGTGCAGGCGTTGGTAGCACAGCTCGCACGAGGCCAGCTCTGCACGCACTTCCTGCAATTCAGCCGAATTCAACTCACCGTCGGCGGCGCCGTCGATAAGCAAACCCACTAAGTGATTCACCCGCTCCGGGCTACACCCACAGGGGGCGTACTCCGAGTGTGGAGTGTGTGCGTCGTCGGGTGTGTTCCACTGTTGCATCAGCGTTCACCTTCTTTGCTGTTCGCTGCGCTTGTCGCTGGGTTCTTGTGTGCTGGCTTCTTCTTCGTCGGCGTCGTCTCTGCAGCCGCAAGCTCT
>NZ_JAPJNQ010000013.1 GCF_030826625.1 Corynebacterium sp. | reverse complement strand
GCAACTGACTCTTAATCAGTGGGTTCGGGGTTCGATTCCCTGATGGCGCACAATACAAGCAGGTCAAGTGGTTGTGAATTCAATCACTCGACCTGCTTCTTCGCTATATTGGCCAAAAAATGGCCCAAAATTAGGGGTTATGCGAGGATTATACGACAAAAGTGTGTCTGGTCGGGGCGTCGATAAGAGTATGGTCCCGTTTTGCAAATAGGCACCCTGAAACCGGAGTTTTTCGTTCACTATTTGCAAAACGGACCACAGGCATGATTACCGGCAGACACATATTCCAGCGATGGGCTAAGCGGGTTAAGAATTAAAAGTGTCCGCAGCCTCGGCCGACGAAGGCTGCTGCAACGACGCCATGCGCATCGTCACCGCCCTGCCTAACGCTGCGGGTCGGTTTTCTCCGCAGAATCGTCCCAGTCTTCCCAGTTATCGGGACGCTCCGGCTGGTCTGGATCCGGGCAATCGTCGTCATGATAGCGATCGTCTTCACGCTCTGTAGCAAACGGCGCGGATTCCTGCTCGTTGACGTGAATCTCCGTGCCATCCACCCGACGGTAATCCGGCACGTGGTCGTCCGGGTCAACAATGGAAATGCGGAAGCCTTTTTCTTCTAACAGGTGCATACCCTCTTTGAGCAAATACCTGCCCATTTTGCGGATGCCCGAGACACGCGTCATATCGAAAATAACGTGGTCCCCGGAAATCTCGTGCTGCGAAAGCTCATACAAAATAGATTCCGCAGAATTGAAGTTGATCATGCCTTGCAGCGTGACGACGGTATCTTCCTGGTATGTCACAATCGAGCGCACCGCATCCACACCGGCGCGATCATCGGCTGCCATCAAGTGCAAGCCCATATCCTGCGAAAGCAGTTTGAAAATCCGCACACCACGCACGGAATTACCGTATTCGTTCAGCCGCGGCGAATACGACGCAAAACCCAACTGGCCCGGCAGCGTACCCAGCAGACCGCCAGAGACACCAGATTTTGCCGGGATTCCCACGTGCGCCATCCAGCGACCAGCTTGGTCATACATGCCCGCCGAGCTCATCACCGCCAGCGTCAACCGGCACACATCCGGATCCAACACCCGCCGACCATTCAGCGGGTGCTTACCGCCGTTGGCCAACACAGCAGACATAAATGCCAGGTCGCGCGTGTTCACGATGATCGAACACTGGGCGGTATAACTGACAACCGCATCGTGGGCATCATCCTGAATAATGTCGTAATTACGCAGCATGTGCGCCAGCGACAAGTTGCGATCCGCGTATTTCAGCTCGGATTCGCACAAGTCATAATCCACCCGCAGCTGCCGGCACGCCATCTCGGAGAGGAAGGAGCGAATCATTTCGATACGGTCTTCCACCGTGGCTTCCGTGCCACCAATCAGCTGGGTTACGGCAATCGCACCCGCGTTAATCATTGGGTTTACCGGACGGTGGCCTTCTCGGTCCAAAGAAAGCTCATTGAAGGCCTCACCCGATGGTTCCATGCCGACGATTTCGCTGACGACATCAACGCCGTGCTCCTGCACAGCCATGGCGTACACGAACGGCTTAGAGATCGATTGGATGCTGAATTCCACCTCTGCATCACCGGCACTGTAAATATGCCCGCTGGTAGTACACATCGCTGCACCCAAAGCATTCGGGTTTTTATTCGCCAATTCCGGGATATAGTCGGCATTCGCGCCTGCGTCTTTGTAGCGGACCTCGTCCAGGATGGTGTCGAGGTAGGAAGAAATAGGTGCTTTCACAATCACTCTCCTGGAAAATTCAATCGAAAGCTAAAACAGCGGCAAAATCCTGTGCCAGAATACGCGCTCCACGCCCGTGAACAAACAGCCGGGAGAATACTAGACTGGAAAAGTATGAGCGACAACACTGATACCCCAGAAAACACTGCGCACACCGCCCTGATCGTCGTCGATGTGCAAAACGATTTTTGCCCAGGAGGTTCCCTGGGCACGGAGCGTGGCGACGACGTTGCAGCGCGCATTGGCACACTTGATACCAGCGCTTACGACCACGTGGTAGCCACCATGGACTGGCACATTGATCCCGGCTCGCACTTTGCCCCGGAAGGTGAAGAGCCCAACTTCACCACCACATGGCCAGTACATTGTGTCGCTGATTCCCACGGTGCACAGCTACACCCCGGTGTTAGCGAAATGAAATTCGACGAGATCTTCCGCAAAGGCGAATACACCGCCGCATATTCCGGATTCGAAGCAACCAGCGACGGCAGCGCAGAGAGCGGCCAAGCCGAAGAAGGCCTTGCGGACTGGCTCAACAGCCGCGGTGTCGGCCAGATTGACATCGTTGGCATCGCTACTGATTATTGCGTGCGCGCGACGGTGCTGGATGCATGCAAGCAAACAAAAGCCCGCGTTCGCGTGCTGCGTAATCTGTGCTCTCCAGTAGCTGAAGAAACAGAACGCAGCGCTATCGAAGAGATGCGCGACGCGGGTGCGGAGATCGTCGACTAGCCACTGCCGAGGAAGCTGGCGACGGAAGTGCCGAGGAAAGTTGCCGGGCAGACCGTCGTCAAGCGGGCAGCCAGCCGTCGTCAAGTTAGACGTCGTATTCGACGATCATGCGCTTGAGCTCTTGAATGTCCTTTTTACGCTGACGGCCCTTAAACACGTTGAAGGCAATGCCAGCGGCAACCACGGCACCGATACCTGCCAGGACTTTTTGCACCTGCGGGTCCTGCAACTTTTCCAGCATGTTGGACTTGGCATCGTTAACTAAGTTGGAAGGCTTGGTGCGCTGGGCAAGCTCGTCGAGCGTGCCTGCCAGCTGCTTACGGGTGCGCTCAATATCACGCTGAATATCCTCAATTTTACGTGCCACGTGCACTCTCCTATTAGTTCACTGCTCACAGTTGCTGGAAAACCCGTAGTAGACCTACACAGTTTCCTCTTATTTGTGTTAGCTAGTCTACGTCACACTACCCGCCAGCGCCTACCCGGCGGCACGGGAAGCCGGTATGGTGTTAGGCATGAGCAATATTCAACTTGGCGTAGGAGATGCTGCACCCGATTTCGAGCTGCCCAACGACGAGGGCGGCATCACGAAACTTTCGGATTATTCACGCGTTTTGGTCTATTTCTACCCCAAGGCCAACACCCCAGGTTGCACCAAGGAAGCATGCGATTTCCGTGATTCGCTCGGCCAGCTCAACGAGCTCGGCATCGACGTCGTCGGGATCTCCCCGGACAAGCCGGAAAAACTCGCCGAGTTTAAGAAAGATCACGACCTGAACTTCCCCTTGCTTTCCGACGTCGACAAGAAAGTCATGGAAGCCTACGGCGCCTTCGGTGAGAAGAACAACTATGGCAAGAAGGTGCAAGGTGTTATCCGCTCGACGTTCCTCGTCAACAACGGGGCGATCTCGCTAGCGCAATACAACGTGAAAGCCACCGGTCACGTCGCTCGCGTGGTGCGTGACCTGCCGGATCTCGAGAGCTAAACTCACCGGGGCCTGCGGTACATTCCGCGGCCCTGCAAGCAGCGACTTCACAAGACAAGGCGGGTTTGCAAGCCGATGTCAGAAATTCTGGTGCCGCGGCGTCGGCCATCCCAGGCGCGTAGTCGGGAGCGTTTTCATCGCATCCTGCAGGCTGCGCGCAGCGTGCTTGTCGACGTCGGCTTTGAGTCTTTCACCTTCGATGAAGTCGCCCGGCGCGCCGAGGTGCCGATCGGCACCATCTATCAGTTTTTTGCGAATAAATACGCGATGATCTGCGAACTTGATCGCGTCGATACCGCGGAAACCGTCGGCGCGCTGGAATCTTTTTCTGCGCAAATCCCGGCGCCGCAATGGCCGGAGGTGCTGGAAGGTTTTATTGACCACATCGCGCAAATGTGGAGCGAAGACCCTTCGCGTCGTGCCGTGTGGCATGCGATCCAGTCCACCCCGGCCACGCGTGCTACCGCCGCTGATACTCAGCAGGAGATGCTGGCGATCATCGCCCAAGCACTGCGGCCGCTGGCACCAGAAATGGATGAGGCCGCACGCGATGAACTTGCCGGGCTTCTGGTGCACACGGTGGTCTCGTTGATGAACTTTGGTGTGCAGGGCGATAACGCAGCAGCTTTTGCCCGCACCGTGGATGAGACCAAGCGCATGCTGGTCGCCTATTTGTTCAGCGTAGCGACGATTTAGCCTGAGGAATACAACACGCAGGTCGCGCTCGCATAGTCGCCATCGTGGCTGATGCTGATGCTGTGCTCGAACTCGCCGATGCTAGCGGTGAGTTCTGCTGCTAGCTGCGGGCTAAAATCCAGCGCGAGCCTGCCCCAGCGATCCGGGCGCACCGTGATCGCCGACCACACGATCTCTTCTTCCCGCAACCACGGCGGGCTGCCATAACGCGCCTGCGCCCACGCTTTGATAAAGGCCTCTTTCGCGGCCCAACGCCCAGCCAGATGCACATATTTCCCATGCGCACTACCCCTTGCGCTGCGCCATTCAAAATCGCTAAAGACCCGGCCGAAACTCGAACCGGGAGTCTCTAATTGCTGTCGCAAACCAGGCACATGCACCAGATCAGTGCCGATCGATACCCGCATTTATTGCAACCCCGCGACCGTATGAAACATAGGCACCCCAAGCTTGTCGACGCGCGCCCGGAACTCTTCCGGGCTAGCCGCACCGATGCCCGTCGGCAAGCTAAACCAAAGGTCGGTGCCGGTCACGCGCGGTAGTTCCTGCAAATTCAGGCTCGTCGCCAGGTCGGGGTTTTCGGGTAGTGCCCCACCGATCAACCCGGCTACTTCAATGCCTGCTGCCTCGGCGGCGCGCACGGTCAGTTCTGCCATGTTCAAACTGCCCAACCCGGTGCTGGTGACCACCACGATTTTCTCACCGAGATCCTTCGCTAAATCCAGAACCGTGAACTCCCGCCCGGTACGGTCCGTGCCCAGGCGTACCAGCAGCCCGCCGGCGCCTTCGACTAGGCAGACTCCATGTTCTGCACGGTAATCCGAGATCCACTGCCCCACCTCATCGCGATCAGCTTGGGCCATCCCGGCGCGCGCGGCAGCCAGGTTCGGTGCCAATGGATCTGGGTAGCGGCGATACGTAGCACCCGAAACACCGGAGAATTTTTCGATCACCGCTGCATCGTCATCGTCGCCGGTCTGCAGGGGTTTCAGCACTGGTTGTTGCCAGGCCCAGCCCAGCGCAGCTGCCGCGATGGTCTTGCCGACGCCGGTTCCCGTCCCCGTAATGATCATGGTTGTAGCTCCTCTGCAGCATCACGACCGCATGCAGCAACGATGCGCGCTATCGCCTGACAAATCTTGGCAACCTCTGCGCCGCTGCAGATATACGGCGGCATCGTGTACACCAATCTGCCGAAGGGGCGGATCCACACCCCAGCATCGAGTGCGGCTTGGGTCGCGATCGCCATGTCCACGTCGCGTTCCATCTCTACGACGCCAATCGCTCCGAGCACCCGCACATCGGCCACACCGGGTTGCTCGCGCAGTGAGCTAAGCCCGGCTACCAGCTCAGATTCAATGCGGGCGACTTGGGCATGCCAGGCACCTTCGCGGACCATCGTGGTCGCTTCTGTAGCCACCGCACACGCGAGCGGATTCGCCATAAACGTCGGGCCGTGCATCAACGCGGCAGGCTGCATGGTTTCTGCGACTTCTTGGGTGGCAAGCGTAGCCGCCATCGACATGAATCCGCCGGTCAGAGCCTTGCCTACGCACAAAATGTCCGGGGTGATGCCGGCGGCGTGCGTCGTGAAGAGGTCGCCGGTGCGCCCAAAACCAGTGGCGATCTCGTCGGCGATAAGCACGATGCCATGACGCGTGCACAATTCTCGGATGCCGACGAGCAATTCGTGATCATGAAAACGCATCCCGCCGGCGCCCTGGACGACGGGTTCAATGATCATCGCGGCGACCTCATCGCTCATGGCTGCTTCCACGACCCGCAGATATTCTTCCCGCTGCTGCGCGGTGGCGCCGCGAGTCGGCGGTGCTGGCACGAAGATCTGCTCTTTCAAGGTCCCGCTCCACAGCGAGTGCATGCCACCGTCGGGATCGCACACGCTCATCGCTTGGAAGGTATCGCCGTGATAGCCCGAGCGCCAGGTCAACAACTTGGTGCGCTGGTTTTGTGGGCTCGCAGATGCAGATGCACCTGCCGCACCCCGGGCATATTGCAGCGCCATTTTGATGGCGACTTCCACTGCCACCGAGCCGGAATCCGAATAAAACACCTGCTGGTAGCGGTGCTCGGTCAGTTCCAGCAAGTTGCGGGTCAGCTCGGCCGCGGGTTGGTGTGTCAGCCCGCCGAACATCACGTGACTCATCGTGTCGATCTGGCGCTGGGCAGCGGCGACTAGCCGTGGGTGTGAGTGCCCAAAGCACGCAGCCCACCACGAGCTCATGCCATCGATGACCCAGTGCGAATCATCGTGCAACTGCTGCTGCGACTCGTCGGCAACTGAGTCTGTATGTGCGCCGTCAACGTCGCCAGCCCGGTTGTCGTCGACAAGCTCCAGGTACACACCATCGGTGGAGCGCACCACGCGGGTCGGTGCTCCGGGTGCCGCGTAGGGATGCCAAATGTGTTGGGCATCAATAGCGGAAATCTCGCGTGCACTTAGTTCCTGTTCCTGGTCGCGCGCAACAGACACAGCAGACACAGCAGATGCGTTGGACGCGTGAGACACGTGAGATGCATCGGACACGTTGGACCCGTTGGACACTGTTATTATCCCCTGCAAACTTTCAGCTATTTATCTCGGTTGCTTTTCGCTCGCGCTACTTATCCCCGTCGGCACTGAGCTTCGACGAATACAACACGTTACGCATGCCGTCGAAAAGCTCGCCCATGCCTCCGGGGTTATTCGGCATGAACATGATATTCGAGGAGCCATTGCCAGCGACATCGACCATCGCGTCCAGGTACTGCGAGACCAACATGAGCACCTCTGGTGATTCTTCAATTCCGGCCGCACGCAGTAATTCATACTGTGCCGCAATACCTTCGACGATTTCTTTACGCTGGTCAGCAACACCACGGCCCTGCAGACGGCGGGCCTCAGCTGCACCTTCGGCTTCTTTGACCATGCGGATCTTTTCGGCTTCCGCCTGCGAGACGGCGGCATCACGCTCACGCTGGGCGGCGTTGATGGCGTTCATCGAATCGCGCACCTTGGCGTCTGGTCGAATATCGGTAACCAGGGTGTTGACGAAGTGCCATCCGTATTCCGCCATGTTGTCGCGCAGCGATTCCGCAACGTTGCGGGCGATATCGTCCTTGGAGGAAAACGACTCATCCAGTTTCATACCCGCTACCGACGAGCGCACGTTGTCCTGCACATAAGCAATGATCTGCTGCTCGTGATTGGACAGCAGGTAGTAAGCCTCGCGCTCACGGCCTTCGACGACTTGGTATTGCACGGCGACCGGGATCTGCACGAAGACGTTGTCCTGGGTTTTGGTCTCCACCATCACGTCCAGCTGCTGCACCTGCAGCGAAATCCGATCTCGCACTCGGTCGACGAATGGGATCTTGATGTTCAGGCCCGCGTGCGCGACGTGGTGGAACTTGCCCATGCGTTCGATGACGGCGGCTTGGCGGGTTTGCACCGTGAAGATTGACGACGTGGCCGCCAGCAGCAGCAATACAAGAATGATCCCTAGTGCAGAAATTAAAAACATGAGCGCAACCTTTCAGTCTCACGCCGGGTGCTGTCACGTGCTGGGTACAGCACGGTGCTGCACGCACGTGATCAGACACGACGTTGTCAGACGCTTCCTTCGATTTATCTGTAATTCTTATCTTTCCACGCCTCAACAGTTTTGGCACCCGCTGCCGTGAACGCCACTAACACATGACAAAACGCATCACTATTCGAGGCTTGTGTTAACATTCGAGCCTTTTGTTAGGTCGGCCACAAGTCAGGGGTAATTGGCGTACCCTGTGAGCATGAGTTCAGCACAGCACCACTCGACCAGCACACAGACTGCCACTGCCACCGAACCGGCCCGCGCCACGCCAAAGAGCATTTTCGTTTCCGGTGGCGCGACGGGTATCGGCAAAGCCGTCGCCACGAAATTCCTGGATGCTGGGTGGGTCGTCGGCGCCTATGACATCGACGGCGACCGCCTGGAGCAATTCCAATCCGAATATCCGCAACTGATCATCGGGCACCTGGATGTCACCGATGCGCAGCAATGGGAAGAAGCCCTGTCACATTTCACTTCCTACACCGGCGGCACGCTGACGGTACTGGACAACAACGCTGGCGTGATCGGTTTTGGCGATATCACTGACCAAGACCCCGACCTCATCGCAGCACAGATCACCATCAACTGCACGGGTATCACCTTCGGCGCGCGGGCGGCGCACCAGTATCTACGCAAGACTCCGGGCGCGCACCTGGTGAACATGGGCTCGGCGAGTTCCATTTACGGCCAGCCGCACATCGTCCCGTATTCGGCCTCGAAATTTTATGTGCAGGGTTTTAGCCAGGCGCTCGATTTGGAGTGGGAAAAAGACGATATTCGCGTGGTCAACATCATGCCGTTATGGGCGAAAACCAAGCTGGCCAGCGGTGATGCGGAATCGATCAAGCGTTTGGGTGTGAATCTCACCCCGGAACAGGTTGCAGACAAAATCTGGCAAGCCGTGCATCCTTCCAACCGACTGATCCGAGGCCGCATCATGTATTCGGTGGGGATGCCGTCGTTGCTGATGCGTTATAGTGCCCGGTTTGCCCCGTCGATCGCGGTGCGGTTTATCAACAAGCTGATCGCACAATAGCGAAAACTGCAACAAGCTGGAAGCACAAGCAGTAACAACTAGAAGCACAGGCCCCGCCCAAGGCCTCGCGTAGCCGCGTTTCCCAGCACTATAATGAGGTCATGCCTACCTGGAATGACCTCACCCGTAACAACCCGTCGCATTCAGAAAACTACGCTGCGCGCTGGAAACGCTTCGTCGCAGAAGGCAAAGACATCGACGGCGAAGCCCGCTTTGTCGACGCATTAAGCCCGCGTGAGGCAAAAATTCTCGATGCCGGGTGCGGCACCGGGCGTGCCGGCGGCCCATTGATTGAACGCGGCCACACCGTCGCCGGAATCGATCTGGACCCGGTGCTTATTAACCATGCAAAGCATGATTTCCCGAAAGGCGAATGGCACGTCGGCGATCTCGGCTCTGCCACGCTCTACGAACAACCAGAACTGGGACATCTGCGCGACAGCTTCGATGTAGTTTTTAGTGTCGGCAACGTGCTTGGCTTTATCGACCCAGCTGATCGGGAAAATGCCATCGCGAATCTCTATACCCCGCTGCGCCCAGGTGGTCGCGCAGTGCTCGCGTTTGGGGCGGGTCGTGGTTGGGGGTTCGGAGAATTCCTAAATTCATGCACCGAGGCCGGCTTCGCACAAGACCTGCTGCTTTCCAGCTTCAACATCGAACCGTTCGATACAGACTCCGACTTCCTCATCGCAGTTTTGCGTCGTCCGCGGTAGCAGCCGTGTGCGCCTAGCGAAAAATAATTATGTTGGTTCAAACATGATCAGCTTTTTTCAAGTATCCCCAGGGCAGTATCCCCTGAACAAAATTTGGAAACATTGGATACGGAGAGAGGAAGAGGTGAGCTAGATTGAGCCAATTACCGGCAGCTAATGCCCACCAGCAAAGCCCGGGACACTTCACTTTGTCGCATATCCCGCATATCTCGCGCTCTTGCTTCTTCACCTGCTTAGCCCATCGCCGGTAATCATGTCTATTGTGTCTTTTTTACAAATAGTGGACGAAAAAGGCCGGTTTCAGGTGGCCTATTTGTAAAAAAGACACAATACGCTGGTCGACGCCCCGACCAGACACATTTTTGACCTAGTTTGACCCAGAAACACCCTAAATCAGACCAAACGAGACTAAACGCAAAAACAGAAAAATCCCCCGCTACCAGGAGTTTTATCTGGTAACGAGGGTGTAAAACTGTGCGCCCGGTGAGACTTGAACTCACACGTCCGAAGACACTGGAACCTAAATCCAGCGCGTCTGCCAATTCCGCCACGGGCGCTTGCGAAAACTTAGTTTAGCGCACACCACCGCAACCGCCAACTTCGGCCACCAGTTAGGTAATCTTGAGGCCGTGAAGGACTCGCAGAATGACAAGCGCACCAAAATTCGCGTGCGGTGGTGGCACCTCGTCCTGCTCGCCATCGTCGTCATTTGCTTCTTCGGCCTCGCCTGGTGGCAGTGGACCCGATTCCAATCCGGCTCTGGAACCTTCCAAAACCTCGGATACGCCCTACAATGGCCGCTCTTCGCCGGGTTCGCCGTGTTCGCCTACCGCATGATCTTGCGCTACGAAAACGAAAAACTAGCCGAAGAAAACGATTCCGAAACCGACAACCAGCCGTATGTCGCAGACAAACACAAACTGGAAAAAACCGTCACCGCCGTCGACGAAGACTTCCTGCCCACCCGACGCAACGACAACGTCGCCGAGTTCAATAGACTGGCAGACCCGGCAGCGCGCCGTCGACAAGCACATCAGCAGCACCCTACAAAGAAAAAGGACAGCTAGTGAGCAAGCAAAAAAACATTAATCCCGAGCGTCAAAAACGCGTACGCACCGCGCTGAGCATCTTTTCGACGCTGGCATTTGTCACCGGTTTCTTCCTGCTGTTTTTGGTCGGGCGGATGTTCTGCGAATACATCCTGGGCCTGGAGATCCCCACCTGGGCAACCTTCATCGGCGTCGCCCACGGCTGGGTCTATGCCGGTTTCGTGCTCAGCGTGATCAACCTGGGATTGAAAGCCCGCTGGGAGCCGGTGAAATGGTTGACCACTGCCCTATCCGGTGTGGTGCCGTTTTTCTCCTTCTGGATGGAGGCGAAACGCCGCAAGGAAATCACCACCGAATTTCAGCTTGCCGACGTTCGCTAGCAACGGCCACGCCGTGACCGGTCGCTGATTAATCCAGCAAGTCCACCAAAACCGGGACCAGCTGCGCCAATGCCTTGCCACGGTGCGAGGCAGCATTTTTTTCGTCCGGGCTCAGCTGCGCAGAACTACGTGCCTGGGCAATACTGCCGGCGCGCTCGATTTCTGTGTCCGGGACGAACAGCGGATCATAGCCAAAACCATTCTCCCCGCGCGGGCTACGCAACAACTGGCCTTCCCAGCGGCCTTCAACCACGTGCTCCTGCCCATCCGGGGTCACCAATGCGCAGACAGACACGAAGGCGCACGAACGGCGCTCATCCGGGACGTCGGCAAGCTGGGCCAACAGCAATTCATTATTAGCGGCATCGTTGCCGTGCTCACCACACCAGCGCGCCGAGAGCACACCCGGCATACCCGCCAGCTCGTCGACGGCCAGGCCGGAATCATCCGCGATGGTGACCAGCCCGGTATTGCGTGCCCCGGCGCGGGCTTTGATCAGGGCGTTATCGGAGAACGTGCGACCATCTTCCACGGGTTCGTCGTAGGCCGGAGCATCCGCGGTGCCGATGACTTCAATGTCGCCGCGGCCCGCCAAGGCCTCGTTATCGGCGACGATACGCTGCAGCTCAGCGAGCTTTTTCGAGTTATTTGATGCGAGCAGGATCTGCACTAGGCATCACCGCCCTGCGAGGCATCGTGCGCGTCTGCTTGGGCACCGGCATCGGAGGCACCGGCACCGACGGCACCACCGGCACCGCCGATTGGTTTCGCCAACGTCGTACGCTGGGCCTCGATCAACTGGTAACAGCCTTGTTGTGCCACATCGAGCATCTCGTCGAGTTCATCGCGGCCAAAGACACCGTTTTCACCAGTGCCCTGGATTTCCACGAAATCACCGTGCGCATCCATGACCACGTTGAGGTCCACCTCGGCGCGGGAGTCTTCTTCGTACGGCAAATCCAAGCACACATGGCCGTCGATGATGCCCACCGAGATCGCCGCGATGGGGTCCAGCAGGGGCTCGCCAGGCACCACGCCTTGTTCCTGCAGGACGGCAATCGCGTCGGCAAGCGCCACGTAGGCACCAGTGATCGCAGCAGTGCGGGTTCCGCCATCGGCCTGCAAGACGTCACAGTCCAGGTTGATGGTGTTTTCGCCCAGCTCACTCAGGTCTACCGCAGCACGCAGCGCACGCCCGACCAAGCGGGAGATCTCGTGGGTGCGGCCTTTGACTTTGCCACGCATGGACTCGCGCGGCATGCGTTCATGGGTGGCAGAAGGCAGCATGGAATATTCGGCGGTCAGCCAGCCTTCGCCGGAGAATTTCTTGAAACGCGGCACGCCTTCAGAAACAGAGGCGGTGCACATCACGCGGGTATTACCGAATTCCACCAACACCGAACCAGCGGGGTTGGAGGTGAAACCGCGGGTAATGCGCACGGGGCGTAGTTCGTCGAGGGCACGTTGATCAGCTCGCTGAAAATCAGACATGACAGCAAGCATACCCGCGCTGGATCGGGTGCTGGATCGGGTTCTGGACCAAATGAGATCGAGCTGCCAGCCCGCCTAAACCTCGTATTCGTCGCCAGGCCGAGCCACCGAGACCGGGCCGTCGTAATACTTTTGCGCAGCCTGCACCGTCGCAGCTTCATCGCCCCAGGGTTGCAGATGGGTAAGCACCAATGCTTTGGCGCCAGCTGCGGTTGCTAATTCGCCGGCATCAGCTCCCGACAAATGCATTCCGGATATCTTGTTTTTCGCGGTCGGCCCCCACGCGGCCTCGCACAAAAAATAATCGGCATCGCGGGCGCATTCCAGCAAGGCATCGGTATACGCAGTATCTGCCGAATATGCGATCACCTTGCCCGTGGTGTGATCAGTAATGCGCATCGCGTAGGTTTCGGTCGGGTGCACAGTGCGATACGGGGTGATCGTGGCCTGCGCAAAAACCTGGTCCACCCCGTGCTCGAAAGGCTGAAAATCGAAGGTATCGGACAGGTCATCAACTTCGTCGAGGTTATTACCGCTCATCCGCCCCAGGTGCGTCACGGTGTGTTGCGGGCCGAGCAAACGGTGCCGCTCGGTGGCATGTCGGGTGGGGTGAAAACGACGCCAGACCATCAGCCCTGGAAAATCACTGCAATGATCAGCATGCATGTGGCTGAGCACCATATGGCACTGCCCTGGTTCAACGAGCTCTTGCAGCGCGGCGAACACCCCGGAACCAAAATCCACGATGATGGGCGCGGCGGAAGGATCAGTAAACGTCAGCAAGTAGCCACTGGCCGGGTTTCCCGGCGAGGGCACCGATCCCGAGGATCCAAGGACTGTGAGTTTCATGATGTCTATCCCAGTTGCATCACAGTTGCCGGTCATGCAGCGGCAACTTCTTTCTATAATCCTTTTAGTTTATGCCTTGCCGACGCCTGGTGCAGATTGAGTGACCTCGCCCACGCCCAGGCCGAGAAAGCGCTGGGAAAGCTCCGCAAATTTCTCCGGATCGCCCGTGGACTCAAAAACCCGCTGTTGATTTTTCCCACTGGCCAGCAGGTCGAGTTCCGTCAGTTGCCGCAGCACGTCTTTAGCGGTTTCTTCTGCCGACGAGACCAAGGTGACATCCTCGCCGATCGCCAGCTGGATGACGCCAGACAGCAACGGATAGTGCGTGCACCCAAGCACCAGCGTGTCGACGCCGGCCGATTGCAGTGGTTCCACATAGCCTTGCGCAACCCCCAAAATTTGGCGGCCAGAAGTAATGCCCCGTTCGACGAAATCCACGAACGACGGGCAGGCCACCGCCCGGGCACTGACCGCCGGGTTGAGACGGAACATGTCTTGGTAGGCACCGGATTTCACGGTTCCGCTGGTGCCAATAACGCCAATTTTGCCGTTGCGGGTGGTAGCCATCGCGCGGCGCACGGCGGGTTGGATGACCTCGACGATGGGCACGTCGTAGCGCTCACGGGCATCATGCAAAAAGGCCGCAGTGGCGGTGTTGCAGGCGATGACCAACATTTTGCAGCCGCGGTCGACGAGCTCATCGGCAACGCGTTGGGCATGGCTGCGCACCTGCGCGATCGGTAGGGGGCCATATGGGCCATTGGCGGTATCGCCGATATACAGCACCGATTCATTCGGCAGCTGGTCCATGATCGTGCGCGCAACCGTCAGCCCGCCGACACCGGAGTCAAAAATCCCAATGGGTGCTTCAGGGTCAAGCCGGGTGGCATTGTTCGCGGTGGTATCGGTAGTGCTCACGCTTGCGTAGTGTAGTCGCTACCGCTTGACGACGACACGCCTACTTCGCGTTGCGCACCATGAACCCGGCGACAACGCCGCCGATGAATCCGCACAAGTGCGCCTGCCAGGAAACCCCGGGCATCGTCGGAAAGATCCCCCAGATCAGACCGGAATACACACTCGCGATGACCACGCCGATAGCCAGTTGGCCCAGACTACGGTTGAAGATGCCGCGCACCAGCAGGTAAGCGAACCAGCCGTACAGCACGCCGGAAGCTCCGATGTGCACGGTGCCAACCCCGCCGATCAGCCACGTGCCCATCCCTGCGACCAGCACGATGATCAGCGTGGATTTCAGCCACACATAACGCCCGGAAGCAGCAATAAAGAACGTGAAGAACGCGCCGGGCACCGTATTCGAGATCAGGTGTGCGAAGTTGCCGTGGATCAGCGGCGCGGTAAATACTGTCCACCAGGCGGTGGTATCCAGCGGATGTACGCCATAGGCAAGCAAGGATCCGCCCAGGACAAATTCGTTGGCGATGTGCACAGCCCAGATCACGACGACGTAGGTGGTGGCGTAACCCATGCCGGTTTTCAGCCGGTGCCCCACCCCAACGCGCGCGGGGTTCGCACCACCGCGTTGCGCTGGCACCTGAGAATTCAGTGGCGCTGGTGAATTGGATAAGCCGGGGTTGTGGGCACCGGAATAGTTCGGATTGAACTGGCGGAAATTGTCGCGGGGTGGTCGGCGGAAGCTTGGTTCCATCGGGTGCGTCGTCTCCTCGTTATCTGCGGCTGCTACTCGGCGCCGGTGGCTGTTACTCTGCGCCGGTGGCTAAACGTGCATACGTCGGCAGGTCATAGCCGGGTTCGGCATTGACCACCGCATCCACGATGATCGCGTACTCCAACATCACGTACTCCGGCCTGTATCCCGCGACTAATCTTCCAGCATCGCGTTGAGCAGGGAATCCTGGTTATACGCCAGCCATTCCACCAACGCGTCGCGATCGGAAATCAGCTCGGAAACTTTCTTGTCCGTATTCGCCAAATACAACCGCGCGTCGTTCAAGCCTGCCACAAAAGCATGCACCTCGGATTCGTCCAAGGTGATCTCGACGCCGTCGTTAACTTTCTCCGAAACCAACTGCAGGTTCTGCAGTTTGGCACGCGCAATGTCATTTTCGTGCAACGAGCGCAGTAGGGATCGATCGCCGTCGTATTCCTCGTCGCCTTCGCGCTGGAAATCTGGGAACAGCCGCGCCAAAGCGGGATCTGTTGGGGCTTCTTTGTGGCCGGATGGCATGTCCATCATCTCGGCCAGCTCGTCTTTCGGGGCAGACTGCGCACGCGCGATGATCGCTTCGACGACCGCGGCGATGATATCGCCCATCGCTTCACGTTCGATGGGATCCAGCACGGTCTGGAATTTCGGGGTGCGTCGCAGCCCTTTCTTCTTGCGCCACGGTTGCATGTCTCGAAAGCTCCTTAGGTAATCAACGGGTAATCAGCGGGTGCGGGCTGGGAATCTGGGCTAGCCAGCTTGAGCGCTCGGGCTAGGAATCTGCACTAGCCAGCTTGAGTGCTAGCGAGCTTGATTTTTAGCCAGCCTGCTGCATCGTCGCCCACAGCCCGGCGGTGTGCAGCTTTTTTACGTCAGCTTCTACTTTATCGCGCTCGCCAGAGCTCACCACGGCTTTGCCTTCAGAGTGCACCTGCATCATCAACTCCTGCGCGCGGGATTTCGAATACCCCAGCACGGTTTGGAACACGTAGGTCACGTAACTCATGAGGTTGACGGGATCATCCCAGACGATGCACATCCACGGCAGATTCGCACTGGTAGCGACCTCAACGTCGACTTCCTCATCCAACTCCGGGCTTGCCATCGGGCTGGACGCGGTCACGTTCATAGCATCAGACATGCGCGTATACATGCCAGCCATTCTACTGTCTCTACCCCACGATTTCCGGACGCGCGCACCAGCTACCGTCGACAAGCAGGCCAGGGCCCGTCGACAAGCAACCCGGGTGTATCCTTGGCGGGTGTGAATTCTTTGCAGCCCACCGGCGCTTCGACCGCACTCTTGACAGATAAATACGAGCTGACCATGCTCGAAGCCGCGCTTGCCGACGGCACCGCCCACCGCAAGGTCACCTTCGAGGTTTTCACCCGACGCTTGCCGACGGAACGCCGCTACGGCATCGTCGCTGGTACCGCCCGTGTGCTCGAGGCTATCCGCGATTTTCGCTTCACGGAAGCCCAGCTGGAACAACTGGATTTCTTGCAACCAGAAACCATCGAATACCTGCGCAATTACCGCTTCAGTGGGCAGGTCGACGGCTACCGCGAAGGCGAATTGTATTTCCCGTCCTCGCCTATTTTGACGGTGCGCGGCACGTTTGCCGAATGCGTCGTGTTGGAAACCGTCGTGCTGTCGATTTTGAACGCTGATTCTGCCGTGGCTTCTGCGGCTGCGCGTATGGTCTGTGCTGCTGATGGCCGTTTCATGCTGGAGATGGGCTCACGGCGCACCCACGAATATTCCGCGGTCACCGCCGCACGCGCTGCCTACCTGGCAGGTTTTGATGCCACCTCGAACCTGGAAGCTGCCAGCCGTTATGGCATTCCCGCGCAAGGTACCGCCGCCCATGCCTGGACACTGCTGCATGTCGACGACGACAGCCAGCCCAATGAAAAGGCAGCTTTTGCTGCCCAAATCGCCCGCCACGGTGCAGGTACGACGCTGTTGGTCGATACCTTCGATATCACCCAAGGCGTGATCAACGCCGTCGAAGCCGCCGGAACCGCACTCGGGGGTGTGCGCATCGATTCTGGTGACCTAGGCGCGCTGACCCGCCGGGTGCGCAAACAACTCGATGAACTTGGTGCGAGCGAGACCAAGATCGTGGTTTCTTCCGACCTCGATGAATTCGCAATTGCTGGTTTACGCGGCGATCCCGTCGACGTGTTCGGCGTGGGTACTTCCGTGGTCACCGGTTCGGGCTCTCCTACCGCTTCGCTGGTGTACAAGCTCGTGGAAGTCGAAGGCAAGCCTGTCTCGAAGCGCTCGTCCGGCAAGGTATCGGACGGCGGCACGAAAGCCGGGCTGCGCACCTACCGCGCCACCGGGGTAGCGATCGAAGAAATCATCTATCCGTTGGGTAGTGCCACGCCGGAGCATTCAGGGGCAGAAACCTGTGAATTGACGATCCCACTGATCCGCGACGGTGAAATCGTCGACGGTTTGGATGATCTGCAAGCCTCCCGCGAGCTCGTTGCCGCTGGTATTGCCAGCCTGCCGTGGGAAGGTTTGGCGCTGGGCCGGGGTGAACCCGCAGTTCCCACCCGTTTGGCTGGTTTTTAGATGGCAGACAACCCCTTGGGTGCTGCAGCCGATGCCGCAAGCACCGAAAAACTCCTGGCCGCTGCGGTCTCGGGTTTTGGCGGCTCGGACCGTCCCGGGCAGCGCCGCATGGCCAACGCCGTCGACAAGGCCTTAGGCTCTGGGCGTCACCTCGCAGTGCAGGCCGGCACCGGCACCGGCAAATCACTCGCCTACCTGGTGCCAGCATTTCGGCATGCCCAACAGACCAATACCTGCGTGATCGTCTCGACCGCCACGCTTGCCCTGCAACGCCAGCTCATCGAACGCGACCTGCCACGGTTGGCAGATAGTCTCGAGCCCGTCATGTCGCGTCGGCCGACCTTCGCCATCATGAAGGGCCGCTCGAACTACCTGTGCATGAACAAAATCGCACAAGCACAGCTGGAACCAGAACTCGCCGCCGACGCAGAACAAGCCGAACACGAAGCCGACGTCGCCACCCCGTCGACAAGTGGTACGAGCGCCGGACGCGGCAGCCCAGAACCGATCACCTGGCTCGGCAAACAAATCGCCAGCCTGCACGACTGGGCCCAAGAAACCGACACCGGCGACCGCGATGACCTCGACACCAGCGTCAGCGACGCCGCCTGGCGCCACGTCTCCGTCAGTTCGCAAGAATGCCTCGGCGCCGCCCGCTGCCCACACGGCGTGGAATGCTTCGCCGAACAAGCCCGCCAGGCTGCCCGCGAAGTCGACATCGTCGTCACCAACCACGCGATGCTCGCCATCGACGCCATCTCTGAGATCGATACCCTGCCCGAACACGACTGCGTGATCATCGACGAGGCCCACGAGCTCGACGCACGCATCACTTCGGCCACCACCGCGGAGCTCTCCCCGCGCTCGCTGACCTTAGCCGCCAATCGCGCCGGGCCGCTCGGTGCAGAGGGCAAGGATTCGCGCCTGAAGGATCTCGCCGAACAATGGCGCATCACTACCGAAGCGCTTGACGACGGGCGCTGGACCGATCTTGACCACAACGCCGATTCTGAGCTCACGGCGATTGCGGACACGCTGAATTCACTGCGCGCGACGTTGAAAGACGCGCCGGAAGGCGAGGCCGCGAACGAGCCAGAGACCGCAGCCGAGCGCAATAATCTGCGCAACCACTTGGCGACCTTGGAAGAAACCGTGCACCGGATCCAGGAAGTCTTCGAAACGGACGATCCCGCCGCACAAGACGACGTCGTCTGGCTGGAACGAAACGACCGCTACGGCGATACCCTGCAGGTCGCGCCACTGTCGGTGGCGGATTTGCTGCGCGATCGTCTGTTCGGCGAAAACACCGTGGTGCTGACGTCAGCGACCCTGACGCTGGGTGGTCGCTTCGACGCGATGGGCGCGCAATGGGGGCTGCCGAAAGGGAAATGGGACAGTTTGGATGCGGGCACACCGTTTGATCCGGCGAAGTCTGGGATCTTGTATGCCCCGCGGCATCTGCCCCAGCCGGGCCGCGATGGTCTGGCCGCCGAAACCTTGGAGGAGATGCGCGAGCTCATCATGGCCGCCGGTGGGCGCACGCTCGGGTTGTTTTCTTCGAAACGGGCCGCAATTCAGGCTGCCGACGAGCTGCGTCCGAAACTACCCTTCCCGGTTTATGTGCAGGGCGAGGATTCGATTGGGGCGCTCGTCGAAAAGTTCAGCGTGAAAGAGCACTCGGTATTGTTCGGCACCTTGACGCTGTGGCAAGGCGTGGACGTGCCGGGTAAGGCGTGTTCGCTGGTGATCATGGACCGGATTCCGTTCCCACGGCCGGATAATCCGTTGTTGCAGGCGCGCTCGGAGGCGGCCAAGGCTGCTGGGCGCAATGGTTTTATGGAAGTCTCTGCCACCCACGCTGCGCTGCTGATGGCGCAGGGTGCGGGCAGGCTGTTGCGCTCTGCCACCGACCGTGGCGTCGTCGCGGTGCTCGATAACCGCGTGGTGACGAAACGCTACGGGCAGTTCTTGTTGTCCTCGCTGCCGCCGTTTTGGCGCACCCAGGATAAAAAGACCGTGCTGGGCGCGCTCAAGAGGTTGGTGCAGGGCTAATCGCTGGGACGGCTGGGTGCTGGGCTCGGCGCTGGTACGAGCAGCTAGTCAAGGCTGATCCGGGCTAGTTAATGCGACACGGTGGTAGCTGCCGTCTTCGCGATCCGAGGTATCAATCTCGGTGCGCGGAATGCCCATGATATAAAGCACCTCATCCAAAAACGGGTGACTCACGGCCGTATCGGCGATTTCACGCAAAGCCGGTTTCGCGTTGAATGCCACGCCCAGACCAGCAGCAGAGATCATGTCGATGTCATTGGCACCGTCACCGACTGCGACGGTTTGGGCCATCGTCAAGCCAGAATCTGCAGCAAATTCGGCTAAGAAGTTCGCTTTTGCTGCCCGGTCAACTACAGGCCCGATGACCTGCCCGGTGAGTTTTCCCTCCACGATCTCCAGGGTGTTTGCGCGGACGTAGTCCAGTTCGAGCTCTTCGGCGAGATCTTCCAAGACCTGAATAAACCCACCAGAGACCACTGCTGTGCGATAGCCCATACGGTTCAGCGTGCGAAGCGTGGTGCGTGCGCCCGGGGTCAATTCGATGGCATCGGCGACGTCCTGCACCACCGATGCGTCCAACCCAGCCAACGCCTTCACACGCTCGCGCAAAGATTCTTCGAAATCCAATTCACCGCGCATCGCCCGCTCGGTCACCTCGGCAACTTCTGCCTCACGGCCTGCGTGCGCTGCCAACATCTCGATAACCTCTCCGGTGATCAAGGTGGAATCGCAATCGAAGCACACCAAGCGCTTACCGCGGCGTGCCAGCCCGGCCCGCTCGATGGCAATATCTACGCCCAGGTTGCTGGTCAATTGTGCCAATGCGCCGCGGAGGTCTTCGCTCGCACCGGGCGCGGGGTTGGCCACGGACACGAAAATCTCCAGGCCGGTCACCGGGTAATCGGCGATGCCGCGGATGCGGTCGATGTTTGCGCCGTGGTTAGCCAGCGTGGCGCCGATCGCGGACACCGACGCTGCCGTCACCGGGTTACCCAAAACCACGACGACGTGCGTCGAGCGTGGATCCGGCAGCAGGTTTTCGTCTTCGGTTCTGTATTCAATGGTGACCTGCTGGCCCAGCGGGTGCAGCGCCGTTTCTAGCGCCGTCGATAATTCCGCGAAGTGTTCATCGGCAATGCCAGTAAACGCTGCGAGCTGCAGGTGGCCCAGGAATTCTGATTGCTGCACATCGAGTAATTGCACGCCATAATTGGCAAGCACACGGAAAAATTCTGCGGAGACACCTTTTTTGTCTTTACCACTGACGATGATGACTGCGCTGCGCAAGCCATCTTGGAGACGAACGGTGGGTTGTGCGGCATCGCTGGGCACTGCGGTATCAACTCGGTTCACAGTTAGGTCCTTGAATCTTTCTCTGCGGGCGGATAACGGAGATCTTCAGTGAAGATAACCACTGAAGGGGTTGTGCTTCCGGATATGAGAATAAGCGAAACCCCCGCCGCCCACTAGGAGTGGATGGGCGCGGGGGTGAAACACGCTAACTGGCGCTGGCGAGCTCTGCTGCACCGCTGTGGCTAGACAGTAGGATCAACGTCAGCATTTCCAGGTCGTATTAGTTTTTCGCGTGGGCGTTAGAGCCGGCTTCGACTTGGCGCGGTTGCTCGTGCGAGCTGGTGTCGTGGTGACCAGAGTGCGCTTCGGCACGCATGCGCTCGACCATGTGCGGGTAGTGCAGCTCGAATGCTGGACGCTCCGAACGGATGCGAGGCATGGAGACGAAGTTGTGGCGTGGTGGAGGGCACGAGGTTGCCCATTCCAGGGAGTTGCCGTAACCCCATGGGTCGTCGACGGTGACGACTTCGCCGTAGCGCCAGGACTTGAAGACGTTCCAAACCAGTGGCAGAACCGAGGCACCGAGCAAGAAAGCAAAAACGGTGGAGATCTGGTTGTAGATGGTGAATCCGTCGGAATCCACGTAGTCAGCGTAACGACGTGGCATACCCATGTTGCCGACCCAGTGCTGAACCAGGAAGGTGCCGTGGAAGCCGATGAACGTCAACCAGAAGTGGATCTTGCCCAGACGCTCGTCCAACATACGGCCGGTCATCTTCGGGAACCAGAAGTACAGACCCGCGAAAGCGGAGAACACAACGGTACCGAACAGGGTGTAGTGGAAGTGAGCGATCAGGAAGTAGGACTCTGCCAGGTGGAAGTCCAGTGGTGGCGACGCCAGCATGACACCGGTCATACCACCGAACAGGAACGTCGTCAGGAAGCCCATGGCCCAGATCATTGGGGTTTCCCAAGTGATGTGGCCCTTCCACATGGTGCCGACCCAGTTGAAGAACTTCATACCGGTTGGGATGGCGATCAGGAAGGTCATGAAGGAGAAGAACGGCAGCAGGATCGCCCCGGTAACAAACATGTGGTGTGCCCACACGGCCATCGACATACCACCGATGGACAGCGTCGCGAAGACCAGGCCGATGTAACCGAAGACTGGCTTCCGGGAGAAGACCGGAACGATCTCAGAAATAACACCGAAGAAAGGAATAGCCAGAACGTAAACCTCTGGGTGGCCGAAGAACCAGAACAGGTGCTGCCACAGGATGGCGCCACCGTTGGCAGGGTCATAAATGTGGCCACCGAGCTGGCGGTCGTACAAAACGCCCAGAGCGCCGGCGGTCAGAACCGGGAAGATCATCAGTGCCAGAATTGCAGCAACCATGATGGTCCAGCAGAACACTGGCATGCGGAACATGGTCATGCCTGGTGCACGCAGAGTCAACAGGGTGGTCAGCATGTTCACGGCAGAAGCGATGGTACCGACACCGGTAGCACCAACACCGACGATCCAGAAGTCAGCGCCCAAGCCTGGGGTGTGGATCGAGTCAGCCAATGGCATGTACATCGTCCAACCGAAGTCAGCGGCACCGCCTGGTGTCAGGAAACCAGCCAGCATCACGAAACCACCGATGGTGGTGATCCAGAAACCGAATGCGTTCAGACGTGGGAAAGCCACATCCGGCGCGCCGATCTGCAGCGGCAAGATGTAGTTAGCAAAACCCCAGACAACCGGAGTTGCGAACAAAAGCAGCATCACAGTGCCGTGCATGGTGAACAGCTGGTTGAACTGCTCGTTGGACAGCATCTGCAGGCCTGGGGTGAACAACTCGGCACGGATCAACAGCGCCATCAAGCCACCGAGGAAGAAGAAGCTGAAGGACATGATCAAATACATGATGCCCAGCTGCTTGTGGTCAGTGGTTGAAAGAATTGTCAACGCCTTAGACCCGGTGCGTTCATGCCCCGTTGGTTGAGGACGTGTTGGCTCGACGTAATCTTCGAGCCGTGGCGCCACAGCGGTCATAATTCCTCCTAATTACGAAAGCATTCGCCGACTTCCCACGCACCCAACAGGGATCGCTCGAAAGACAGAAAATGCCAATTAATTACGTGTATTTATATTAGGACACTGCGAGCTTTTTAGGTAACCACTGAACGTTTTAGTTTTTCTTCGCGTTTCGTTTGTCTTGCGGCCACGTTTGCCGTGCTAGCCGGCCCCACTCCGATGCTTGACGACGACGCCCGAAACCCCACCGCTTCTCCCCTGCCGATAGACGGCTTAAGTGCGAGAACGCGAAAAACCTCAGCTGCCAGGCGGGCGGTTGTGACTGGTTCGTCACCCCGCCGGAGGTGAGCTACCCCACTGTGACTGCTGAGGTTGTTGTGAAAATTTCAACTTTCCGGAACTCGGACAATCCCCCGGTTGGTGTCATACTTTCGACGGGGCTTAGAAGTCCCAGTCGTCGTCGGTCGTCAGCTCGGCTTTGCCCATGACGTAAGACGAACCAGAACCAGAGAAGAAGTCGTGGTTCTCGTCGGCGTTCGGCGCCAGCGCAGAGAGAATCTCCGGGGACACGCGCGTCTCGTCGGCGGGGAACATACCCTCGTAGCCGAGGTTGTTCAGCGCCTTGTTCGCGTTGTAGCGCAGGAAGCGCTTGACGTCTTCGGTCCAGCCGAGTTCGTCGTAAAGATCCTCGGTGTACTGCATCTCGTTTTCATACAGCTCAAACAAAAGCTCGAAGGTGTAGTTCTTCAGCTCTTCTTGACGCTCAGCCGACTGCTTTTTCACCGACTGCTGATACTTGTAGCCGATGTAGTAGCCGTGCACAGCCTCGTCGCGGATGATCAGGCGGATGATGTCAGCGGTGTTGGTCAGCTTCGCGCGCGAGGACCAGTGCATCGGCAGGTAGAAACCGGAATAGAACAGGAACGATTCCAGGATCGTCGATGCCACTTTGCGCTTGTCTGGATCATCGCCGCGGTAGTAATCCAGCACGATGCGGGCTTTGCGCTGCAGGCGCTCATTTTCTTCCGACCAGCGGAAAGCCTCGTTGATCATGGGCGTCGGAGCGAGCGTCATGAAGATATTGGAATAAGACTTCGCGTGCACCGATTCCATGAACGCGATGTTCGTCATCACGGCTTCTTCGTGCGGGGTCTGGCAATCGGGCAGCATGGTCACCGCGCCGACGGTTCCCTGGATGGTATCTAGCAGCGTCAAACCGGTAAAGACCCGCATGGTGGTCTCTTTTTCTTTTTCCGTCAGCGTCTTCCAGCTGGGGATGTCGTTAGAAACGGGAACTTTTTCTGGCAGCCAAAAGTTGCCGGTCAGTCGATCCCAAACTTCCAGATCTTTATCATCCGGGATGGTGTTCCAGTTGATGGCTTTGACGGGTTTGTTCGGGTCATTTGGGGCAGTACGAGTTGCCATGGGAATACCTCATTCCGTCGGTGTTTTTCGTTTAAAATTGAGCATGCAATACGTCATGCAAGAAATGCCATCATCGGCAATATCATCGGCAATACAGCCCAATTGCTCCCTTCCAATCTAGCCGGATTTTTGCTTGACGACGAACCACCGTCCGCGCCCAGAGAAACCGAATTACAGCGTTGAAAGAAAGCCACACGTGAGACCATCAGCCGCTTCCGAATCGCCCGCCGGCGCTGCCCCACTATTGGGGTCAGTCTTTGGTGAACTCGGCCAAGAAATCGTCGCCGGAATCCACAGCCCTGGTTCGCAATTCACGCTGCAGTCGATCAGTGAGCGCTTCGGCATTTCTCGCACCGTCGCCAGGGAGACGATGCGGGCGCTCGAACACGTCGGGTTGGTCGCTTCCAACCGACGCATCGGCATCACGGTGTTGGAACAACAGCATTGGGCCTTGTTTGATCCGGCGGTAATCAGCTGGCGGTTAGCAGCGGAAAGTCAGCGGCCCGCGCAACTGTCGTCGCTCAACGAACTACGCATGGCCGTCGAGCCGGTGGCTGCCCGCCATGCCGCGGAGCATGCCACTGCTGCGCAGCGCGCTGAGATTTTGGAATTGGCGGATAAGTTACAGCGCCTAGCGAAAAAAGCGGCCACCCCGGATCCAGACAGCGCAGGCGCAGCGGACGCAGAAACAGCAGCAGAAGCAGGGGCAGGTGCAGGTGCCGACGGAGCTGGCGCAACGGACACAGGCGCAGGTGCAGGCGTGGCAGCCGAATTCCTGGAAACCGACCTGCGCTTCCACTCCCTGCTGCTAGAAGCCTCCGGCAACGAAATGTTCGCAGCGCTCGTGCCCGTGTTTTTTGCAATCCATAGCGGCAAGACCGTATTCGGAGTAGATGCAGATAAACCAGTGGCCAACACCCTGGATTTGCACCAGGAGTTGGCCCACTATGTTCACGATGGCGACGGCATTCACGCCGAGCGCACCTCGCATGCGCTGTTGCATGAGGTGGCGCGCTCGCTGAGCTAATTGCGCAAAATCGGTCACTGCAGACCAGCAACCACCGCGCGCCTGCTCCGGCGCTACAGCGGCAGAGCAAAACAGCTACAGCGCTAGAGCTGCAAAAACAGTTACAGCATGCAGGAGACGCAGCCTTCGACTTCGGTGCCTTCCAACGCCTGCTGGCGCAACCGGATGTAGTACAGCGTCTTGATGCCCTTGCGCCAGGCATAGATCTGCGCCTTGTTGATATCGCGGGTGGTCACCGTGTCCGGGAAGAACAGCGTGAGCGATAGGCCCTGGTCAACGTACTTCGTCGCCGCAGCGTAAGTGTCGATGATGGCTTCGTAGCCGATCTCGTACGAGTCTTCGAAGTACTGCTGGTTATCGTTGTCCATGTGCGGTGCCGGGTAGTACACGCGGCCGACTTTGCCCTCTTTGCGGATCTCAATCTTCGACGCGATCGGGTGAATCGATGAGGTCGAGTTGTTGATGTACGAGATCGAGCCCGTCGGCGGGATTGCCTGCAGGTTTCGGTTGTACAGGCCGTGCTTGGCGACGTCTTCTTTCAGCTGTGCCCAGTCGGCCGCACTCGGGGTGGTGATCGACGAATTCGCGAACAGCTGCATGACCTTTTCGGTTTTCGGAGCAAAATCCGCTGGGTCGTAGCTGTCGAAGAAGGCCCCGCTGGCGTAATCCGACTGCGGGAATTCCGCGAAGTGTTCGCCGCGCTCCCGGGCCAGCTTGTTCGACGCTTTCAGGCTGGCGTACATCACGGACGCGAAATACGCGTTGGTGAAATCCAGTGCTTCTTCCGAGCCGTAGTAGATGTGCTCGCGTCCGAGGTAGCCGTGCAGGTTCATCTGTCCCAGGCCAATCGCGTGCGAGCTGTTGTTACCTTCGCGCACCGACGGTACCGAGTCGATGGTGGTCTTATCCGACACGGCAGTCAGCGCGCGGATGGCCATTTCGATGGTCTTCTCGAAGTCCTGCGAGTCCATCGCCTTCGCGATATTCAGCGAACCCAGGTTGCAGGAAATATCGTGACCGATGGTGTCGTAGCTGAGGTCGTCGTTCAGCACCGATGGGCTGTTGACCTGCAGGATTTCCGAACACAGGTTGGACATGTTGATCCGCCCAGTTCTCACCGGGTTCGCGCGGTTAACCGTATCTTCGAACATGATGTACGGGTAGCCGGATTCGAATTGCAGCTCGGCGATGGTCTGGAACAGGTGGCGCGCGTTGATCTTGGATTTCCGGATGCGCGGGTCTTCGACCATGTCTTCGTAGTTATCGGTGATCGAGATATCCGCAAATGCCTTGCCGTAGACGCGTTCGACGTCGTAAGGCGAGAACAAGTACATGTCCTCGTTACGCTTGGCCAGCTCGAAGGTGATATCCGGGATGACAACGCCGACGGACAGGGTCTTGATGCGGATCTTCTCGTCGGCGTTTTCGCGCTTGGTGTCCAGAAATGACAGGATGTCTGGGTGGTGCGCGTTCAGGTACACCGCGCCGGCTCCCTGGCGGGCACCGAGCTGATTGGCGTAGGAGAAGGCGTCCTCCAGCAGCTTCATTACGGGGATGACACCGGAAGATTGGTTTTCGATGTGCTTGATCGGCGCGCCGGATTCGCGCACATTCGACAGCAGCAGCGCCACGCCGCCGCCACGCTTGGAAAGCTGCAGCGCAGAGTTGATGGAACGACCGATCGATTCCATGTTGTCTTCGATACGCAGCAGGAAGCACGAGACCAATTCACCACGCTGAGCCTTGCCGGCATTCAGGAACGTCGGGGTGGCGGGCTGGAAACGCCCGGACATGATCTCGTCCACCATGGCCTTGGCGATCTCTTCGTCGCCGTCGGCAAGAAACAGCGCGGTCATGGACACGCGGTCTTCGAATCGCTCCAGGTAGCGACGGCCGTCGAAGGTTTTCAGGGTGTAGCTGGTGTAGTACTTGTAGGCGCCCAGGAAGGTCTGGAAACGGAATTTATATCCATAGGCCTGTTTGAACAGCGCTTTGATGAACTCGAAATCGTACTGCTCGATTACGGTCGGGTCATAGTAGTTGTTCTCGACCAGGTAGTTGATTTTTTCTTCCAGGTCGTGGAAGAACACGGTGTTCTGATTGACGTGCTGGATGAAGTATTGGTTGGCAGCCTGGCGATCCTTATCGAATTGGATCTTGCCGTTTTCGTCGTAGAGGTTAAGCAGCGCGTTCAGCGCGTGGTAGTCGAGCTGTTGCTCAGAGCTGATGGGTTCGGCGACGGTTTTGCCCACGTGTTTGGTCACTAATGCAGCCTTCCTGCGTCTAATCGCGGTTGTGACGCGCGAGTGGTTTGGGACTGAATTTGAGGATTAAATTTGTGCGTGCAATTTCTTGCGAGGAATTCTGGAATTCTAGGAGGCAAGCCCCGCGACTAAGCCGAGGCGTTGCGCGTTATTGTCAAGCCCTTGGCGCACGAGCTCGACGTCTTCGGCGGTGCCCATAAGCTCGAAACGGTAGACGTATGGCACCCCGCATTTTTTAGAGATGATATCGCCAGCGACGCCGTAATCAGCCCCGAAGTTGCTGTTTCCGCCAGCGATCACCGCGCGCAGGTGGCGGCGGTTTTCGGGGTCGTTCAGGAATTTGATGACCTGCGGTGGCACGGGCTTGGCGGTGGCTCGAGTCAACGAAGCCCCTCCCCCATACGTCGGGCACACCAGCACGAACGGTTCATCAACGCGCAGGTGGCCTTCCTTAGCCGGCTGCAGGGGGATCCGCTGTGAGCGATACCCGAGCTTTTCAACGAATCGCTTGGTGTTTTCCGTGGTAGAAGAAAAATACACGACGAGCATCGTGCCCAAACTCCTGTCTACAGGCTTTCATGAAATAACGGTGGGGAGGGGAAGAAAATATGGAGTTATGGTTCGCGCTTGTCGACGGCTGCTTGCCGACGGTTGCTTGTCGGCCGCTGCTTGCCGACGGATGCCGTTTCGCTTTTAGGCAGAAACGCTTGCTGCGTTTTCCGCCAGCGCGGTCAACCGCTCTGGACGGAATCCAGACCAGTGATCGCCTTCTGCCTCTACGACAGGGGCTTGTAGGTAGCCCAGAGCCATGACGTAATCGCGGGCCTCTTCATCCATGGAAATATCGACAACGTCGTAATCCAGGTTGAGTGCATCCAGCTTCTTTTTGGTCATAGTGCACTGCATGCAGGCTGGCTTGGAGTAAACGGTGATAGCCATGTGTGGAACTTCCTTGTCAGTACGCATTGGGCGGGGAATTGCTGCTTAATCATTAACATCGGGCGGCGGCCGGTGTGGCTCGCCTCGACTTCATAGACACTATACTTTGTGGCAATTTAGCGCAATAACACTACATATAGTAGTTACAGCTGTGGAATCCCCTGCTGAAGGTTTTCACAGCCCCCACATCTAGCTCATTATTTTTGAAGACAAGATCACCCACAGGTCCCATCGAAGACGTTTCCGCAGGACGCCACACGCTTCCGTTATCAAATCGTTATACAGTGATGTAATTTCACAGCTTGTGAACAGACTGTGAACAAAAACCCCACAGTTGTGAGTAACGACGTTTCGCCAGTGCACCAGCACGGCGCCGCCAAATAAGGGCAGCGAAGGATTATACGACAAAAGTGTGTCCATGTGGGTGTCGTTGACGCAGATCAAGAGATAAAAACACCGCATTTATAATCCCCGCAACGAAAAAAGCCGACCAGCAAAACAGGACGACCACCCCTCTACAACAACGCTATCCCAACCGACTACAACCACAACCTAGGCGTACAGAAAGGATGGATAAGAACCTAACTCCAACACGGGGTAACAGCCCCAGACACCCCCCAGACACACCCAGACACATTTTGTCGCATACCCCCCCGCTTTTTGCTTCGTCTCCCGCTTAGCCCATCGCCGACAATCATGTCTGCCGGTAATCATGTCTATTGTGTCTTTTTTACAAATAGTGAACGAAAATGGCCGGTTTCAGGTGGCCTATTTGTAAAAAAGACACAATACGCTGGTCGACGCCCCGACCAGACACATTTTTGCTACTTAACCCACAGTTGTGAGTAACGACGAAACACCACACAGACGCAAAACAACACCGCCACCCCACTCAAAACGAGCGAGACGGCGGTGTTGCTACTACTTAGGTTAAAGCTTAAAGAAGAAACCTAGACAGTGCAGGCGGTATTAGCCCTGACGTGCCTTGAAGCGTGGATCTTTCTTGTTGATCACGAAGGTTTTACCGTGGCGACGGATAACCTGGGCGCCCGGTTTCTTCTTCAGCGACCGAAGCGACTTGCGGACCTTCATCGGGCGCTCCTTTCTGTACGCGGCTACTACACTGCGGTAGACAACATTTATCGGCAGTCACCACAATACGGTGACCATAACACAAGCTGACAGTCTACCTAGTCTGCTGTGGTTTTCTCAAATCCTAATTTTAGCCCCAGTGTTTTAACCCCAACGCTTTTCCATGAGCTCGCCGACCTCTTCCAGGCTGCGTCCCATCGTCTCTGGAATAAACACCCGCACGAAGCCCAGCGCAACCACGCCCAACATCGCGAAGGCGACGAAGGTACCAGAACCACTGAGAATCTCCGTGACCGGCAAGAAGAACTGCGCGACTGCCCAGTTAGCAACCCATAGAGCCAAGCCCGCAATACCCATTCCCAGGCCCCGTGCCTGTACCGGAACGATCTCCGAGATCAACAGCCAGGTCGTCGGCGATACCGCCGCCTGCTGGAAAGCAATGAACACGGCCATCATCCCTAACGAAATCAGCGCCCAGGTGGTGCTGCCGTCGGCAAGCGAATATGTCACAGCCAAAATCAGCAGCGAAATAATATTTCCGGTCAGCCCCCACGTCAGCAAGCGCTTGCGTCCGACCACGTCGATGATCTTCAACCCTACCCAACACGCGATCACAGAAACCACACCGATAACGATCGAGGTATATACCGCATTCGTCGTCGAAATCCCGACCTCGCTCATCATCGTCGGGGCAAAATAGATCACGGCATTGACACCGGTGATCTGCTGCGTCACACCAATGAGCATCGCCAACAAAATGGTCACGCGCACCCAGCGCAACTTCTTAAATGCCTGGAACTCCTCCGAGGTCTTGGCTTTTCCGACAGCCGCACTTTCCGGTATGCCATCCGCGCCTGCATCATGTTGCTCGGCCTCAATGACGATAGAAAGCTCTTCCAAGGACATGCCGGCGCGGGCAGCGACCTTTCGGGCTTCCTCTGTACGGCCCCGGCGCGCCAGCCACACCGGCGTATCCGACAAGAAAATCATGCCGGCGGTCAACATCGCTCCCGGAATCGCGGCCATACCCAGCATCAGGTGCCAGTTACCCGTCGGCGCCAACGCGGAGTTGACCAGGTACGCCAGCAACTGGCCGACGACGATCATCAACGTGTTCAGCGAGACCATGCGCCCGCGCACCGCGGCGGGAACTTTTTCTGCGATATACATCGGCACCACGATGGACACCGCACCGACGGCTACACCCAAAAACGTGCGGGCGGTGGCAAGCTCGGCAACAGATCCTGCGAGCGCGCACCAGATAGACCCAGCGCAAAAGATCACGCCGTTGATGATCAGCGTCATGCGTCTGCCCCACCACTCCGCCACACGCCCGCCGAGCAACGCACCGATGGCTGCTCCGACCAACAGCATGGCCGTCACGCGGCCCTCTTCGGCGGCAGACATGCCAAATTCTGGGCTGATATAAAGCAGCGCTCCAGACATCACGCCGGTGTCATAGCCAAAGAGCAGGCCACCGATGGCTGCGAATGCAGCCACCATTTTGACGTAGCGACGGGTCTCGGTAGTTTCCGCGCGGGAAATATCGCGCGCACTAGTCTGGTTATTCTCGGTCATTTTCACAAACACACATTGTGTCAGGCGGCTAGGCTAAAACCATGCCGAAAAACCCCAGCAATAAGCAAGAATCAATCATAAAAGCCCTGGGTGTAAAGCCCTTAATCGATCCAGAAGAAGAAATTTCCCGGCGCGTTGGATTCCTCGCCGAATACCTGCAAACCACCGGGGCGCACGGTTTCGCGCTCGGTATTTCCGGCGGGCAGGATTCCACTCTGGCAGGACGCTTGGCGCAATTGGCGGTAGAAAAACTGCGTGCAGATGGCCATAAAGCTGCCGGGCACGATGTTGAGTTTTGGGCGTTGCGCCTGCCTCACGGGCGTCAGCTTGACGACGCCGATGCCCAGCTAGCGCTCGAATTCATCCGCCCCGATCACACCGCCAGCATCGACATCGCCGACGCCACGGCAGCTATCGATAAAGCCGCCGCGCACGCTGTCGGTGCGGACAGCTTAGGCGATTTCAACCGCGGCAACGTCAAAGCCCGCCAACGCATGATCGCGCAGTACGCCGTCGCTGGCGAGCGCAGCCTATTGGTGATCGGCACGGATCACGCCGCGGAAAACCTCACCGGGTTTTTCACCAAGTTTGGCGATGGCGCGGCCGATATTCTGCCGCTAGCTGGGCTAAATAAACGCCAGGGCGCGGCGTTGTTGCAGCAGTTGGGTGCCCCGGAGGCTACTTGGAAAAAGGTTCCGACGGCGGATCTGGAAGATGATCGCCCGGGTCTTCCCGACGAGGAGGCGCTCGGCCTGCGCTATGCCGAGATCGACGATTACCTAGAGGGCCGCGAAGTTAGCGCCAAGGCAGCTGCTCGGATTGAAAAATTGTGGGACACAGGCCAGCACAAGCGGCATTTACCAGCCACGCTTGCCGACGACTGGTGGCGCGGCTAGGGCATCTAACGCTCATCCCACTACCCCAGCAGCTGCGTGGTCACTTGTGCCGCGCGCTGCAACGGGCCCGCATACGCCGGGCCGTGCGTCAGCGTGTGCACTGCCAGCGGATGCAATTGGTGCATCGGGATGAACTCACGCCAATTCTTCGGCAACGGCGACACCTCGTGGTAACCGGCGACGATCTCGTCGAAATGCGGGGCGCCAAATAGATCCAGCATCGCCAGATCAGTCTGCGGGTGCCCACCGTGGGCTGCGGGATCAATGAACGCGGGACCATCGCTACCAAACAGCAGGTTCCCCGTCCACAAATCGCCGTGGATGCGGGCAGGCCGTAGGTTCCATTCGGTAGCACGAATAGCTTCACAGGCGCGCATAACCACGGCTAGTTCATCGTCGGCAAGATTGCCTGCCCGGTTGGCTGCTTGCGCGAAAGGTTCTACACGCTGGCGGGTATAAAACTCGCCCCAATCGTCAGTCGGAGTGCACGCCTGCGACTGGGTTCCAATATAATTCGGCCCATCCCAGCCTTGGGGTGGTGCGCCAAAAGCCGGGGCTCCAGCGGAATGCATACGGGCTAACTCGCGGCCCGCACGGCGAGCTACCTCCGGGGTAGGTGCGGCTGATTCCACATAGGCAGTCTCTAATTCGTTACGTTCTGCATTCAGCGACACCACCGCTGGCACGCATTCACTGGCCTCGGCCAACCAGCGTAGGCCGGCCGCTTCCGCCTCGGCGGCGCGGTGTTCATTCGGGCGTTTCACGAATGTTTGTGTCATATCCGCCGATGATACTCGCGATGTCAGGCAGCAACAGGCGTGCATCCCAGCACTATAAAACGATAATGGTGAGGTGCTATAAAGGATCGTTATGAGCGATGGAACCGCGGATGCGAATCACACCGGTAAGGACACAGATTCCTGGCAGCAGGAACTGCCAAGTTTCATGCAAAATTTCCAGCGCTTCGATTGGATTTTGTGGGGGCTACTGGCGGCTTCCGGCATCTACGGCCTTGCACTGTTGCCGTTCCGCGCGGTGTTGCTGATCGATTACACCTTCGTATACACGGTGCTCAGTGGCTCGAGTTTGTCGGTACTGGCGCTGACGGCAGAAAACGAAGATAACATCGGCCTGATCGTCGCTGCGGTGCTGGTCGCGGCCGTAAGTATGGTGAAATTCTTGCCGCTGTTTTTCTTGATCGGCAAGCGTTGGGGCCCATCGTTTATCGATTACTCATTTATGGGCCATCCGCCATTGTGGTTCCGGAAGCTGGAGAATTTCATCTACCGGCACCCTGGTTTTTGTCTGTTGTTGTCGTTTATCCCCTTTTCGCCGATCCCTGCGACGATCATTGTCGTCATCGCCGGTATTAAACGCACCAAAGGCTGGGTTGTCGGTGCGTATGTGTTGGTTTATGCCATCGCACTGAAGTGCTTCTACGTCTATTTGGGCCTGACCTTCGGTGCCACGGTGCGCGAGACGCTGGTGACCATCGAGCGTTACGTCACCTGGATTACGTTTGCGCTTCTGGGATACATGTTTTTCACGATGTGGCTGAAATCCAAGCGGAAGAAGGCACGTTTGCACACCATGGACGACGCCCAAGGGCTCGGTACTACGGACGGCAGGGCTGAGAAGGAAGGCAGGGCTGAGAAAGACGACCGGGTCACGAAAGACGACGCGAGCTAGCCCAGAGCTTGTGGGTTTTTCGGCAACAACCGGCGAGTAACCACCACCATGAACGTGATCAGCAAAATAAACAACGCAGCATCAGCAGCGACATAGAAATAGTGCGTGGTCGAACCACCTTCAAAATTTCCGGCCAGCACGGCATCGGTCCGGATGTTTAGGATCGGGCGAATCACCAGAATCTTGATCGCCAGCACCACGCTAATCGCAATGCCCAGGCCCCAGAGTTTCTGCCGTGACGGCCGACCCAACAGCCGCACCAGCGTCGTAATGAGCACGACGGCCAGGATGACCTCGACGACGTTCATCGCGAAAAACACCCGTCGGCCGATGCCCAGCCCCAGTGGAATCGTGATTCCTGGGGCGGTGAACTTCAGCGGAGCCTCGATCAGCGAAATGCCGATGATCAGACCCAGCCAGATCGCGGGGAGAAAAAACAGGAGGCCGCGTTGTCCCCGGCCACCACCGATGGGGTCCGAAGCCAGCTTGCGTGCACTGCTTTTTCCGGTGTTTTTGTTCGAACTAGCAGTCTTTTTCATGGCTTCCAGTTTAGCGGTTTGCACTGCTGCTATTGGCCAGAATTTTCCATTTCACATTTCTTATTTCAGCAGGAAAATTTCTGTTAACCTCGAAAGTATGTCTGAAAAGCTAACTTCTTCCCGTGACAAACTAGACATTCGCACTTTCGACCCGGCCGGGCGTGATCCGTTGGCTTATTCCCACGACGTCCATGCCCACGGCTGCCCGATTGCGCATGACGACGCCGGAGATATCGTCATCGTGGGCCACGACGAGGTCACCCGCGTCGCCCAGGATGCCGAAACCTTTAGCTCCGCGGTCTCGCGTTATTTGCAGATCCCGAACGGGTTGGATGGCGACAAGCACAGCGCTTTCCGACGCTTGCTGGATAACTACCTGCATGCCGACGAGGTTGCCCGTTACAGCGCAGATTTTCACCGGGTGGCCCGCGAGGTCATCGACGGTTATCTTGCCGACGCCCCCGCTGCCGGTGATGAAGTGAGCGTCGATGCCGTGCAAGATTTGGGCTACGATTTTGCGGTGCGCGCCATGGTCGCCTGGCTGGGGTGGCCACGCGCGATTGAGCCCCGGCTGAAGGAATGGGTGGAGAAAAACGCGGCCGCCACTCGCTCTGGGCAGCAGCACCGCACCGCCCGAGTGGCCCAGGAATACGACGAGATCATCAACGAGGTCGTCGGCGAGGTTCGTGCTGCCGGGCAAGATTGCGTGACCTACCGCTTGATCAATGACACCAGTTTAGGCCGCGAGTTGGAATTCGAAGAGATCGTGTCCATCCTCCGCAACTGGACCGGCGGTGATCTTGGTTCGATGGCGAAATGCGTGGGAGTTTTGCTGCACGCGCTCACAAAAAACACTGCTATGCAAGAGCACATCCGCTCCGGCGTGTCCTCCGAGGAGCTGGTGGCGCTTGTCGACGAGATCTTGCGCATTGACGATCCGTTTGTTTCTAACCGTCGGGTCACCACCTGCCCTGCAACGGTGGGTAGCAAGCAAGTCGACGAAGGCCAGCGAGTGCATTTGCACTGGACTGCTGCAAACCGTGACCCGGAGACATTCGCCGACCCAGACGGCTTCGATCCAGAGGGGAATGCCGAGAAGAATCTGGTCTGGGGCACCGGGCCACATGCGTGCCCCGGCAAAGATCTGTCGATGGTGGAAATCGGCGCTTTTGTTGAGGAGCTGCTCGCTGTAGCCACCGTACAGGCGAGCTCGCAGGCAGGCGCAGAACGCGATGAGCACCCGGTCGGCGGCTGGAGTAGCTTGCCGATTACTCTGCAACGGCGCTAAAAGGATCGGCCAAAATCCCGGCGCCCTGCCGAGATTGACTCCGCGACACTTAGCCTCACCATTGCTATCGCCGCTCGCTTAGCTCTTCTGTGTGTTAGCTATTTGGTTATAAACCCATTCCGCGCAAAAGAAGACAAGCAACGAAATACCCACTGGCCACACGCCGCTTATCCTCCCCGTCAACGCTAGCACCCCAAAGATGGCTGCACTAAGACCAGAAAGAAAAATAACAGCGGCGCATAGCTGCTTCTTTAACTGAAGCATTGGTCTTTGACCTCCGTGCTTCCTGAGGAGTCTCGAGCTATACGACAAATCCCCTGGCCATTAACGACCAGGGGAAATACAAAAAGTGGAGCTAACGGGACTCGAACCCGTGACCCCCACACTGCCAGTGTGGTGCGCTA
>NZ_JAPJNQ010000012.1 GCF_030826625.1 Corynebacterium sp. | reverse complement strand
CCGGCACCCCCTCCCCCAAAAAGCACAAAACCGGAGCACCCCAATCAATGAGGCACTCCGGGAAATTTCACAGACAGCGGTAAACCACAAGCACACAGCCGCGGCTTACCCAGCGATACACAGTCTTAAATCTTGATGTTGAACTGTGCCAAGAAATCGCGGACAGGCTGCAGGAAGTGCGCCCCACCCGCATGGTGGCTAACCAAGTGCACAATTCCAGCAACCAGTGCAGCTAAGCCGCCAAGACCAGCCAAGGCAGCGGCTCCTTTTCCGAAGTCAGAGCTTCCTTTTGGCTCCTTCGGCTCAACAGCAGGCTTCTCGTTTTGATCGTGCTCCTTGCCGCCTTCAACAATGTTGTCTTCGCCACCCGGCGCTGCTGCAGGTTTAACGGTGACATTTTTGCCTGGGCCTTCGTTGGTTCCAGGGATCGCAACGTTAGGAACAGGGGTGACAAACACTTCGTCACCGGCTTTCAGTTCAACACCTTCCGGAACGGCGATCTCAAAGTTCACGGTTGCAGCCACAGCAGGGGCATCCAACTGAGTTTTCGCAACCTGGCCGCCTGGGAAAGTAGCAGCGAATTCGTATTTCTTTGCGCTTGGGTACAAACGAACAGTTCCGGTGACCTTCTTGTCCCCCGCTGTAATGTCGTTTACCTGTGGCGAAACAATCATCTGCTGGTCGGCAGCATCGCCGTCTGCATTGTCCTGGCCGCCGGCTTGCCCGGCCTCATTAGCACCAGGGGCCGGTGCAATAGCCTGGTTCACCTGTGCAGCGTCGAGAGTGCTGATCTCTTCATCAGTGAAAACTGCTTCATCGTTTTTATTCTTCAGCTCTTTCGCGACGCTCTTCAGCTCATCAACGCTCAACTGAGAAATCTGCTCTTTAGTCAAACCACAGTTCTTTTCCAAATGCTGTGCAACAGCAATCGCTGGCTGTGAGTTAAAATCCAAGCCGCTGACAAAACGCTGCTCGCAATTCTGGTGCGAATCAGCTGCCTGCGCGACTGGTGCAACGGTAGGAGCAACGAGAGAAACAGATACTGCTGCAGCAGCTAGAATGCGCTTATTAAATTTCATGGATAGCCTTCCAACACAAGATACCAAGAGACAAAGACTGCTAACACTAGGAACGAAGCACTACCACAGACTGCAAAAAATTCAGCACCCTGGGTGATGTAAGCAACTTTTCTAATGTAATTATCAGCCTGTTATCAACGTATCTGGATGAATCTACAGCGTCAAGCTCCCGCAGATCCCACGACCTTATCGCTCCCCCAGGGCACAGAAAAGCCCCGGTTTACCGGGAGGGTAACCAGGGCTATCTCAGCTCGGCACGCACGTGGAGCGCGTTGCTTACCTAAGCAAGCTGCACCGCGACGCTAACTCCATCGAGCACACGGTAGACATTGCCGCCATCCTGTGGTGCAGTGACCACCTGCAGCTCGGTGGCCAAAACCTCACCGGCAATGTGCTCGCGGTGGCGGTTAGCCCACTCTTCCTTGTCGGCAGGAACCGACAGCGTGGCAGTGATGCGGTCGCTGACCGCGAAATCAGCGGCCTTGCGCGCATCTTGGATACCGCGGATTACATCGGCAGCCCAGCCCTTGGCCTCGAGCTCCTCGGTCACCGTCATATCCAACACCACCAGGCCTTCGCGGCCGGTGATCTGCGCGGTGGAATCAGGGTCTGCAGCAACCAGGCGCTCGGTGTATTCGCCTTCGCGCAGCTCAACACCGTCGGCAAGCACGAGCTCACCGGAGCGCTCGTAGTTACCCGCCTTCACGGCTTTGATCGCGCGCTGCACATCCTTGCCCAGTCGTGGACCAGCCACCTTGGCGTTGACGACGACCTCAAAACGTCCGACCGCGTCGACGTCGTCAGTCAGCTCTACCTCGTTGACGTTGACTTCATCGCGAATGATGTCGGCGAAATCGGCTAGCTGTGCCGAATCCGGCATAGCCACCAAAAGCTTCGGCAACGGCAGGCGGTTACGCAGTTTGTTGGCCTTGCGCACCGACGATGCCGCCGAGCACACCGCGCGGGTGTAGTCCATGGCGTGAACCAGATCATCGTCGGCAGGCAAATCGCTGGCGGCCGGGAAATCAGCCAGGTGCACAGAACGCTCGCCGGTCAGCCCGCGGTAAATCACTTCGGCGACATGCGGCAACAGCGGCGCGACGGTACGAGTGACGATCTCCAAAACCGTGTACAAGGTGTTGAAAGCCTCTGGGTTGGCCTCGTCGCCCTCCCAGAAACGATCACGCGAACGGCGCACGTACCAGTTGGTCAGCGCATCCGCGTACACGCGCACGGCCTCGGTGGCATCGGCAATATTGGTATTCGCCAACGCGGTATCGACTGCATCGACCAGATCGTGGGTCTTTGCCAAGATGTAGCGATCACGCACGTCCTGCGAATCCACCGACCACTGCGCCGGCTTGCTGGAATACAGCTGCAGGAAGGTATACGCGTTCCAGATCGGCAAGATCGCCTGGCGCACGCCATCACGAATACCTTGCTCAGTCACGATCAAGTTACCGCCACGCAGGATCGGGCTGGACATCAAGAACCAGCGCATCGCATCCGAGCCGTCGCGGTCAAAGACCTCGTTGACATCCGGGTAATTACCCTTCGACTTCGACATCTTCAGCCCGTCGTCGCCCAGCACGATGCCGTGGGCAACCACCTTCTTGAATGCCGGGCGGTCAAACAACGCCGTAGACAGCACGTGCAGCAGGTAGAACCAACCACGTGTCTGGCCAGAGTATTCGACGATGAAATCCGCCGGGTTGTGCGACTCAAACCATTCCTTGTTCTCGAATGGGTAGTGCTTTTGCGCAAACGGCATGGACCCGGATTCGAACCAGCAGTCCAGCACGTCTGGCACGCGGCGCATGGTGGACTTGCCGGTTGGATCATCTGGGTTCGGGCGAGTCAGCTCATCAATGTCTGGGCGGTGCAGCGATTCTGGGCGCACGCCGAAGTCGCGCTCAAGCTCATCGAGCGAGCCGTAGACGTCGATGCGTGGGTATTCCTCGCTATCAGAAATCCACACCGGGATTGGCGCACCCCAGTAGCGCGAACGCGAAATATTCCAGTCGCGGGCACCTTCCAGCCACTTGCCGAATTGGCCATCGCGGATGTGCTCTGGGATCCACTCGATCTCGTTGTGGTTGAGTTCCACCATGCGTTCGCGGATCTTGGTCACAGCGACGAACCACGCCGGCATCGCGCGGTAGATCAGCGGCTGGCCGGAGCGCCAGGAGTGTGGGTAAGAGTGGACGATGACCTGGTGGCGCAGCACGCGGCCGGTCTGCTTGAGGTCACGGATGATGTTCTTGTTCGCATCAAAGACCAGCTGGCCCTGGTAATCCGGTACATCCGCGGTGAACTCGCCGTCAGCATCCACCGGAATAACCAACTCGACGTCGGCTTCCTGACAGGTGAGCATATCGTCTTCACCGAATGCAGGTGCCTGGTGGACGACACCAGTACCGCCGTCGGTGGTGACGTAGTCTGCCTGCAAGATTTGGTAGGCGTTTTTCAGGTCCGGGAAATAACCGAAGATCGGCTCGTAAGTAAAGCCCACCAGGTCCGCACCCGGCAGGGTCAGCACAACCTCGGGTTCTTTGCCTAATTCTTTGGCATACGCGCCGCGGAGCTCGTCGGCAAGCAACAACAACTTGCCCGCGAAACCATCCGCGCCATCCTCGCCAACACGAACCACCGCATAGGTGACCTTCGGGTTGACTGCCAACGCCGCGTTCGACGGCAGCGTCCACGGCGTCGTCGTCCAAGCTACGGCTTCGACGTCGTTAAAGATCGGGTTTTCTGCCAACGTCTTTTCCGCTGCAGAACCAGCGCGGGTGCCAGTCAGCGGGAACGAGACCGTCAGCGAAGGATCCTGGCGTTCCTTATAGGAATCATCCAAGCGCGTCTCCTGGTTCGACAAGGAGGTGTGCTCAGCCCAGGAATAAGGCAGCACACGGAAGCCCTGGTAGATCAGGCCCTTGTCATACAACTCCTTGAACGCCCACATGACCGATTCCATGAACTCGATGTCCATGGTCTTGTAGCCGTTTTCAAAATCCACCCAGCGCGCCTGGCGGTTGACGTAGGCTTCCCACTCGTCGGCGTATTTCAGCACCGACGTAGCGCAAACCTCGTTGAATTTCTCCAGGCCCATCTCTTCGATCTCGTGGCGCTGGTTGATGCCGAGCTGCTTTTCGGCCTCAAGCTCAGCAGGCAGGCCGTGGCAGTCCCACCCAAACACGCGGGGGACGTAGTTGCCGGCCATGGTGCGGTAGCGCGGAACGATGTCTTTGACGTAGCCGGTGAGCAGGTGGCCATAGTGCGGCAGGCCATTCGCGAACGGTGGGCCGTCATAAAAGATGTATTCTGGCGCGTCTTTGCGCTGATCCAAAGAAGCCTGGAAGGTCTGATCGTTATCCCAATACTTTTGGACGATCGCTTCCATCGCCGGGAAGTTGTTGGTGCCGTCGGTCATATCGACCTTCGGATACACGCTGCCCACGGCCTGAGTCTCGGCTGGCTTCGCTGAGATGGCGTTGTCTGCTGTCTGCTTATCTGCAGCCACGGTTAGTCTCCTTCACACACGAATTTTCGCGATGCAGGGACGCTATGTCAGCGCGGTACCACCCTGCTTGGACCCAGACCGTGCGCGAGCACGCGGCCTGGTTCCCACTTCGTTGTGGTGAAGGTTTTCACCTTGCAGCCCGGTTCTAATGAGCTTGTCGACGCCCACAGTTCTCGCAAGTAGCATAAGCCACTGCTGACTGCCGACGGCGTACATGCCGTTCTTCCGGAAAGCTCCCCGGTGATGGCCGGATCATCGCAACATCATCGTAGCTTACAAGCAAATGTGCGCAAAGACTATTTGCTGACTATTCCCTGCACCAGCAACGGCAGGTGCGGGCTACTTCTTGCGTACTGCATCGACCGGGCTACTTCTTGCGCACTGCATCGACGATGAGCAACACCAACGCCACCCCGGCGCTGCCAAATAATGCGAACAACCACGCACTCGCACCCGTCGCCAAGAACAGCACGAGAGCCAGGAAGGCAACGAAGGCTAATAACAAGACGATGAGCATCATTGTTTCTCCTGCACGCGTCCTTCCTGCTTGCTAAGCATAACCTGTGTGATTTTTTTGGCAGTAGTTTTATTATGCCACCGGCGGGGTGATGTGGCACGGTTAGATCACACGCGAGTCATTATAGAGTTTTCCATTACCCCCAGCCGTTTTGCAGAAGCGGTTACCGTGATCGGATAATTTTAGACAGACCCCATTTTTGCGTCACCGCATCCCTGTGTCACTGTCACTGCGTCACTAAGGACAATTCCCATGAAAATCGCACTATTTGCTACCTGCATCGTCGACGCGATGTACCCACGGGTGGCTCTGGCGACCGCAAATATTCTCGAAAGGCTCGGCCACGAGGTCATCTTCCCTGAAGGCCAGGCCTGCTGCTCGCAGATGCACGTCAACAGCGGCTACCTGAAAGATGCCCTGCCTGTGGTACGCAACCACGTCAAGGCCTTCAGCTCCGTCGACTACGATGTCGCCGTCGCCCCATCCGGTTCGTGCGTGGCATCGCTGCGCCACCAACAGCCTATGGTCGCCCGCAAGAATGGCGATCCAAAGCTTGCTGAGCGCGCCACTGATATCGCCGGCAACACCTACGAGCTCGCACAGTTCCTGCGGGATGTCGAAGGCATCACTAACGCCGGCGAACAGCTCGGCTCCTACTTCCCCCACACCGTGACTTACCACCCGTCGTGCCACGGCATGCGTTTGCTGCGCTTGGGTTCACGACAGCCGGATCTGCTGGACACGGTCGCAGGCATCAACATGGTGGAATTGCCGGACAAAGAAGAATGCTGCGGTTTCGGTGGCACCTTCTCCATCAAAGATCCGGGCGTTTCCGGCGCTATGGGTGAGCAAAAAGTACGCAATATTGAATCCACCGGAGCCGAAATGTGCACCGGTGGCGACGCATCCTGCCTGATGCACTTAGGTGGCATCCTGCACCGCAAGGGCTCGCCAACCCGCACGCTGCACCTGGCAGAAATTCTGGCTTCCACCCGCGAAAACCCTTGGAACCCAGAGACCGCCGACGAACTTTCCATCCCGCAGGAGGCGAAATAATGAGCACCGTCGCTTTGGGAATGCCCGCTTACGGCCAGGGCAACATCAACCTATCGACCCCATTTCCGGCTTCTGCGAAGCATCAGATGCAAAACACGCAGATGCGCAAAAACATTCACCACGCCACGCACGCGATCCGCGCGAAGCGCAACAACGTCGTCGGCGAGGTTCCGGATTGGGAACAGCTGCGTAGTGCGGGCTCGGCAATTAAGTCGAACGTCATGGCAAACTTGCCGGAACTGCTCGAACAGTTCGCCGCCAACTTTGAGGCTGCTGGCGGTCACGTGCACTGGGCGCGCGATGCAAAAGAAGCCAACAAGATCGTCGCCGAGCTAATCCGCGAGACCGGCGAGACGGAAGTCAACAAGATCAAGTCGATGGCCACCCAGGAAATCGGCTTGGACGATTACTTGGAAGAGCGCGGCATCACCGCCACCGAAACCGACTTGGCAGAGCTGATCGTGCAGCTCGGCGAGGATAAGCCCTCCCACATTCTGGTTCCGGCGATCCACCGCAACCGCGACGAGATCCGTGAGATCTTCAAAGACAAGATGCCCGAAGCCGGCGATGACCTGACCTCCGAGCCCGCCGTGCTCGCTGAGGCGGCCCGTCGTCACCTGCGCAAACGATTCTTGTCGCGCAAGGTCGCGGTCTCTGGCGCAAACTTCGGTGTCGCCGACACCGGTACACTCTCCGTCGTCGAATCCGAGGGCAACGGCCGCATGTGCCTGAGCCTGCCAGAAACGCTGATCACCGTGATGGGCATCGAGAAGCTCATCCCGACGTTTTCTGATCTCGAGGTGTTCCTGCAACTGCTGCCGCGCTCGTCGACCGGTGAGCGCATGAACCCATACACCTCGTTGTGGACGGGTTCTTTCGACGGCGATGGCCCGAAAAACGTTCACGTGGTCCTGCTGGATAACGGCCGCTCCGCCGTCCTGAACGACGAAGACGGACGCTCCGCGCTGCATTGCATCCGCTGTTCCGCGTGTCTGAATGTTTGCCCGGTCTACGAACAAGCCGGTGGTCACTCCTATGGTTCGGTCTACCCAGGCCCGATCGGTGCGATTCTTTCACCACAGCTGACCGGCATCACCTCCGAGCAAAACGCGACCCTGCCGTTTGCTTCGTCGTTGTGCAACGCCTGTTACGACGTCTGCCCAGTCAAGATCAACATTCCGGACATTCTAGTGCACCTGCGCTCCAAAGCTGTTGACGAGCAATCCGGCCCGTCGCAAATGGCTGCGCTGATGAAGGCAGCCAGCTTCGTCATGGGCTCTGGCCAAGTGATGAAACTCGTCGAACGTGGTCTGCCACTGAGCCGCATCGTCGCCGGACGGAACGGTTCCATCGGTTGGTTGCCGGGCATCGCGGGTGGCTGGACTTCGCAACGCGATATTCCGAAACCGCCAAAGCAGGCCTTCCGGCACTGGTGGGCGAAAAACCGCGGCAACACAACGGAGGCGGATTCCTAATGGATCAGAAATACGAGTACGACGACGCGAAAACCGAGATCTTTGCGCGTTTGCGCAATTCGCTCAGCGACCACCCCACTCCACCACCAGTGCCGCGGGAATACCGCCGGGTGGGCGAACGCGAAGGTGCGGAAGTCGTCGAGGTGCTTATCGACCGACTGATCGATTACAAGGCCAACGTCTACCGCGAAGATATGTCCTCGCTGCCTGAGCGCATCGCGGAGCTGCTGGAAGATCGCACCTGCGTTATCCCTTCCGGCCTGCCGGAAAACTGGCTGCCCGATCGCGACTTCATCGTCGATACCGATGAGCAACCGCTGACCATCGATGACCTCGATTCCATCGCTGCCGTACTCACCGGTTCTACGGTCTCCTGCGCCGATACGGGCACCATCTTCTTATCCGCACGCCCAGATGAGGGCCGTCGTGCGATTACGCTGGTTCCGGATCACCACGTTTGCGTGGTCTTCGAAAAAGACGTCGTCGATTTGGTGCCACAAGCCCTGGAAGCGATCGAAGGCACCCGGCCGATCACCATGATCTCTGGCCCGTCGGCCACCTCCGATATTGAGTTGGAACGCGTGGAAGGTGTACACGGGCCGCGTCGCCTGGATATCATCATCGTTGCCGAGTAGTTGCCACGCAACTATTAGCCGCTTCACAGCAAATTTTTACTGTGGGTTAGGCTGGTACGTAATCTGCATGCAGTGCAGATAACACGACCGCCTAACCCTTTTTGTATGCCCAAATCATGCAAGAAGACCAGCACCGCTGAAAGACTGAATAGAGAAGAGAGTGCAACATGAGTGCAGGAACAGTGGGCTTTGCGCTGATCTTGCTGGTAGCAATCATGCTCGCCGGTAAGTACCTTCGCGTGAAGCTGAAATTCTTACAAAAACTACTGCTGCCCAGCAGCATCATCGCCGGACTGTTGGCACTGGTGGCTGGTGAGCAAGTCGTCGGCAAGCTCGCTGACGTTATCAACTGGGACTGGCTTGCCGACGGCGGCCTGTTCACCGAAGACATCTACACCGTCTGGTCCAGCCTCCCCGGGCTGTTGATTTCCGTTGTCTTCGCGACGCTATTTTTAGGCTCAAAGATTCCGAAGCCAGGACGTGTCCTCAAGCTCGCAGGTCCACAGCTGTCGATCGGTATAGCTTATGGCTCCGGCCAGTATGTCGTCGGTTTATTGCTCGCAGTGCTGATTCTGGCTCCGCTGTTCGATGTGGATGAGAAATTCGGTGCACTGATCGAGATCGCCTTCGAAGGTGGCCACGGCACCGCGGCAGGCATGCAGCCAGCTTTCGAAGACGTCGGAATGCCAGAGGCAACCGATTTGGCGCTGGCGATGGCTACAGTCGGCTTGGTCGCCGGCATCATCGTCGGCATGGGCTTTTTGAACTGGGCCGTGCGCAAAGGCAAGACGGAAGTAATCAAAAACGTCAACGAGCAGTCCGAATCCGAACTGCAGGGGCTCTACACCTCCGAAGAACAGGTTTCTGCTGGTCGCCAGACCGCTCGCCCCAACTCGATCGAGCCGTTGACGCTGCACATGGCTGTCGTCGGTGTCGCGATCATCATCGGTTGGTTGCTGCTTGAGCTCATTACCTGGATCGAAAACCTGCTGTGGGGACAGCCAGATTCGCTGTTCGTCTCTGAGGGTGACGGAACCACTCTGCTGGGTTATATCCCGTTGTTCCCGCTGGCGATGATCGGCGGTGTGGTCGTTCAGGTCTTCCTGGACAAGACTGGACGCACCGACCTCGTAGACCACGAGATGATGAAGCGAATCCAGGGCCTGGGCTTGGACCTGCTGATCGCAGCAGCCTTGGCGACGATCTCGCTGACCGTTATTGCTGATTACTGGCAGGCGTTCGTTCTGCTGTCCATCGCGGGCATTGCTTTCAACGTGATCATCCTGTGGTTCTTCACGCCACGCGTGATCCCAGAATTCTGGGTAGAACGTGGTGTTGGCGACTTCGGACAATCCATGGGTGTTACCGCAACTGGTCTGGCCCTGTTGCGCGTGGCCGACCCGGACGAAAAATCACCCGCTCTGGAAGCCTTCGGCTATAAACAGCTGGCCTTCGAGCCGTTCTTCGGTGGTGGCCTTGTCACCGCACTGTGCATCCCGGTGATGTTCGCCGTGGGCAACGTTTACGTCATTCTTATTCCGATGGCCATCATCTTCGTCATCGCCCTGGTCTCCGGCATCGTGTACAAAAACGGTGTTACCAAGGGCAAGTGGTCTGACCCTGCGGTCGAAGAGCTACAGAACCAGAAAGCTTAGCTATCGTCTAAGCGCTCAGCTCTTGCCGACATAGAAGCGCTTAGCGCCTTGTCGGCATAGACATGAATAATGCGCCTGCAGAACAATCTGCAGGCGCATTATTTGTAGTATTTTGCAACGACCTCGTGCACAAGACCTCAGCTGGAGCGCTCAGGCCGTGGCTGGTGCGAGAAGGATTAGTTGTTGCTGCCCTTGATGTCGCCGGACGGTGCAGCCGAGCCACGAGCTTCCAGCTCTTCCAACTGGGATTCCAGCAGGGTGCGCAGGCGAGTGCGGTATTCACGCTCGTAGGTACGCAGATCCTCAATGCGGGATTCCAGTGCCGTCTGCTGCTGCTTGACGGTGTTCATAACTTCAGTGTGCTTCTTCTCAGCATCCGCACGCAGCGACGCTGCCTTCTCATTAGCCTGGCGCAACTGTGCCTCCGCACGGGACTCAGCATCAGAGGTGGTCTGCGCTGCCTTCTTCTCCGCATCCTGAATCATCGTGCGGGAACGAGTCTCAGCTTCGTTGAGTTGCTTGGAGGATTTCTGCTCAGCAACATCAACCAAACGCTTCGCCTCTGCCTGCGCTTCTGACAACTGCTTAGACGAGCTAGAACGTGCATCGTCCAACATAGCCTTCGATTCAGCTTGCGCGTCTGCAGTCAGACGGTCAGCCATCTCCTGCGCCAAGCCCAAAACCTTGGCGGCCTGCATGTGGGTGGCAGGGGTAGCCATACCGCTGGCATCCGCGGTTGCCTGCGCTGGAGCATCAGCTGCTGGAGCCTGCTTCGCTGCTGAGGCGAAAGAACCTGCCGACTTAGCGGAGTCAGAATCCGAGGACTTCGCAGCAGATTCTGCGGCCTGACGAGCTTGCGCCAACTCTTTCTTGGTTGCCTCGTGCTCTGCCTTAGCCTGGTTAGCCTCGTTTTGTGCCTTACCAGCAGCCTTGCGAGATTCGTTCAGCTTCTCGTCGTAATCCGCACGGATTTCTTTTTCGATCTTCGAACGCAACTCAGCTTCGATCTCGGAGCGCAATTTAGACTCATCAACCGAGGAGGATGCGGAAGCCTGGGAGGTGGCAGCACCAGCAGAGCTTGCCGAGGACTTCGCTTCGGCTTCATCCAGAAGTGCGCGCAGCTCATCGTTTTCATCCTGCAATTGAGCAAGGGTGTCTTCGACTAAATCGAGGAACTGATCCACCTCATCCTCGTTGTAGCCCCGCTTGCCAATGGGTGGCTTGTTAAACGCGACGTTGTGGACGTCTGCTGGTGAAAGTGGCATTGGCACTCCCCTTCTTACTCAAGTGGCGGCCCCGCGAATGCGGACGAGACCTGTTAGTTACAAAAATCTCATGCGTTATATTAACGATATTAAATTTATCTGACTTGCAGGCTTCGATCAATCTTACCTTGCAGGTGCTGACATCAACAGCGACTACAGCAACTACTGCAGCAGCAGCGCCCGCACCAACATGCTAGCGACCATGAGCAGCAAAAACAGCACCAGCACCGACATGTCCAGCGCTACACCACCGGTTCGCAATGGTGGGATCACACGACGCAGCGCTCGTACTGGCGGCTCCGTCAGCGTGAACAGTACTTCCGCGATCATGATAAACCACCGCGGCGGTTGGAACGTTCTGCCGAACGACTGGATCATCTCAATAATGATGCGCCCAACCAAAACCAGCGTGTACAGGCGAATGATGACGAGAAGGATTACTCCGAGCATACTCACGGGCGTCTAGTTTACCTGATCATTCAATTGTTAGATACGCGTACCCGATTGCTTAGCGCAATCCAGCAGCACGCTCAAGGTCAATGCTGGTTACCTGCGCATGTTCCGGAATGATCGCGAAAATCTTGCGGTCGGTCTCCAACTTCGCGGTAACGTTTTTCATCTGCCCGCGCAACGCGAAGCACAAGCCAGCCGAGAAATCGATGATGCGCTTAGCGACTCCGCGCTCTGCGTCAGTGATTTCGAAAACCACCACGTCACCATCACGGAAAGCTTCACCCATCTTGCGGGCTTCGTCATAGCTCATCAACGACAAGGCGACGACCGCTGGCTCCGGATTCACCGCAGGCGCTGGGGCGGCGACAGCATAATCGTCATAGCTATGGCCACGCGACGGCGCAGCTTCACGCAATGGTTCACGCTCGTATCCGTAATCACGCGCACCGGCGGCTTCGCGGCGTGGCGGTAAATCGCGATATGCACCATCGCGTGGTTCGTCCCTCATCGGAGCTTCGCGATATCCCTCACGACGGTCATAATCCGCAGCTTCGTCGTACTCGTAATAAGCATCGTCTTCCGGACCAAAGAAAAACTCTTTGGCAGAGCGCATGATAGACATTAGCTTTCCCCTTGTTAATTAATTAGCGATGGTAAATTGCGTTGATAAATCTTCGTTTGGCTGTTTGCGAACCCGCTGCTTAAAAAGCTACTGGCCGCTGGCCCATGATGCCAGTACCGACACGCACGATATCACTACCTGCGGCAATGGCTTTATCCAGGTCAGCCGACATACCTGCAGATAACCGAAGCACACGCCCAAAACGCGCAGCCAGCGCATCACAGAGAGCACGGGCCTCGCGGAACACCTCGCTGGCATCGGCATCCAACGGCGGCACGACCATGATGCCGGCTAGTTTCAGTTGCGTCAGCTTGTCGACGTGCGCTGCCAATTCTTCCAAGTCTTGTGCTTGCACACCGCCTCGGGAGGAATCGCCATCAACCGACAACTGCAAAAACACTGGCAGGACAAAGTCTGCCGGCCGCTGCTCGCGTTCTTTCGCAAGACTTATGCCTCGGTCCAAAGCGTCGGCAAGCTTGATTGAATCTAGTGAGTGCACACTATGTGCCCAGCGAGCAACGGAATTCGCCTTCTTCGTCTGCACCTGGCCGATCATGTGAAAACGGACGTCGGGCAGCTTTTCCGCTTTGTCGCGAGCTTCTTGTTCCCGGTTTTCCGCCACGTCGGTTTCACCCAGCGCCGCCAATTGGGCGATAGCTTCAACCGGGTGAAACTTCGTCACCGGCAGCAAGGTAATCTCTTGTGGATCGCGCCCGTTCTCCCGCGCTGCCTGCCTAATCAGCTCAAACGTCTGTTCAAGGTTTCGCTGGAGTTCGCGTTTGCTCAGTCCCGCCTCGCTGGAAGTTTCCGTTGCGCTAACAGCAGGCTGATTCGTTGCAGCCTCGCGAGCAATATCGTTGTTGCTACACATCGTTATTTTCCCGTCAACCAAATCACACCGGCTTGGCGCCCGGTGGTGCCTTCGCGGCGGTAAGAGAAAAATTCTTTATTAGCGATGGTGCAGCGCGGGTCCGCCTCGATCGCCGTTACCCCGAGGCTTAGCAGCTGACGCACGAGCCCTGCCCTAATGTCTAATCCAGCCGTCCCCTTTTTCGTTCGGGTACGAGAACCAGGCAAACGGGCTTCGACGTCGGCAGCCATCGCAGCGGGGACTTCGTAGTTCTCACCGCTGGCAGCAGGTCCAAGCAAAGCCTGAATATTGTTTGGGTTTGCGCCTAGCTCCGTCATCGTTTCCACGGTGCGCGACACGATGCCGTTTCGCGCACCCATTCGACCGGCATGCACAGCAGCGCACACACCAGCCTGTGGATCCGCTAACAGCACCGGCACACAGTCTGCTACCAACACGCCCAAAGCAAGATGCGGAACCGTCGTCACCATTGCATCGGTCGCTGCAAGTGGCTCTGTACTAGTTTCGGTCACCACGCTCACGGTGTTGGTGTGCAGTTGCTCCATCCATTGGATGTGCTCAAGTTCAAGCACTCTGGCGAGACGTTCACGGTTATCGGCGACATTCTGCGCGTTATCACCGACGTGCTCGGCCAGATTGAATGATCCATACGGCTGCTGCGAAACCCCGCCGTTGCGAGTGGTGAAAACCATGCGCACGGGGCGTTTGTCTACCGGAAGCTTCGCTGCTTGGGTGCCTGAAGTCTTCATCTCAGAAGGATCCTGCGAGATCATGCTGGCTTAGCGCATGAAATCTGGAACGTCCAGATCATCATCCGGTTCAGACTCACGCTGCGGCTGACGTGGCTCCGGTGCCTGATTGAAGCGATCCGAAGAAGTAAACAGCCCGCCCGAACGGCTGGTCTGAGTACGTGGCTTTTCACGTTCACTGAACAGCGAACCGCGTTCTGGGCGTGGTGGGCGCGGCTCACTCGCTTGGGTGCGTGCGGCGGAGTCGGCTGCTGGCCCGCGCTGTGCTTGCGCAGCACTTTGTGCGCTCGCGTTCTGCGCTGCGGCGTGTGAGCCGTATTCGTCCTGCAAATTAGCCTCTGCATCGAAACCGGTCGCAATGATGGTCACACGAACTTCATCGCCCAAGTTATCGTCGATGATAGTACCGAAAATGATGTTGGCGTCCGGGTCAGCCTTTTCTTCGACCATCGTGGAAGCCTGGTAAACCTCTTGCAAGCCCAAATCGGAGCCACCAGCGATCGAGAGCAGCACGCCCTTGGCGCCTTCCATGGTGGATTCCAGCAATGGCGAGTTGATTGCGTGTTCCGCAGCGGTCATCACACGATCATCCCCGCGCGCCGAACCTACGCCCATCAGAGCCGAGCCGGCTTCAGCCATCACCGAGCGGACGTCAGCAAAGTCGACGTTGATCATGCCCGGAATGGTGATCAGGTTGGTAATACCTTGCACACCGTTGTGCAAAACCTCGTCTGCTGCGCGGAAAGCTTCCATCATGGACAGGTTGGCATCGCCCAGTTGCAGCAGACGATCGTTAGGGATCACGATCAAGGTGTCACAGACTTCGCGCAGTTCCGCGATACCGGCCTCAGCCTGGCGAGAGCGCCGAGCGCCCTCAAATTTAAACGGGCGGGTGACAACGCCGACGGTCAGTGCGCCCATCTTCCTAGCGATATTAGCGACGACTGGGGCTGCACCAGTGCCGGTTCCGCCGCCCTCACCTGCAGTCACGAAAACCATGTCGGCGCCGCGCAGAGTCTCTTCCAACTCAGACTTAGAATCCTCGGCGGAGCTGCGGCCTACCTCCGGGTTCGCTCCCGCACCCAATCCGCGGGTAGCTTCCCGGCCAATGTCGTGTTTGACGTCTGCATCGGAAAACAGAAGAGCCTGCGAGTCCGTGTTAATCGCAACGAATTGGACCCCTTTGAGGCCCTCTTCGATCATGCGGTTCACTGCGTTGACGCCGCCGCCGCCAACGCCAACGACCTTGATATCAGCAAGGTTATTGTTAGGTGAGGTCATAAGAGGAGTTCCGGCCTTTCAGGTTCTGCTTTTTCATCTCTGCGGGCATTGAGATATCGGCGCATTATTTCGCCAATACGTTACGTGACTATCTTGAGTGACACTTCTGTAATTTTGGCGCATATTCGCGCGCGTGTCGAACACCTAAACCTTTACTTTAGGGTACTGAACTGGGCTTTTCTCCGAATTTCCGCGGTGATCACCCCCTGCGATCACCCCCGCAGCGGCTGCTGTCTAGCGAACTGTCACCAAGCTCGGATTCGAAATGTCCCAGCGATCGCCTTCACGGTGAATAACGTGCTCGAGGGCAGCGGCTTTTTGCTCATTCGCATCACTGGTACCCCAATAGATTTTGCGCCCATCATGCAACTGTAATTCCATAGCTTGGGAGCGGCTAATCTCTAACGACGCAATTTCCCTACGAATCTCATTCGGCACCGTCGCGATCGCTGTCACTGCTGTATTCACAGCATCGTCATCGTCGACTTCACCGGTGATCTCTACGGCTTCTTCCGGCGGCACGTCAATCAAAAATGCATGCCCTTGGTGATCAATCAGATGCGCGCCGTCGTCATGCTCAACATAGCCAACCACCTCACGCTCAGCTACTTCGATATTTACAGTCGACGGGAAATGCCGAGAGACTGTCACTCCCCGCACCCATGACTGTTGCACGATCCGGCTGGCAGCACCCGTTGCATCAACGCGCAGCAAATTATCGCCTTCACGCACGCCACTATCCTCGATCACTGCCTCAGTGCTCACACGCTCATTACCGGTGACCTCGATCTGGCCGACCCTCAACACAGGGAAAAGCCACAGGATTCCAGCGATGACTACGACAACCGCAAGCACGGCGGTAATGCTCAAAGCAACGGGTTTTTTCCGCACGGCTAGCGCCCAGCCTCAACATCAACATCAGCATCAGCATTATTATCGCCAGCAGCGCGCAAATGCTGCAGAATTTCCGGGGCCAACACCGTAACCGAACCAGCGCCCATGGTCAGCACCAGGTCATGAGGACCAGCCAGCGAGGCAATCGTCTCAGGGGCCGCTGACATATCAGGCTCGTAGCGCACGGCGACGGATTCTTCCATCGCGTTCGTAATGATCCGGGAGGTAAGACCTTCCACTGGAGTTTCCCGGGCACCAAAGATATCAAGCACCACGCAGGCATCGGCAAGCGAAAGAGCCTGTGCGAATTCGCGGTAAAACTCTTTAGTACGCGAATACAGATGCGGCTGGAAACACGCGATGACCTTGCCTCCTTGCGCCTCAGCCAATACCTGCTCGCGTGCGGCAGTCAACACCGCCATGACTTCTGTCGGATGATGTGCGTAATCGTCATAGACCTTCACGCCAGCAAACGGCCCAGAAGTGACCTCACCATGGTATTCAAAACGACGACGGACTCCCGCGAAGCTCGCAACCCCGTCAGCGAGTTTTTGCGCATCGACCCCAGCCGCAGTGCCGGCCAGCACTGCGGCAACTGAATTAAGCACCATGTGATAGCCGGGAATTTGCACCAAGTATTCCAAAGAAATCTCTTGCGGTTGGTTTTTTGCACCAGCACGTTGAGAGCTTTTCGCGCCAGCCGCACTGCGTGCAGAATGAATCCCTGCGGGAAGACGCAACTGCAGCCACACCCGGGTACCCGCTGTTAAAACCTCGGTAGCAGTGATTTCTGCGACCAGCAGGTCCGCAACCTCCGGCGAACGGGTCTGCGAAGATGTGCCATAGCCGAGCACCGTGATGCCACGGCGTGCACACTCCACTGCAAGATCAGCGGTGTGTTTGTCATCAAGGCAAGCAACCAACACACCGTCATCGGCAATTAAATCTGCAAAGTCTTCGAAAACCTGGAAATAATTTTCCGCGGTACCAAAATAATCCAGATGATCAGGCTCAATATTCGTCACCACCGCGATCGACGGGCGGTAGCGCAACAATGAAGCATCTGATTCATCAGCTTCCGCAACGAATACCTCACCGGTCCCTTGATGCGCATTAGTGCCTGCCCGGTTGAGTTGTCCACCAATCGCGAAGGAAGGGTCCGTGCCCGCAGCCTGCAAAGCAGTCACTGCCATCGACGTCGTTGAAGTCTTCCCGTGCGTACCCGCGATCAACAGCTGGGTATAGCCATCCATCAATTCAGCCAAGAGATCAGAACGACGGATCACTGGTATTCCGTGGCGAGCCGCAGCGGCAAGCTCGGGATTATCTTGCGGGATAGCAGCGAAAGAGGTGACGACGACCGTCGGCAAGCTGCCTGATAATTCCAAATTCTCAGCGCTGTGGCCGATGGCGATTTCTGCGCCCATCGAACGCAGTGCGCGCACTGGTCGGGAATCTTTCACGTCCGAGCCAGACACCGTGGCGTCACGGGAAAGCAATATGCGAGCGACGCCTGACATGCCCGCACCCCCTATGCCCACGAGGTGGACACGGGAAAGATCAATGGTATCTGCAGAGTTGTGTTCTGCCACGGTGAACTCCTAGCTCGTGGACTCGCGGGTGGATTGAGTAGTCGAATTATCGAAGACGATACGTTCGGCCAAACGCCACGCAGCATCGCCTTGTTCTGAAGCAGCCGCTGCCTTGCGCATCTGTCGGTAGTTCTCTTCGTCACCCAGAATCTCGGTAACTGCCTCATACATCACGTCAGGCGAGAATTTTGCATCGTCGATCTTACGTGCCGCGCCTTCGGCCACCACAGTTTTGCAGTTCAAGCCCTGCTCACCATTCCCAATCGGCAAGGGCACGTAAATCGCAGGCAAACCACACGCAGAAACTTCCGCGACTGTCATAGCTCCAGAGCGGCACACCACCAGATCGGCAACTGCGAGTGCTGCACCCATGTCCTCGATGTATGGCAAGGAAACATAGTGTTTTTTCTCCGCCGGGGGATCGTTTTTCTTCCCGTAGGCGTGCAATACCTGGTAACCATCAGCAAGAAGACGGTCGATGCTTCCGGCGACCGCAGTGTTGATCGAAGCCGCTCCTTGGGAACCGCCGGTGATCAAAATGGTGGGACGATCGTCGGCAAGCCCAAACAGTTCCCGGCCGCGCGCCGCCTTCTCCCCACTCGGGTCTCCCCCAGTCAGTTGTGGGCGCACAGGGATACCCACGACATCGCCCGGCATGCCTGAGCTCTCTATCGCATTGAAACCGGTGCCGCCCAAGCGCACACCCATCTTGTTGGCCATGCCCGCCAGCGCATTCGTTTCTAACACATAAAACGGGATGCCCAGCGATTTCGCTGCTAGGTAGGCCGAAGCAGAAACATAACCGCCAGTGCCAAAAACGGCATCTGCTCGGTTTTTCTTCAAGATTTTGCGGGCCTGTCGAATCGACCGTAGAACTTTGAAGGGCAAAGCAAACAAATCACCGTTGATGCGGCGTGGAACCGGCACCGGGGTGATCAATTCCAGGTCAAAACCGCGGGACGGAATGATATCGCTTTCCAAGCCCCGAGATGTCCCCAACGCTAAAACCTCAGCTTTATAGCGGGTACGCAGGACCTCGCCGACCGCCAGTGCTGGCTCGATGTGCCCGGCTGTACCGCCTCCGGCGAGGACAACGGTTAATGCCGAATCGGTCGTTGACGCCATGTTCCTGGTCGGCCTTTCTGATTTGAGTACGAATTCGTGCGTGCAGTGCGGTCCCTTGGCTCACCAGCGGGTGAACGGCCGGGCTGCTGCGAGCGTGAGCGGGCGGTCACGGCAGTGCCAAAGCGCTGCTCGCCACGGCGATGCTCAGGACGGGATTGGGCTGGGCGTCCTGCTGGTTGCCGACTTCCTGCCCGGCCACGTCCACGTTGGTGGCCAGCAGCCGTGCGAGAAGAAGCGACTGCAACCGTAGGCTCTGGGATCATCAGCACTCGATCAAACAGCGGACGACCATAGCTTTGCATATAGGAAACTGCTTCTGGCTCGTGCCGTGCAACAGAGGCCAGCAATCCCATCGCCCCAAGCGTAACCACGGTGGAGGTGCCGCCGGAAGAAATCAACGGAAGCTGCACACCGGTCATGGGCATCAAACCGATGACATAGGAAATATTATAAAACGCTTGTGAAACCACAGTCGCGGTCAACGTCGCAGCTAGCAGCGATTGGAACTGATTCTGTGCGCGCATTGCGGTCCGCAAGCCAAAAACACCCAGGATCACAAACATCGTGACGACAAGCGCGCCACCGAACAATCCGAGTTCTTCACCAATGATCGCGAAAACGAAGTCATTTTTCGCTTCTGGTAAGTAAAACCATTTCGCACGCGATTGGCCGATGCCAACGCCGGTCAGTGAACCGTCGGCAAGCGACAAAAAGCCTTGATAAGTCTGGAAGGCCGAGCCACGGGTGTCCGTGAAGTTGCCGGTGAACGCGCCGAAAAACGTCGTAAAGCGGTCGCTGCGGTAACCACCGCTCAAAAAGACATAAATCAGTGCGATGACACAGCCTACGATCGCCAAAGCGATTACGCGCCAGTTGATGCCAGCGAAAAACAGCGCGAAACCGACCACGACCGCGAATGTCATCGCCACACCCAGATTGCCCTCGGCAACCATCGCACCGAAGAACAGAATAGAAATGCAGATATAAACCACGAACGGGTTGGTCAGTTTGACCTCGTTTAACGAACGCGGCGGACGCTTGTTCGCCAAACTCAAAGCACCAAACATTGCAACGGCGATACGGGTGATCTCAGAAGGCTGCAGGCGTAATGGCCCCAGCACGATCCAGGATTGCGAACCCACCTCATTGCGGCCGACACCAATTCCCGGAACGAAAACCAGCAACGTCAATACCGCAGCAAGCGCCAAAAACCATGGAGTCAGTTTTTTGACGGTGCTGAATGGAGTTCTCAGCGCAAACCAAAACACGGCGAGACCGAACAGCACATAGGCTGTCTGCCGTATCGCTTGCGCCCAGACTGTGTTGCCTTCAATGACCGACCACGTCATGGTCGCAGAAAACGCCATGACCACGCCGATGCCGACCAACACGAATATCGAAATGCGCAGCATCAAGTAGTCCAAGCCAGGATGCTTGGGCAAGTTGAGCTTCCAGTTACGCCAGGTGCGACGGCTGCGTTGCGGGGTCTGTGTGGCCATGGTTAACCAGAGTAGTCGGATGTTGCCTGAGCGAACAGATCGCCACGCTGGGCCATGCCAGAAAACATATCGAGCGAAGCAGCCGCCGGCGCGAGCAGCACGGCATCACCAACCTGCGCTTGGCGCTGCGCTGCAGCAACCGCCTGACGCATGCACTCCTGCGGGTCACTGCTTTCGATGATTTCTACCGGCACTTGTGGCGCACATGTACGCAGAGTTTCGGCAATGATGTGCTTGTCGACGCCTAGCAGCACTGCCGCTCGCATCCGGTGGGATTCTTCACGCACCAACTGCTCAACACTGGCGCCTTTCAGCTGGCCACCAGCGAGCCACACGATGGAATCCAAGCCTGCCATCGCCGCCTGCGCAGCGTGCGGGTTGGTGGCCTTAGAATTGTCGATATAATCCACCCCGCCGATACTGGCGACCACTGCCCCACGGTGTGCAGCTACCCGATAACGCGCAAGCCCTGCGGCAATATCTGCCGGAGCCACGCCGTATTCGTAAGCTGCGGCCGCTGCCGCTGCGGCATCGAGAATTCCCGCCGCTCCCGGCGGTTGGAGTCCCGCAATCGGAGCCAGCTTCACCTCTGCAGGCGGTTGTGCATGCACATCTCCTGCAGACACCAGCATTCCATCACGCACACCAACTTGGCCAGATTGCGGCTCGTGCTGAGTGAACCCACGGTGTGGCGTATCCGCTGCACTACGCGCTGCTGCCGCATCGTCCAGCCCAACCACTCGCTTTGGCGCACGTAACACCGACGCTTTGTCGGAGGCATAAGCAGAAAAGCTTCCGTGCCAATCGATGTGATCATCGGCGATGTTGAGCAGGACGCCAATATCCGGCGTCAAAGTCGGCGCCCAATGCAACTGGAAACTGGAGGCTTCCAAAACCAGAATATCGACACGAGGCTGCGCCGACAACGCTGCAAAAACCGAAGCACCGATATTTCCGGTGGCCATCGCACGCTTGCCGACGGTTGCCCCATGCGCGTCCATGATTGAAGTCAGCATGCCTGTCGTGGTGGTCTTGCCATTGGTTCCGGTGATCACCAACCAATCACGGGGGCTGCCGTAAACACCAGCACGATCAAGCCGGAACCCAAGCTCAACGTCACCGATGACTTGAAGTCCAACCTCACGCGCGGCCACCAACAGCGGTGCGTGCGGTGGCCAACCAGGGCTGGTGACCACGAGCTCGAAGTCCGCAAACTCTGCCGCGGTGAAATCAACTTCGCCAGCACGCACCGCAGAAAGGGTGGTGGAAGACGATTGGTGTTTTTCTACCAGCTCCTGCGCCGCGGCGAAATTATTATCCGCGATGACGACTTCGGTGCCGAGTTCCACGAGCGCTGCGACGCACCCAGCGCCAGAGACTCCAGCGCCAGCGACCAATACGCGGGAAAATTCTGTGGGATGCACACTCGCACTCTGGTGAGCTGCAGGGTTTGGGCTCTGGTTGGTCATCGCTTCGTCTCCAGTCTGTCGATTGGCAGGCAGTAGCTGCCGGTTGCTCTAGATTTCCGGTTGGTCCCTATCCGGTGAGAAGGAGCCATTCACCGTAGAACAACGACGTACCGAAAATTACCGCCATCGCGGACAACAGCCAGAAGCGGATAACCACGGTAGTTTCTGCCCAACCACCATTTTCGAAGTGGTGGTGAATCGGTGCCATGCGGAAGAAGCGTTTACCGCTGGTGCGATAGACGACAATTTGAATGACAACAGAGGCGGCCTCGACTACGAAAATCGAGCCGATGATAATCATCAGCAATTCGGTGCGTGTGGTGACCGAGATACCTGCAACCAGACCACCGAGTGCAAGCGAACCGGTATCACCCATGAAGATTTTCGCCGGCGCGGCATTCCACCACAGGAAACCAAGGCTCGCGCCCAAGCCAGCAGAAGCCAGGATTGCAATATCCAATGGGTCTCGCACCTGGTAACACGCAGCATCGACGGCCTGCGCACAGGAGTTGCGGAACTGCCAGAACGTGATCAGCGTGTAGCCACCCATCACCAGCGCCGTGGAGCCGGCTGCCAGGCCGTCTAGGCCATCGGTGAAGTTCACGGCGTTCGACCAGGCAGAGATCAGGATGTACATGAAGATAACGAAGATGATGCCACCGACGATCGCACCGCCGGCTGCAATATCGAAAGTCTCGATATCGCGCAGGAATGACAGATTCGTTGAACCAGGTGTCAAGCCTTCTTCATTCGGGAATTGCAGCACGAGGATCGCAAAACCAATCGCCAAAACGAGCTGCCCGATGAGCTTGCCTGTCTTATTCAGCCCCAGGTTCCGCGATTTGAACAGCTTGATACCGTCGTCGGCAAAGCCAAGAGCAGCCAGCCCCAGCACTAAGCCTAAGACCAGCAATCCGGAGGCCGTGAACGATCCGGCATTGGTGAGCAAACCATAGATATTCACCAACACATAGGCGACGGTGATGCCGAGCACTATCGCGATGCCACCCATCGTGGGCGTGCCGCGCTTCCGGATGTGCGAACGTGGCCCATCTTCCCGTATTTCTTGACCCCGGCCTACATTGTTGAAGTAGCGGATCAGCACCGGAGTCGTAAAAATTGCGACCAGGAAGCTGATAACACCGGAGAGAATAATCTGAGTCACTGGTTACTATTCCTTATACTCTTGCTCTTTGCTTGCGAGTTGCTCAGCGACCCGCCACAAACTCCACGCGTTCGAGGCCTTCACCAGAACCACGTCGCGGTGTTGCGCCGAGCGGAGGATCTCTTCCACTGTACGCGTCGCACCATTCACATCTGCAACATGGCGAGTGTCGATGCCTGCTTCCAGCGCGCCTTCCACCAACGCTGCAATGTTGTCGGTCTTGCCGACGGCCACCAGCGTGTCGACGGCAAACTCTGCCAATTGCATTCCCAGTTCGCGGTGCACAGCGCTGGCATCGTCGCCCAGCTCACTCATTTCACCCAAAACAGCAATAGCTTGCGCCGGCTGCGTAGCGGCTGAGGACAATGCAGCTAAGCCCGCCCGCATCGATTCTGGGTTCGCGTTGTACGCATCATTGATGATCGTGACATTGTCCGCCCTTTCGCGCACATCCATCCGGTGTGCAGAAACTGCGAGGTAGTCATTAAGGCACACGGCGATCTGCTCGATCGCGACGCCTGCTTCAGCTGCGACGGCTGCTGCTGCCACCGCGTTGCTGACCTGGTGTGCACCCACGACTTGCAGATTAATCTCCACCGGACCTGCCTGACGACTGTGCAGCTGGAAACGAGCGCGAGCGAGATCATCCAAGACAACGTCGCTGGCAAAATAATCCGCTGCAGTATCACCGCAGGCACTGAAGGTCACTACCTTGCCACGAGTGCGCGTCGCCATCGCTGCTACAGCTGGATCATCGGCGTTGAGCACAGCGACGCCGCCATCAGCAGCAGGTGGTACGGCTTCGATAAGTTCGCCTTTCGCCTGTGCGATAGTGTCCTTGGAACCGAATTCGCCCAAGTGGGCGCTTCCGACGTTGAGCACCAACCCGATACGCGGCGGGGCAATTTCTGCCAATTGCGCGATGTGCCCAAGCCCGCGCGCAGAAAGCTCTGCGACGAGGAATTCTGTATCAGAACCACAACGCAATGCTGTATACGGATGCCCAATTTCGTTATTGAAGGATCCGGGTGGGGCGATCGTGGGCCCGGCCGTCGACAAGAGCGCTGCCAGCATGTCTTTGGTGGAAGTCTTTCCGGCAGAACCGGTGACACCAACCACACTGAGGGCTTTCGTGCTGATGAGTTCGGTGACAACCGCGCGAGCAAGTTTCGCCAACGCTGTCAGTAAGGCGCGCACTGAACCATCGGAATCATGCGCATAAACGTAGGCAGACGCTGTGGCGGATGCGGCATCGGATGCTGTGACGGACGCTGTATCGGATTCTGTGACGGATGCTGTGGCGGACGCGGCATCGCTGGGCACGATGATCGCTGGAGTTCCTACTGGGCGCGCCGCTAGCGTGACCACTGCCCCAGCCTCATGCGCTTTTTCCGCAAAGTCGTGGCCATCAACCTTCGCACCAGGCAAAGCCAGAAATAGCCCACCGGCGACGATCTTGCGCGAGTCAAATTCTACGGGACCAGAGACAACAGCCTGCGGATCGGAAACATTATCCAACTTCCCGCCGACGATCTCTGCGATGCGCGCGATAGTCCATGGAATCATTATTTTGCCTCTGCTTCACTCGCACGGTAACCAAGGGCTGACAAGGCTTCGGCAAGCACTTGGCGGTCATCGAATTCGTGCACCGTATCGCCAACGATCTGTCCGGTCTCGTGGCCTTTACCAGCCACCACAATCGCATCCCCAGGCTGGGCCCAGCCGACCAGCAGCTCAATCGCGCGGGCACGGTCCCCTTCTTCAACCAAATGATCGGTCTCTGTTAGTTGCGCTGCGCGCAATGCTTTCCGGGCCCCATCCATCACCGCCGCCCGGATCGGAGCAGGATCTTCGGTGCGAGGGTTATCATCAGTGACGACGACGTAATCTGCTTGTTCTGCCGCGATACGCCCCATAACCTCACGTTTCGAGGAATCGCGATCACCACCGCAGCCGACGACTACTCCCACACGGCCGGCAACCTGTCCACGCAGGGTTGCTAGAACTGCCTCCAGCGCCCCAGGTTTGTGGGCATAATCGACAACAGCAACGAAATCTTGCCCAGCGGCAAGCGATTCCATACGCCCTGGTACCGCGACGTTTTCTGCACCAGCCAAGAACGCGCTCAGCTCGACGTCGGCAAGCGAGGCCATCGCGCACGCCAGGGCTGCATTCGCGACGTTGAAACTGCCGGGCAGAGGCAAATTCAGCGTGAGCGTCTCATCCGCGATACGCAGCTGAACATTCTGAATGCCGCTGGGTTCGAGCTCGGAGGCAACAACCGCGACATCGGCGTGCGAAGATTCACCGAGGTTGGTCTGAATACGCAGGCACCGGGCGCCAGTGCTCTCGGCGATATCCGCCATGCGCTCGCCCCACTGCTGGTCGACGACAATGGCAGCTTTCGCCGCTGCCTGCGCGCCGCTGAATAAACGTGCCTTTGCCTGGAAATATTCTTCCATCGTCGGGTGAAAATCCAAGTGATCCTGCGACAGGTTGCTGAACCCAGCAACGGCGAAGGTGGTGCCAGCTACCCGGCCAAGCTCGAGTGCGTGTGAGGAAACCTCCATGACAACGTGTGTCACGCCCTGTTCCAGCATCATCGCGAACAACTGTTGCAGTTTCGGGGCTTCGGGGGTAGTCAAATTCGTCGGCACTTTGGTGCCATTGATGCGGGTGCCGGTGGTTCCAATGATGCCGACTGTGGCACCGGCCGCGCGTAAACCAGCTTCAAGGATGTAGCTCGTGGTGGTTTTACCGGAGGTACCGGTAACACCTATGACCTGCATCTTTTCCGAAGGGTGGCCATAAATTTCAGCGGCGATGCGGCCCAAAATTCCACGTAGGTTCTCGACGACCCATACCGGGCGTGTTTCGTTGCTGCGCTGCAGAATCGCCGCGCCCGCTTCGTCAGTCAAGATTGCAGCGGCTTGGGTAGCAGTCGCGAATTCCGCACCGTGGGTGCGAGTACCGGGAAGTGCTGCAAAAATCTCACCGGCAACAATCGCTTTCGAATCCAAGCCAATGCCTGTGATGGCAATTTCAGATTCGGGTACTGGTTGCGCAGCACCGTCGGCTAGTCTGCCGCCGAATTGTGCGATCAATGTGGCCAAAGTGGTGCTCATCGAAAACTCCTTAGTGCTACTGCTGGATCGGGGCATTTGGATCGGGGCATTATGGCGCTTGTAGTGTCAGTTCTGGCGCGGCCGGTGATGGCGGAACGTTATCGCGATCAAGCAACCAAGACGCGATCTGGTGGAACAATGGGCCTGCACTAGCGCCTCCTCCGCCGCCTTCAAGTACTCCCCGCTTAGGTTCATCGAGCATGATCGCAACAACGAACCGTGGGTCATCAACGGGGGCGATGCCAGCGAAGGTGATCCAGTATGCAGAATTCGAGTAGGCGCCAGTGTTTGGATCCACCTTTTGCGCCGTACCAGTTTTGGCACTGATGTTGTATCCCTCGATGTCAGCATTCGGCGCTGTACCGTTGTTGATGCCTGCGGGGTCAGCCTGCACCGTTGCACGGAACATATCGACTACCTTAGCTGCGGTTTCTTTGCTCACCACGCGGGTTTTTTCTGGGCTTCCGTCGCCGCTGACAGAAGCGTCAGATCCGCCTTCGCCCTTGCCGCCCTTGCCATCTTCGGAATCTTTGGCGCCGCTCGCACTGTCCGAGCCGTCGCCGTCACTGTGGTTGCCAGCGCTACCGGAACGTTTATCGTCGTCACGCTTAATAATGCGTGGTTCTACCCGCTCACCGCCATTGGCAAGGGTCTGAAAAACCGAGGCCATCTGCAACGTCGTCCAGGACATGCCTTGGCCGATCGGCAGGTTCGCAAACGTCGAACCCGACCATTGCTCACGGGGTGGGCGCAGCCCTGAAGATTCATTCGGAAGCTCGATACCAGTGGTATCGCCGATACCGAATTTGTTGAGGTACTCGTCGAATTTGTCCTGGCCCAGCTTGTCTGCCAGCTGCAGCGTGCCGACGTTTGACGACTTACCGAAAATACCGGCGGTGGTATAAGGCAACGGCCCGTGCGGCCATGCATCATTCACCGTGACATCCGCGACCTGAATCGAACCTGGCACCGTGTGCACTTCATCCGGAGTGGTGATACCTTCTTCCAGTGCTGCGGCAGCGGTGATGATCTTGGCGACGGAACCTGGCTCATAAGGGAACGAAATCGAACGGTTGTCGAAGTGCTTGCCGTCTTCGAGCTGCTGAGCAATGTCGCCATTCGGGTCAATGGTATCGGTGTTCGCCATCGCCAAAACTTCGCCAGTGGTGGCATCGAGGACTACGGCTTCTGCCGATTCCGCTTGGGAATTGCGCTTGGCTTGTTCTAGCTGTTGCTGTACATAAGTCTGCAGGTCCAGGTCAAGGGTCAGCTCGATGTTTTTGCCGTCGACGGCTGGAGTCTCATCACGCAAAGTGCCGGGGATGACCTGGCCATTGGTAGAAACATCTTCCGTAGACCGGCCGTTGATGCCCGACAATTGTGAGTCTCGTGAGGCCTCCAACCCGAATTGTCCGCTACCGTCCATTGACACTCGCCCGACCACGTTTTCCGCAATGGAACCGTTCGGGTATTGGCGAATATCTTGGTGGTCTGCGGCAACGCCATGGAAGCGCTCAGAGATCTCAGCGGCAATATCCGGATCGACGTTGCGCACTAGAACTTCGTATTGGGTATCGGCACGCAGCTTGTCTAACAAATCTTTGGATTTCAGATCTGTGTCGTCGTCGGTCGCATCCTCGATCATCTTCGGAATCTCCCGCGACATTTCGCGCAACGTGGCGGTGACGTAGTCATCTTTTTGCTCGTCGCTTAAGCGCTCGTCAGCTTCCAGTTGTGCGCGTTCCCGAAGTTCTTTACGTAGCGTCGTCGGTGACACAGTCAATGAACGGGCTTGCATCGTGTAGGCGATTTGTTTGCCTTCCCGGTCAAGGACCGCCCCGCGGCGCGCAGGGTCCACATAAATGCGGGCACGCTGATCTTCGGCGCGCGCAGAAAGATCCGGCCCCCACACAACTTGCACCCAGGCCAAGCGCCCCACGAGTGCCACCGAGAACACCAGCAATAATGCTGCTATCAAGCGCAAACGCTTATGCATGAGAAACCGTTGCGCCTGGTGTGGTGTGCGCGGGGATTTAGGGCGCGCCGAAGCACGCGGTTCGCGCGATGCAGAAGATGTCACGGTGGAAATGTCACCTTCCTAGTTAGCGAAAGTTGGGCTGGTATGGCGCCTGAATCACAGCTTCGTTGTTCTCGGGTTCAGCTGGTTGCCCCGGCGCAGAATCATGCTCAGGGGCGGGCCCGCGCTCACCGTCACCGCGATCTTGCGGAGCTGGCTGTGCGCCGGCAGGGCCACCAACTTCTGCGGCAGCACCTTCCGGTACCTGCAGAGCTCCAGCCTGCGGATATGGGATACCGCGACGACCTTCTGGAATCGATTCCAGCCGCTCGCGCAGCTCGCCAATACCATCAGGGTCGCTGGAAGCTTGCCCCGGACGAACAGGTTCACCGTTGACATCAATAATAGGACGAGTTTCTGCAGAAGCCGGGCGATCTTCTACGATGTCGCCGTTTTCTTCCCGACGCAAGATGCCTGGGTTAACCGGAATCTCCAGGCCCTCTTCCACTGCATGGCCCGCGATTTCGGCTGCTGAACGCACGTTTTCTAAGTCGCGGTGCAGAGTTTCCAGCTCGTTGTTAAGCTGACTTTCTTCTGCTGTGAGCATTTGCACGCGGAACGTTTGTTGGGTGGCGACACCAGACAGCCAGATCGCGAAAATGATGCCACCGATCATCATGACGATTGCCACGATTGACAGTCGTGCACGGGTTGTCACGCGCTTGACGGGATTCACCCGACGCCCACGCACGCTGACGACTTGTTGTGACCCAAGACGACGCGGGCCACGGCCTGTTTGGGCGGATTTTTGCCGAATTGCTGGCTCTGGCTGGCCTGGTTCCGCGAAGTTTAAACCACGGTAGTTTTGTGCTGTAGAGCCAGTCACGGCACTTGCACGACTGCGACTAGCAGTCCCGCGCCCGGCACGAGTGTATTCCGCACGACGCGGCATGGTTGCCGTTGCATTTGTATTTGCTGCATTCTTCGTAGACGCAGCAGCAGAACCTGCTCCGCGCTGACGTTCTTCAGTGCTGGTATACATCTCTAGTCACGACCTTCCCGGTCGACCGCACCGGCGGTCTGTTGATCTTGCAGCTTTTCGACGGCACGCACCCGCACCGACGCAGCTCGCGGGTTATCCGCGATTTCGTCCTCACTAGCTTGCTCCGCCCCACGTGTGACAACACGGTATTCCGCGGCGGTGCCGGGTAGGTCCATGGGAAGACCCGCGGGGGTTTTGGACTGCGAAATATCGCGGAAGTGCTTTTTCACCAAGCGGTCTTCCAATGACTGGTAGCTCATGAATACGGCTCGCCCACCGTCGCAGAGCATGCCGGTAGTCATCGGCAGCACATTCTCGATTGCCGCTAGTTCCTGATTAACCTCGATGCGCAGCGCTTGAAAAGTACGTTTAGCCGGATGGCCACCACTACGCCGGGCTGGCGCTGGAATGGTGGAATACAGCAAATCGACGAGTCGCTGCGAAGAGCTAAAAGGTTCTTTTTCACGTTCCCGCACTACAGCGGACGCGATTTTGCCAGCAAATTTCTCGTCACCGTAGACCTTCAAGATTCGTGCTAGGTCTCCATGCGAATAAGTATTGAGAATATCTGCCGCTGTGGTTGGCCCTGCAGAATCCATGCGCATGTCCAACGGTGCATCTGCCCGATAAGCGAACCCGCGCTGGAGTTGGTCCAACTGCATGGATGAGACGCCGAGGTCAAACAATGCCCCGGCTATCCCCTGCTCAGCAGCTTCAGTAAGGATCTCGGGGTTGCCCGCATAAGCAGCATCAGCGGGGTTTTCACCGGCTGTGGAAAGTTTGTCTGAGAACTCATCGAACCGACATTGCACCGCACAAAACCGTGCCTCGTAAGGCGCTAGTCGCTGACTCGCTGATTGCAATGCTGCGGTGTCGCGATCAAGCCCGATCACTCGCACGCGTGGAAACTGTTGCAAAAAATACTCAGTGTGGCCACCCGCCCCCAGGGTGCCGTCGACAAGAATTCCGGTGCCATTTGCCGCAGCGACAGCTGGCGCGAGCAATTCCGCCATTCTCTCGCGCATCACTGGGATGTGCCCGTGGCTCGTTGATGGTGAAGTTGGATCTGTTGTATCCGTCGGGTTCGCCATGGCTACTGTCCTCCCCTCGCGCGAAAGTCTCATGATATTGGGGTGCATATAGGGCTCTGTCCGAGGCAGGTTTCTGATGTCGGGGAAGTACACCAGAGGCATCCGCCTCGAACAGAGTCCTTATACGCACTCCGTGCGCCGCCTTAGAGAAGGCCAGCCAGCACTTCGTCAGCGTCGGCTGCGGAATAAGCAGCCTCGGTCTGTTCTTGGTATGCGGCCCAGGACTCTTTGTCCCAGATTTCGAGAAAATCCACGGAACCAACGACCACGCATTCCTTCGACAGGTTTGCGTATTCGCGGTGCGCCGCTGACAGCGTAATACGACCATTACCGTCGGGGCGTTGTTCATCCGCACTTGCAGCCAAGTTACGAATAAACGCACGAGCCTCCGGGTTGGTACGCGAGACCGTTGCCGCTTTTCGTGCGCGAGCAGCGAACTCTTCCCGGGGATAGACCGCTAAAGAGTGATCCTGCCCCTTCGTTACCATCAGCCCACCAGCTAATTCATCGCGAAATTTCGCTGGAAGTGTCAGGCGTCCTTTGTCATCAAGCTTGGGAGTGTACGTGCCGAGAAACATTCTCGGTGACCTCCTGTCGCTCAACTCCTCCGGTACACGGGTTTTCTCCGTGTCGTTGCTACCTTCGCTTAATTTCCACGATTGAACCTGAGCGAATTATCTTCGGGGTTCAACTACAGAAACCAAGTCCGGTTGCTTCGACTACGCCCACTCTACCCCACTTTCCCCCACAATCAACCCCAGACACCACACCATAATCATCATTCACGAAATCCCAGGCACATTTCTGCAGGTAGCAGACAAGAAAAAGGGTGGGGAAAATTCCTAAAATTCTTTGCCTCTACCCAAAAGCAGATATACTCTTACGCGGTTGACCACTGGAAATACTGTTGCGAACAAGCTTTACGGATGTTACCAAGCCAGTTTTTCGTCAGTGGTGGGACAAAGTGGGTGAAGGGGGTGATCGTCCCAAAAAGTGGGGCCCAGTGGGGCGCGGGGGCAAAACCGCGAGAATTCAAGCGCTACTAAATCGCAACAAACCCCGCGATGATCACCTAGACCATCGCGGGGTTATCTTTCGCTATGAAATGTAGTGATGAACTACAGGATCCAACTCCAGGTTGAGCGAAAACGTTGAGCTAAAGCGCAGAGCTAAAACGTTGAGCTAAAGCGCAGCATTCCTGCGCCTGTAACGGTTAGTTTTCGTCGAAACGGGAGCGGAACCGCTCTTCCATTTTGTCGCCCAACGTGCGCTTGCCACCGTTGCGCGAAGCTGATGCATTCTTCGAAGTTTTCGACGAAGAAACGGCATTAGACAATGACGCTGCAGACAGTTGACTACCGGAACTATTCCCGCCACGCAGCATCCAAACGCCAGCGCCGAACATAATCAAAAAGCCAATGATGCTGATCGCGATATACCACAGGCTAAATTGCGCTGCTGCCGCACCACCAATGACGGCAAGCAAACCAACCACAGCCAGTGCTACCCCACGGAGGGTAAGCCCGCCACCTTCCCCGAAGCCGGTAAAGGATGAGTCTTCTTCAGACACTGAGGAGCCGAATTTTGGATCCTCAGCGAGCAACGACTCCTCAATTTCGCGGAGTGCTTGCTGTTCTTGCTCTGACAGCGCCACGGTGGTTCCTCCTGGTTGGGCGAATGACATCCCATGCGGCTCGCCGGCAACCACATGGTTGTTTAGCTGTTGAATAGCTAAAGCGCGAAATGGATGAGCGAAATTTAGCGCATCCCTTTCGGCTTTCTATCTAATTAACGCCCAGACTATCGCTAAAGTTCCCGGAATTTCTACTTTTCTTGTGTAGATCACCACTGTGCCTGACACATATCAAGCCCCGACTAAGCCGCCTGATGCTGTGCGCCGCCGGTTGCATTACGAGGCGCCAACTGCACGGCAGCGACTTCCGCACGAAATTCCGCCACCTGCTTCAACAACGCATGTACATGCAGCTGAGAAATTTCCGCACCCAACCCCAATTCAATTTCACGGGACAGCTGCGAATAAGGCTGGAAGAGTTCAGCCCACCGCTCACCACTCTTATTAACTAAGGCCAATTGCTGCCATGCGCTCTTCGGTTTCCGCCGTCGTTTTTCCACCGGCGAGACCATTACGCGCGCTCCGGCTAAGCGCAAACCCGCCCAGTATGCGAATTCCAGCGCCTGTTGCTGGTCGCCATCCCGGAGAAATTGCCGTGCTCGATCAACGAGGAGATCTGCAGTCTCTAGCAACTTGTAATAGCGGGCGATTGTAGAGCCAGCCAACTTCGCAGTGCGCGCTGCCCTAGTGCTTGAGTTAGCCACAACACGCGATCTTGCCCGCGCTGTGCCGCCAGTATGGTTAAATTTAGTCGTTGCTGAAATCACCTGTGACATCGTTGCCCACCTCGCCTACATTCATAGTTTTGCGGTATCCAGGCCCAGACTCAGGATGGTTTTCTACCGGGCTGAGCCTGGAGCCTTTGCCGTTCAGCGCCTCGCACCATTCGGTTGCGTTAACCGCTTCACCGATGAAGCTGCGCTGTTGAAATTGAGACTATGGCTCGCCACTAACACCCACCCCACAAACCTCGAATTAATGTTCGAAGAATTGCTCCCGCCCAACATGAAGATTGAATACCGTCGCATAAGCCCGCAAGAGTTTTCCCTGCTGGCACCGGATTTGGTGAGCATCTACCTCGACGCAATGGACTACCCCCACACCATGAGGAACAGTCGAGTAAACGCCTGGCGCCGCGATATTTTCCACCCCGGATTCACCGCGGTCATTGCCGTCGTCGGCGACACCATCATCGGGCTTGCCTACGGATTTCTCGGCTACCGCGGCTACTGGTGGGATAATCACCTGCGTGCCTTCTTGGAGCAAGCAGGCAGCACGAGCGAACATCGTGCGAAACTTGCCAGCTACGTCGAACTGGCAGAACTTCACGTCTTACCGCAACTACAGGGCCATGGCGTCGGCAAGCAACTACTACTGCAACTCGCATGGAACCTACCCGCCAAATATTTACTGCTCTCCACTCCAGAAGTTCCAGATGAAGCCAACCGTGCATTCGGCCTATATCGCTCCTTGGGCTTTCAGGACCTCGCTCGGCACGTACACTATCCGGGCGATCAGCGCGCATACGCGATTTTGGCAGCCCCTCTGCCCTTGGAAGCATCGACCAACCAGTAGGCTCACTGGTAAAAAGTTAACTATATGGCAGTAGCTATATGGCAGTAGACAGCCAGCTTCCTGGCCTGGACTCGTCTTTTACCCAATCACCTTTGCAAGGACTATCTGTGGCATTCGAATCGCGCGATCCCAACGCATCGTTTCTCGCACTCAACAAAATTCCGGCTGCTGTGCATCAAGAATTGGAAAACTTTTTCGCACAACGTCGGCACGAGCTCAACGACATCGGCGAACCGGTTGTCCGCGCCATCGACTATCTGGAGCGTTTTGTTCTCGACGGCGGCAAGCGGATCCGCCCGTTATATCTCTGGGCGGGTTTTTGGGGTGCAGCCACAGAAAACATCAATCCACAGGGTTACCGGGGTGAGAATCCCCATGCACATAATCACGGTTCCGAAGATCAGGACGCGGTTATCCGTGCGGCCGCTGCCCTGGAACTGATCCAGGCCTGCGCACTCATCCACGACGATATTCTTGATGCCTCCGAAACCCGGCGCGGCAAACCTGCGGTGCACCGTCAAGTTGCTCATGCTCACCAACAGTTCGATCTGAAAGGCGATGCTGGCCATTTCGGTATTTCCATCGCCATCTTGCTCGGCGATATGGCCCTGGCCTGGGCCGATGATCTGTTCCACGGTTCGGGAATCAGCCCGGAGGCTTTGCTACGCGCGCAACAGCCGTGGCACGGCATGCGGCAAGAAGTCATCGGCGGCCAAATGCTGGATATTTCCTTGGAGGCACGTGCCGACGAATCGCGCAGCTTGGCAGCAAACGTGAACCGTTTCAAGACTGCTGCGTATACCATCGAACGCCCCTTGCACCTCGGAGCTGCGATCGGTGGTGGCTCCGACGAACTCATCGCAGCCTTCCGCGGTTACGGACGCGATATCGGGATTGCGTTCCAATTGCGCGACGATCTGCTCGGGGTATTCGGTGATCCAGACGTCACAGGCAAGCCCGCCGGCGACGATTTGCGTGAAGGCAAGCGGACCGAGTTGGTGGCACTCACGCTAACCCGCGCGGATACGACTGATCCCACCGCTGCCAATGAACTGCGAAGCATGCTCGGCAACACCGACGACCCGGCTGATATCAACCGAATGCGCGAGATCATCACGGACTCCGGTGCCGTCGCTGAAATCGAAGCGCACATCAGACAGCTGCGGGATTCTGGATTGGGTTATTTGCATCAGGTAGCGCTTGCCGACGAAGTCCGCGACAATTTGGAAGCGTTGGCAATCAAAGCAACAAGGCGCCAAAGCTGATGACGATGGTACAACCGAGCGTGCGGGTTCGGATCCCGGCTCCGTTGTGGCTCGGCCTGGCCGCGACCGTAGCGCTCACGCTGTCGTCGTTTGCTGCCGGAGCTGCACGCAACCGTGGCGGAATCTTAGACGAACTCGGAGTTAGTTTTCTCAGCTTCGGGCACTCCCGTGGGCTTGCCAGCGTGGTGTATTGGATAGCACTGTTTTTATTGGTCTTCGCCTGGGCATTGTTGGGTCGCGAGCTCGTCGACAAGCAATCAGCTCCCCGGCGCGTGCGCAAGCACATCATCGTCTGGGTGGCCCCGCTATTGCTGGCCGGGCCTTTGGCTTCGCGGGATGTCTATTCCTACCTGATGCAGGGCGCTATGCTGCGCGACGGCTTCGATCCTTATAATGACGGCGCGGCGGTCAATCCCGGGCCGTATTTGTTGGAGGTTTCGCACGATTGGCGCAATACCACCACGCCCTACGGCCCGCTGCATTTGTGGACTGGCGAGATCATCACCACCATCGTTGGAGACAACGTCACTGCGGGAATTATCGCCTACAAGCTGCTGTCGGTGCTCGGGTTTGCCGGGATCGTTTATGCTATCCCGCGAATCGCCCGCATCTTGGGTGGTAACCCGGCGTTGGCCTTATGGCTGGGCGCGGCGAATCCGGTGATGATCCTGCATTTAATCGGCGGTATGCACAACGAATCCGTCATGGTTGGGCTGGTCTCGATCGGCCTGCTGTTGGCATTGCGCAAGCGTTTTATCTTTGGCATCGCGCTGATCGCGGTGGCGGTGTCGTTGAAGGCTACCGCCGGTATCGCCTTGCCGTTCGTGGTGTGGATGATACTGCGGCATTACACCGCGCTGAGCGATCCGTTGTGGAAACGCATCGTTGGGCTCGGCGTCGCCGGTATTGTTGCCGTGGTCGAAACCGTCGCGGTGATCGCGGCGGTAACAATGGCTTCGGGTTCGTCGTGGGGCTGGCTGACAGAGATTACCGGCAACTCGAAGGTGGTCAACCCATTGGCAGCGCCGACATTGCTCACTGACGTGCTCGTCGGCGGTGTGCTGGGCTTGGCAGATGTTTCTCTAACCTATAACCAAGTGCTGAGTCTTACGCGTAGTGTCGGCTCACTGTTGATGCTCGCCGGGTTAGTGATCGCCTGGTTGGTGTTCCGAAAAACTCAACGCGCGGCCGTTCATGGAATCGTTACTGCTTATTCGGTTGCCTTCGTGGCTAACTCGGTGACGCTGCCGTGGTACTACGCATCGCTGATTTCACTGGTTGGTGTAGCGCGCCCGCCGATGTGGGTGTGGAAATTCGCTACCGGTGCCTCAGTGTTTATCGCGTTGGGTTTTGCCGCAGGGGGCAATCATCAGTTCTACAACTTGGTGTGGGTGCTGGCTACGGCAGCCTTCGCGTGGGCATTGACCGTGTTGGTCTTCCCACTAGGCGCGCGCATTTCGTATCCAGCACCTACTGAATCTGCAGCTACTGACTCTACGGCTATTGGCTCTACGCCTACGGGCTCTACAAAGCCAATGCCTGCGCACGCCGAATAGCCTCCCGCGCTAGGTGCCCGTGCAATGCATCAATTGGCCGTCCAGGCAGGGTTTCATCGACAGTGAACAGGTGCTGAAAAATCTCATCGTTGCTGTACCCGCCGTCGGAAAGCACCGTGATAATACCGGCGACGTGTTTACTGATCGCATCCTTGTCGTTAAAAAACGCAGCCGGCACATAACGGCGGCCGTCGAGCTCCACTGCGATAATGCGCTTCGCCGACAGCAGATCGTGCACTCGAGTAATCCGGAGCCCGAGCTTGTCAGCAACTTCCGGTAGGCTCAGCAGCTTTTCGTCGGCAAGCAAAGCGGCAAGCGATTGTTCACGCGACTGTTTCTTATTTTCCTTCACGGCCACCACTCTACTCCCCAGTTCAAGGCCGAATTCAACACCCGGCTCGTGGCGTCCTCGTTGCCTCTATGCACATTTGCGGTGGCTGATCAGTCATACTGGAAACCATGACTAGGCTTGCTCAAGGCGAAGTACTCGAATCCCGCTATCGTATCGATCGTGCAATTGCCCGCGGAGGCATGTCGACGGTCTACCGCTGCCTCGATCTTCGACTCGGCCGGGCGGTCGCCGCGAAAGTCATGGACGGCGATTATCTGGACGATCCCATCTCGCGCGATCGCTTCACCCGTGAAGCACGAGCCATGGCGCAGCTGCGCCACCCCAATGTGTTGAGCGTTTACGATTTTTCCTCCACCGG
>NZ_JAPJNQ010000112.1 GCF_030826625.1 Corynebacterium sp. | reverse complement strand
CGCATGGAGTCGGCACTACGACAGACGTAGCGTCTACAGACCACGAAAAGATTCTGCATTCGTATCACTCTGAGAATGAATGTAATACAAAGGCTAATTATTACAATGACCGAGGGTGGTACCACAGGAAAGTCTCTTGTTTGTACAATTACGAAAAGGATAATGGCATATGGTTTCTGATAGAGCAATGACCTTGCAAGAAGAGCTAACCCAGCCTAACCCGTTACAGGAAGCGCTGCAGTATAGCCAGAAAACCATTACCGAACGCGCATTTGCACTGGAAGACGAGTGGAAACGCACGCCACCTGTGGAGGGTTTTTCCGAAGAGAATTTCTATTCGCGTGCAAATCTATTACTGGTGCGCGATGCTGGAATTTCTGAGCATGATCTTTTTCTCTATATCGCTGCGGGTGGTTTCCGTGCGCACAGTGATGCCTTCTGGTATTTCGGTTCTCATTTGGAAAAAGACCATCGTGTTGTGGTCGATTCTTTGCTCTGTTCACCGAGTCGAGAATCGATGCTTAATATCCACGTCGCCGTAAGATACTTGGACAAAGAGTTTATGCTGAATTTCATCGAGGATATGTGGAACGGGGAACCCTTCGGTATGTAGAATTTTGAGCCCACGTGGTAGCCGGGTTGAGTAGTTTTTGGTTCAAGGCTGTAGCCTTGTCTGCTGTGTTTGCTTGTCAAGCAGGTGGACTTTTTTAATAACAGCGTTGTAAGTTTGGTGTATCGACACAGAGACATGCTGCTGGCCGGGGCCGGTCGGTATCGACGAGCGGCTCTGGATTTAGTCTTGATGCAGGAAGGCGAGGACATGAGTGACGACGGGCTCTTTGAGGCGGAAGAAACCGGCCTCACCGGCCGTGCAAAACGTGAATTCTCGCAACCGAAGCCGTTGGACAAACACGGCCCAGCCACGATCATCTCGATGTGTAATCAGAAGGGTGGCGTTGGCAAGACCACCACGACTATCAACTTGGGTGCCTGCATCGCAGAACATGGCCGTAAAGTCCTGTTGGTTGACTTGGACCCGCAAGGTGCATTGTCGGCCGGTCTAGGAATTTCCCATGATCGCTTAGAAGACACCATCTATGACGTCATGCTGGATAATCACACCAGCATCCACTCCGCGATTCTGCAGACTGATACCGCAAACCTCGATGTGGTTCCTGCCAATATCGACCTTTCGGCAGCAGAAATCCAGATGGTCAACGAAGTCGGCCGCGAGCACACCCTGGCGCGCGCCCTGCGTCCAGTGATGCGCGATTATGATTTCATCATCATTGATTGTCAGCCCTCACTGGGCTTGCTGACGGTCAATGCGCTGGCGTGCTCGCACGGTGTGATTATCCCGATGGAATGCGAATTTTTCTCCCTGCGCGGATTGGCACTGCTGACCGATACCGTGGAAAAGGTCTCTGAGCGCATTAACTTTGACCTGGAAGTGCTGGGCATTTTGGTCACGATGTTCGACAGACGCACCAAACACGCTCGAGAAGTCATGGATCGCGTGGTGGAAGTCTTCGACGATAAAGTCTTCGACACCGTCATTACCCGTACCGTGCGCTTCCCAGAAACGTCGGTGGCCGGTGAGCCGATCACCAGCTGGGCCCCAAGCTCACAGGCAACCCAGCAATACCGCACATTGGCGCTCGAGGTCATGGAGCGCACCGCGAACGCGCAGGCATGACGCAAGCTCACGCTGCGCAGTCGGGAACACCCGAACAACCAGAAATCACCGGCTTTCGCCTTGCCCTCGCCAACTTCGAGGGTCCGTTCGACCTGCTGTTGCAACTAATCCATTCCAAAAAGATGGACATCACCGACATTGCACTGCATGAGGTGACCGACGAATTCCTGGCCTACACGCGGTTTTTGGACCCCGAAGCAGACCTTGATGAGCGCACAGAATTTTTAGTGGTCGCTGCGACTTTGCTCGACCTGAAAGCAGCACGTCTCTTGCCCCGCGGGGAAGTTGACGACGAAGACGACCTTGCGCTACTCGAATCGCGAGACCTGCTGTTCGCGCGTTTGTTGCAATACCGGGCGTATAAACAGGTCGCGGAATTATTTGCTAAGTGGCAACGCAACGCACAACAACGCTACCCACGGGCGGTTGCTATCGAGCAGCGCTTTGCCGAGCTGCTACCGCCGCTCAACCTGGGCCATACTCCGGAGTCATTCGCGGAACTCGCTGCGGGTGTGTTCCGCCCGAAACCACCTGAAGAGGTCGGCACGGATCACGTGCACCGCGTGGCCGTATCCGTCCCCGAACAAGCAGGTGTGATGCTTAATTCATTGAAACTGCTCGGAGCTAGTGAGTGGACAACGTTTGCTGCCTTAACCCGTGATTGCCCGGATACCATGCATATTGTCGGCAGGTTTCTCGCACTGCTGGAGCTATATAAGGCGCGTGCCGTGGATACGGAACAAGCAGAAGCACTCGAAAAACTCTCGGTGTCCTGGACTGGTCTGGATGTCGACCCTGCGGTGGTCGGTGCTGCAAACTGGGAATAATCGGGTTAGCTGCACAGGAAAACGTTCGCAAAGGAGAGTAACCAGCATGGAAGATAGTGCTGCTCGCCCGGCAGATCTGCCGTTGATTTCGCAGCTGCGGAGCCAGCTGGAATCAATTCTGTTGGTCATCGACACCCCAGCTACTGCCGCGCATCTGGCGCGCGCATTGGAAGCAGATAAAGCTAAGGTCATCGCGCTGCTAGAAGAAATTCGTGACGAATTCGATAGCCGTGGGGCCGGCATGCAGCTACGCGAGACCGTAGAGGGTTGGCGGTTGTATACCCGCACCGCCAATGCTGGTCCTGTTGAACAGTTCTTGCTGGACGGTAGCCAAACTAAACTCTCTCGTGCCGCGCTGGAAACACTCGCCGTGATTGCCTATCGGCAGCCGGTAACTCGGGCACAAGTATCGGCAGTGCGTGGCGTCAACGTCGATGGCGTTATGCGCACGCTAGCGATTCGCGGTATGATTCGCGAGGTTGAGGCAAGTCAGCACCCCGAACTTGCGGAAGAGACCTCAAGCACAGCCCGTTTCTATGTAACAACCGAGTTGTTTTTGGAACAATTGGGCATCGATAGTCTTGCTGCACTGCCTGATCTTGCACCGTTGCTGCCAGAACTCGACAGCATCGACGACGAATTTTAGCCAAGCAGACAAGCAGACAAGCAGACAAGGACCGTGATCATCATGACGCAAAACTCAGCGGACACACCGCGTAATGAACGAAAAGCCAGCGCCGAATCCGTCGCCAAGCAATTGGGCGCAGATTGGATCTTCGCTGATGAACCGACGGATGCTGAGCATGCTGCGGGTGCGCAGGGTGTGCAGGATTCGCAGGAGGCTGCCAACCCGGCAGGAAACACCCGCGAAAGCGTGCGCTTGCAAAAGGTGCTGGCGCAAGCCGGAGTGGCATCGCGGCGGCACTCTGAAATTTTGATTCGCGACGGCCGCGTGCAGGTCAACGGTAAGACCATCACGAAACAAGGCGTGAAGGTTGACCCGTCGACCGACATCATTCATGTCGATGGCGCACGGATTAATGTCGACGAAGACAAAGTCTATTACCTGCTGAACAAGCCACGCGGCGTGCAATCAACGATGTCCGATGACATGGGGCGGCGCTGCGTCGGCGATCTGGTTATCGGCAAGTTCGACGCCGGTGAACGCCTGTTCCACGTCGGCCGTCTGGATGCCGATACCGAAGGTTTGCTGCTGCTGACCAATGATGGCGAATTGGCGAACCGACTGATGCACCCGAAGTATGAGGTTTCGAAGACCTATCTAGCAGAGGTGCTCGGCGAAGCAGGCAAGAAGCTGGTTTCGACGCTGCAGGAAGGCGTGGAGCTGGAAGATGGTCCCGCGAAAGCTGATTTCGTGCGCGTCATCGACCGCAACCAGGGTTATTCGCTGATCCAGATCGAGCTGCACGAAGGCCGCAAACACATCGTGCGCCGTATGCTGAAAGAAGCCGGTTACCCAGTCCAGCGTCTGGTGCGCACCAAGGTGCACACGGTGCAGCTGGGCGAACAAAAACCAGGTGTGCTGCGGGCGTTGAACTCGTCTGAGCTGACTTCGCTGTACAAAGCCGTGGGTATGTAGGAAAGCTTGCGATAATCGTGACCCAAAATAGAACAGATAGCAACGAAAATATGATCACTAATATGCCCGACGATGGCTTAATCGTCGCCGTCGATGGTCCGTCTGGCACCGGTAAATCTTCCACCTGCCGTGCCCTGGCGAGACGCCTCGACGCGAAGTACTTAGATACTGGAGCGATGTATCGTGTAGCCACCTTAGCCGTGCTGCGCGCGCAGGTTGATCCGCTTGATAGCTATGCGGTTATTGAAGCGACTCGCGACCTACCGATCGAGATCAGCGATGATCCCAATTCGACCGCCGTTTTGTTGGACGGCGAGGATGTCTCCGAGCCGATTCGCGGGCAAGCCGTGACGCGACACGTGTCTTCGGTTTCGGCAATCCCGGAAGTTCGGGAAAACCTCGTCCAGTTGCAGCGTGAACTTGCATTCGCAGCGCACCGCGTGATTGTGGAAGGCCGCGATATCGGCACCGTGGTGCTTGGCGACGCCCCGACCAAGGTGTTTTTGACGGCCTCCGCGGAAGTTCGCGCGCAGCGCCGGCACACGCAAAACGAGGCCGCTGGGCGCGAATCAGATTTCGAC
>NZ_JAPJNQ010000111.1 GCF_030826625.1 Corynebacterium sp. | reverse complement strand
GTCTTGTCGACGGAGACCTCCCCCGCGAGATCTGCTCCTGCCATATCTGGCTGGTTGCGAACTTCCTCGAGCAATTCTTCGTGCGGGCGTAACGCCTGCTCCCCGGCGAAAATACCGGCTTTTACCGAGCCGTGATTGCGCAAGCGGCGCACCAGGGTACGCGTGTCAATTCCGGAGATACCGATAACGCCTTGCTGTTCCATCGCCTCTGGCAGCGAGCTCGTGGCACGCCAATTGGAAACTCGGTGTGCAAGATCGCGGACGACGAGGCCAGCAACCCAGATGCGTCCGTCGTGGGATTCGTCATCTTCGTCGTTCCAGCCGGTATTGCCGATGTGCGGTGCAGCAGTAACCACGATCTGCCGGTGATACGACGGATCAGTCATGGTTTCTTGGTAACCGGTCATCGCGGTTGTGAAAACGGCTTCACCGAGGTTTTTGCCGGTAGCACCGAACCCACATCCGCTGAAGACGCTGCCGTCGGCAAGAACGAGTACGGCCGGAACCGTCTCAGCTGGGAAGCTACGAGGTGAAGAGATATTCACTGCTAATGCCTTTCGCTCTGTGTTTCGTGGTTTCTTAGTGCGCATGCTTGCCCTCGGATTCGCTATCCAACTCGAAGCTCAAGCCACCACGCAAAATCGTGTGGGTGACTTTAGCACCGAACTCATGACCTTCATAAGGATTATTACGAGATTTTGAGGCGAATTTCTCGGCTTTTGACGTCCACGGATACTGCGGATCCACCACGGCTAAGTTGGCAGGTTCACCAACCGCAATTGGGCGACCATGATCTGGCAAACGCGTAATTTGCGCCGGCCGCTCAGACATGACGCGGGCGACGAAACGCCAGTCAGCCAAGCCCGATTCCACAAAAATCTGCGCGATGACGGCAAGAGAAGATTCCAACCCAAGCATTCCAGGCTTCGCGTGCTCGAATTCCACGCATTTATCCTCACTGCCATGCGGTGCGTGGTCGGTCGCGACGCAATCAATAACACCGTCGACCAATGCCTGGCGTAGCGCAAGCGTGTCGCTTTCTTCACGCAACGGCGGATTCACACGGAAAACTCCGTCGTAGGTGCGCAATTTTTCATCGTGCAGCAACAGATGATGAGGAGTGACCTCTGCGGTAATCGGAATGTCATTGTGCTTAGACCAGCGCAGCAACTCCACGGTTCCTGTAGTCGAGGCATGGCAAATATGCACACGGTTTCCGTAGTCACGTGCCAACAGGGCATCCCGGACGACAATGGATTCCTCAGCCACCCGAGGCCAGCCTGACAATCCGAGTTGAGCGGCGGTGGCGCCTTCGTGCGCCACCGCGGTTGCCGTCATGCGGTGATCTTCAGCGTGCTGCGCAATCAAGACATCGAGGCCTTTGGCATATTCCAACGCCCGGCGCATAAGCTGCGGGTCGTTGACGCATTTGCCATCATCAGAAAACATCCGCACTTTGGCTGCGCTGCGAGCTAACATGCCAAATTCCGTAAGGTTTTTGCCTTGCAAACCCTGCGAAATAGATCCCACTGGGTGCACATCACAAACACCGTGCTGTTGCCCCTTGTACCAGACAGATTCCGCGATCACCGGCTGATCAGTAACCGGGTTGGTATTAGCCATCGTGAACACAGCGGTGAATCCGCCACGTGCTGCGGCGTTCGAACCTGTGACAATAGTCTCAGTGTCTTCCCGGCCAGGTTCACGCAGATGCACGTGCATATCTACCAAGCCGGGCAACAAGATTTTGCCGTCCAAATCGCGAATATCATCTGCTTGTAGCTCCGCAGCAGCATCCGAACCGACGGCTTCGATCGCGCTAATCCGCCCGTCGGCAAGCAAAATATCTACCGGCTCACCTTCGCCATACGGGCGCACGTTTTTCAACAGCAATGAACGTTGCGCGGCTGGCCGCAAGCTACCCGTCGGAGGGTAACTTTCATGCTGCGGCACGAGGTCCGTGTGTTGTCCCGACCCCTGACGCGTATTCGACATTTTCGTGCTATCCCCTATGCGTTGAGTTTTTTGATCTGACATCGTTAGTTCTTCACCCATTCCAGCACCATCAAGAGGCCGCTCCGGCCAGCAAGGTAAACAGCACGGCCATACGCATGTGCACACCATTGTTGACTTGGCCTAAGACCACCGTGTTTGGGTAATCCGCGACATCGTAGTTAATTTCCATGCCCCGCAACATCGGCCCTGGGTGCATGATGATTGCATCATCACGCAACAGCGCCGCACGATCCTTCGACAATCCGTAATATGTGGCATATTCACGGTGCGACGGGAAAAACCCGCCGTTCATGCGTTCTTTTTGCACGCGCAACATCATAACTGCATCAGCGCCGGCGAGCTCACCGTCGATATCATGGCTAGTGCGCACCGGCCAATGTTCAACACCGTGTGGGAGCAGCGTTTGTGGAGCAACCAAGACCACATCAGCGCCCATGGTGGCGAGCAAATCGACGTTCGAACGCACCACCCGCGAATGCAGACAGTCTCCCACGATGACAACTCGTCGGCCAGCAATCTCACCCAAATGCTGACGTAGTGTCATTGCATCCAACAGAGCCTGCGTCGGATGCTGATGAGCCCCATCGCCAGCATTAATCACTGACGGTCCAGAGCCGTCAGCATCGACCCACTGCGCCAATAATTGCGCTGCACCCGAAGATGGGTGGCGGGTGATAATTGCGTCGGCGCCAATCGCTGCCAAGGTCAACCCGGTATCACGCAAAGATTCACCCTTCGAGACTGACGACGATGAAGCCGAAAGGTTAATAACATCCGCACTCATCCATTTACCTGCGGTTTCAAACGACGAACGTGTGCGCGTCGAGTTTTCATAAAACAGGGTATAAATTGTGCGGCCGCGCAGTGTCGGCAGCTTCTTGACGTCGCGGTCAGCTAGAGCTTCAGAAAAGCGCTCGGCTTCGTCCAACAACGCTGTAATCTCATCTGCGTTCAAATCAGCAATAGACAATAAATGCTTCACAGTTATTCCTCTACCATGTGCTCAGACGCGCGTTGTCCGCGAGATAAAATCACCGCGTCCCGGCCGTCGATGACTGAGTTCAGTACCGTAATGCCTTCTGTGCGAGCCGTGGGCAGATTCTTGCCGACGAAATCAGCACGGATAGGCAGTTCACGATGCCCGCGATCAACCAACACAGCTAGCTGAATAGCACGGGGACGACCGATATCCGACAATGCGTCGAGAGCCGCGCGAATAGTGCGACCGGAAAACAGGACATCGTCGACAAGCACAACGATCGCATTATCAATACCGCCGCGCGGAATCGAGGTGGGTTTCAACGCGCGGTGTGGCTTCGACCGCAGATCATCGCGATACAAAGTGATGTCAAGCGCGCCAGTGGCAACGGTGGTTCCGGAAAATTCTTCAATTTTCTCGGCCAGGCTTTCTGCCAAAGGAACGCCCCCGGAAGGGATTCCGAGCAAAATCACCGGCGAAGAATCCGGTGAACCTATAGCGTTTTTCTCAATTATCTGGTGCGCGATGCGTGCGATCGTGCGCGAGATAGCAGCAGCGCTCAACAGCTCAGTCGAGTCTTCCACTCCCGCGGACGGTTGTTCCACAGTCATCGTGCCCTCCTTCCCCGCCTCTCTGTGCGGACTTTAAAGGATGCCGATTGCATTCAGGTTTGTCGTGGTTAGGTCTATGATAGAGACACCGCTTCAGTCTAGCACTAAGGATTACGCTCGTGAGCTTTTCCGCCCAACATCTCGTTCCCGCACCACGTTCGCTGGTCTGGGACTGGCACACTCGGCCGGGCGCAATCAGCCGTTTAACGCCACCGTTTTTAGCGATGACGCCGCATACAGAAGCAGCCTCGCTTGCCGATGGCACGACTATATTCCGTCTGCCTGCGGGACTGAAATGGATCGCACGCCATGACCTCACACGTTTCCAACCCGAAGTTTCGTTCACTGATATTTGCGTGAATTCCCCCATTCGCAAACTCGCGCAGTGGCGCCACGATCACCATTTCGCAGACGGGGAACAACCCGGCACCACGCTCGTGACCGATACAGTGCATACCCGAGCCCCAGCGAATCTCTTAAAGCCATTCTTCGCCTATCGCCAGCGCCAGTTGATCGCTGACCTTCAATTTCTCCGTTCACTCGCCGGAGGCACGGACTTCACATCAGCTAGCCCACAAGTCATCGCCATGACGGGAGCGCACGGCTCAGTCGGTCGCAGCTTGAAAGCACAATTGACGACGGCAGGACACACCGTCATCGAACTCGTCCGTGGCGAGGCAAAGGCTGGGCAACGACACTGGAATACCTCTTATCCTTCTTCGCACCTGCTTGATGGCGTGGAGGTCTTGATTCACCTCGCCGGCGAACCGATTTTTGGGCGCTTCAATGATTCGCATAAACAAGACATCCGGGATTCCCGTGTGGATCCGACTTACAAGTTGGCTCGTCTCGTCGCTGATTCTGCATCAGTGACGACGATGGTCTGTGCCTCTGCGATCGGATACTACGGCCCCGACCGGGGCGCGGAATTACTCAGCGAGAATTCCGAACGCGGTGAGGGATTTCTCGCCGACGTCGTCTCCGACTGGGAGCGCGCCTGCGCACCCGCAGCAGACGCTGGGAAACGAGTGGTGAATATGCGCACCGGCGTGGCACTGTCAGGCAGTTCAGGATTGCTTCCGCTACTGAAAACCCTGTTTTCTACCGGGCTCGGCGGCAGCTTCGGCGGCGGTAACTTTTGGTTCAGCTGGATTGCCCTCGATGATCTGACCGATATCTACACGCGAGCGGTCGTCGAC
>NZ_JAPJNQ010000110.1 GCF_030826625.1 Corynebacterium sp. | reverse complement strand
GAGCCGGAAACAATTGTCGCGTTTTCTGCAAGCAGGCCAATCGCGGCCATGGCTGAAGTGGATTTTCCGGATCCGGATTCTCCCACGATGGCCGTCATTTCGCCTGGAACCACATCAAAGTTGATGCCGCTGACGGCTTCCACCTCGCCGTGTTCGGCGCGGTAAGTAATGGATAGATCAGAAACAGATAGCAGTGACATTATGCTGCCTTTCGCAAAATCTGGCTGAGGTGGTTCGCTGCGAGTACCACAGCAACAATGACGAGTCCGGGTGCCAAGGTGAGCCAACCGGCGGTAGCGATATAGTCGCGTGATTCCGAGATCAACAGCCCCCATTCTGGCGTCGGCGGCGGGGCACCGTAGCCGAGGAATCCCAGGGTAGCCAACTGCAGAATTGCTAGGCCGAATTGCAAAGCGGCAACGGCGAACACTGAGGTCAGCGAATTTGGCAGGATATGGCGCATGAGTACTTGCAGTGGTGTTCCGCCCGAGCCGTAAGCAGCTTCGACGAAATCAGCACCTGCAACACTGAGCACCTGTGAACGGGCTAATCGGGCGAAAGTGGCAACCGAGGTAACGCCCACTGCAATCGCAGCATTAAAGATGCCGTGCCCCAAAACGATGATCACCGACAGGGAAAGCAAAAGTGCGGGGATGGATAGCAGCACATCGACAACGCGCATTATCGCTGCATCCAACCATCCTTTATTTACCCCTGCGATCACGCCGAGGAGCGTGCCGACGACGAGGCCGAAAAGCACGGCGAGCAGTGCCCCGAGTAAGGATTGCCGGGCGCCGTAGACAACTCTGGTGTACAGGTCACGTCCGACGGCGTCGGTGCCAAACCAATGCTGAAAACTTGGGGCGAGCAGTGCGGTGGTGTCGCCACCCTGGTTCGGATCTTGCGAAGTAAACAACTGCGGCACCAATGCGCACAGCACTGCCAAGCCAAGCACGATGAGTGAAATAGCTGTACCGGGACGAACTTTAAGTTGTGCGGGTTTTAGCTGCATTTTTGTTCTCCCTTTTCGTGCGGTTCTGAGGCATTCCGGGAAGCACCTGCCGCGTGTGCAGCTGAAGAAGTTGCGGAAGGTTGCGCTGCGGAAGGTTGTGCTGCGGAATTTTCGGCAGTGCGACGCTCCCGCAGGCGCACGTCGAGCACTGGATAAAGAAGGTCAACCACGAGGTTGATAAGCACGAAGACCACCGCGGCAAGCACCACGATCGCCAACAGCACCGAGGTGTCGCGGTCGGCAACCGCATCTACCGTTAAGGCTCCAATGCCGTGCCGGGCAAAAACGGCTTCCGTCACCACGGACCCGCCGATTAATTCGCCAAAGGTAAGTCCGGCCATGGTCAATACCGGCAGGAAGGCGTTGCGTAATACATTTCGCCACAGCAGCCATGCCCCGCTGGCGCCTTTAGCACGCACTACTTGCACGAAGGGCATATCCATGACCTCATCGATGGAGCGCATGAGCACCTGAGCCAGCGGCGCAGATATCGCGATAGCCAAGGTAATAACCGGAAGCACCAGAGATTGCACAGAATTCGCACCGATAACCGGCACCCAGCCAAGGCCGAAGGAAAAAACTTGAATCAAAATAATACCGATCCAAAAGGTGGGCACTGAGACCATCACCGAGGGCAAGCTCCGCGACAGGCTCCGCAACCAAGCCATTGGCCCGAAGGTAGATAGCACCGCGATGCCAAAGGCAAGGATTGCGCCCACCACAAACGCGGACAATGCCAGGGCCATTGTCGACGGGATGGCACTGGCGAGCATCTCCGAAACCGCAGTACCTGTTGCCACGGAATAGCCGAAGTCGCCAGTCAGGAATCCGGTGAGAGCAGAAAAATACCGCGAGATAAGTGGTTCATCAGCACCATAAACCTCCCGAATGTCAGCCAGCTGCTCCGGGGTAAGGCCTAGATTGGGGTTGTCGTAACGAGCAGCTACAGCATCACTGGGCAAAGCACTGAGCAAGATAAACGCCAGCGTAAACGTCGCCCAGATAACTAAAACGGACTGGCCGATTCGTGCAAATATTGATTTCCGACTCATTACTTCCCCCGTCCTTGTGCAGGGTTAATCTCGACTGCGTAAAACGATGGCCGGCCAATGGCTTCCGTCGTAAAGCCGTCGACATGCGGTTGCGCACCGTAGACTTGTGGTTCTTCAAACAAAGGCAGAATATAGGCTTGTTCTGCCAGGTAATCTTGCATTTCGGTGGCCTTTGCCAGGCGTTGTTTTTCGCTGGTCAGCTGGAAGTAGTCATCCACCAGCGCTTGCAACTGCTCATCACCGTAACTACCGGTTTCTGCATCGTAGTTCAGGAAAGAATTTCGCCCGGCGCCATCTAGCCAGGTAGCTAGCGTGTCGACGTTTGCGCGTCCGGTCATAGTGTGCCGTACTTGCACGAGCTCCTGATCCTTCATTGCCTTGGTTTGGGCTGAACGATCGCCTGGGTACAAATGCGCTTCTACCCCAATGCTTTTCAGCATCTCTTGAGCTTTGGTAAACATCTCCCGCGACCGCGGTTGCGGCACGGCTTCGTTGAAGGTCAGGGAAAGCCGTTGGCCTTCTTTAGTACGGATCCCGTCGGAGCCGCGCTCCCAGCCTGCGTCGTCGAGCAATTGCCCTGCTTTCTCTGGATCGTAGGCGTAGTGTTCTGACTCGTCTTGGAAGCCAATTGCGGTGCGCGCCAAGATCGATGCGCCTTTCGGGTACGAGTCCGAATAAAGGGTGCGCAGGATATTGTCGCGATCGATGGCGTGAATGAGTGCCCGCCGGACCCGGATGTCTTCCACGAGAGGATGCCGGAAATGGAAGTGGTAGCTATTGTTGACGCCGCGCGTGGGGGCCGCGAGAATCTGTAGATTCTGATCCTTTAAGTGTTTTTCATCTGGTGCTTCAATCTGGCGGGCCACATCAGACTGCCCAGCGACGAGAGAACCGACACGGACGGAATCTTCTTCAGCTAACACGATATTCACCCCGGCAATGTCTGCCGGGCCTTGCTGATCGCCCCGGGCCGGTGGTGCCCACTGGTAATCGTCACGTGCCTTCAACACCAGTTTTGTGCCGAGTTCTTCTGCGTCGATGAAGAAAGGACCAGAACCGGAAATCGCTGTGGCATTGCCTGGGGCAAAACCAGAATCGTCGAGGTCCAAGGTTTCGTTGGACAGCAGCCCTTGGTTCATGACTGACGTCGCTTGTGGGAAGCCTGGGGATGGCTTCGTGAAATAAAACTTCACCGTGTATTCGTCAATGACTTCGGCTTTGTCGTAATTCGGAAGCTGTTCGGAGGGCGTTAATAAGCGCGCGTCATCGCCTTTCGCGTAGAGGTCATAGTTCTTCTTCACGTTCGCGGCATCAAGCACAGAACCATCGGAGTAAGTAACGCCCCGGCGGATTCGAAACGTGAATTCCGTATTATCCGCATTTGCTTGCGGTAATTCTTCTGCAATCCACGGGTGCAGCTCTAAGGTTTCCGGGTCTTGCCACAGCAGCCGGTCCGTAATGTTGTTAAGCACTCCACCATTTGGGTAATAACCGCCGGAAGGTGGATAAAGGTTATTAAACATATTCGGTTCCACGTAGGTAACCATGCCCGTGTCAGCCGAATCAGAGGTGTTCGCGCAAGCGGCTAAGGAGAGCACCATCGCGCCACCCATCGCTGCTGCGAGCACTTTCATGCGCCATCGTAGGTTTGTCATAATCGTGAGTTTCCTTCAGTTCTAAAGCGAAGCCCGCTAATTAGACCACATAAGAAAGCTACACACAAGACCGTTCGGTCTATTGATTCACCTTGGGATAAAGAGTGCAATCGAGGCAGTAGGTAGACCAAGCTGTCTAGCTATTCCAGACCCCATAGGCTTCCGTGATGCAGTCCGCCTGCCGTGCGGCATACGTCAAGGGGGAAAGTGCATCCGCAGCATTTTCATGGGTGAATTTGCAACAAAAAGTGCGTCTTGTCGGGGCGTCGACCAGCGTATGGTCCGTTTTGCAAATAAGCGCCCTAAAACCGGCCTTTTTCGTTCACTATTTGCAAAACGGACCACAGACATGATTACCGACGATTTACTCCTACTTCCGTAGTACAGAGATCGTTCCGAGGCTTTCGATGGTGCATGCGCTACAACACCCGCAGGCGGCACTCCTGGTGCAATCTTGTAGCTCGTGATGTCTTTGAAGCCGGGGCTTTAGCTACACTGACTAAAGCAGCATAGTTAATCCCCAACGTGTCCACTTTCCGGGGGTCAGGCCTATACAACCCACAACCCTTTCGAATACTTAGACCGCTGGGAGAAAGGCAAGCAATGAACGAGCTGAAAAAGCAGACTTACCGCAAACGTATAGCCGTAGCGGAGGTTTTCCGGTCTGCCCTCCGGCAAAACGATGAGCGGAATCGTTTTTTGACCGAAATCGGAGCCAGCAACATGCCTGTCATCATCCCAGCTTTAGATACGACCCTTGCTGTAAGTATTCAGCACGCTGCTCAGCGCTATTTCGATGCAGGTGAGCAAAAAGTTGTTATCCCTGTTTGGAACGACAGCAAGCAAAACGATACTTTCGAATTACGAGTTCTCATCTTATCTGAGCAGGATGCGCCCGGTTTCTGGTCACTGAATAAGCATGAGTTCCAGGAGCATGCCACGATGGCCCAGATTGTCGAGGCTGCTACCCCTGATAAGCAATGGCAATTTGCCACACTGAATACAGAAAAGCGGCAAGAATTTCAGAACCTCATTGGCTCTGCATAGCCGAGCAGTCCTGCTGTCTACCGAAAGCTAAAAGGAATGACCAAGCCTCTTC
>NZ_JAPJNQ010000011.1 GCF_030826625.1 Corynebacterium sp. | reverse complement strand
ACGGTGCGTGCGCCGCGGGGGTTGAGGTGCTCGTTGAATCGTTTGATGGTTCCGCCTTTGCCGGCGGCATCGCGGCCTTCGAAAAGAATGATGTGGCGTTGGCCGGTTTCTTTTGTCCAGTTTTGGAATTTCAGCAGCTCAATTTGCAGCGCGCGTTTGGTGCGTTCGTATTCTTCGCGCGTCATGCGCTCGTCATACGGATAGTTTTCCCGCCACGTGTCGACGGGTTCGCCGCTGGGGGTGATCAGTGCGGGATCGTCTTCGTCGGAGTCATCGACGATGTAGCCGTCGGTTTCTGCAAGGTCGATGGTGGGGAGTTCATCTTCAAAATCGGCTGCCATGGTGCCAGTCTAGCCCGCTGTGTGTTTTCTGTCGCAAGTGTTGGGATAAATACTAAGTGTTTACACATTGTTCACTGCAAACTTTTCCGGCATGCAACATGCAAAAAGCTCCCCCTCCGGATAGGAGAGAGAGCTTAACCCTGGTGGCTATCTAGCCTTCGGGGTATTGGCGATTACTTAGCCAGCTTCGCCAGGCCCTCGAAGCCTTCAACGATGCTCTTGAAAGCGCCGAAGATGTCCTTGAAGTTAACGGACATCGCAACGAAGTTGGAGGAAGTCTCTACAAGAGTGTTCATGTTTATCTCCTTGGAAGAAATATGAAGTGAAAGGAGTGATGGTTAATCACTCACAAGAATTACCGGCAGCTTGGCCGTGAGATGATTACTTAGCAGCTGGAGCGTTCGAGGAGCTGGAGCTCAGTGGCTCAAAGGCACCCTTGATAGCTCCATAGATACCGGTAGCTTCTTTGCCTTCAGCCTGTGGGGTGTAGAAGAATTCCAAGCCCTTGCTGATGTTCTCGAAAGCCTTGAAGAAGGTAACTGCGTTGTTCAGCTGTTCCTGGATCATTTCAACGTTCATGAATTTCTCCTCATGAGGATTCCCCCGGCGATCCCAGGGTAGATGTTCAATTTCCTGACGCCTCAGGGCGTCCTGGGTCTTATTGTGACACAGTTCGAAGAAAAGTCAAGCACCTACGACAATTTCGCTAAATATAAAAAATATGGCATACCCACTACTTTCGCTTTCCACCCAACCTTAACCAGTATTTAACGGTTAGCCCGAATCCATAGGGAATGCTTACCGAAATAAACCTGCAGGTCACAGGGTGGCTGCAGCTGATTTTCAGCGAATCGCAATCCATACCTCACGCAACAACTCCCATCGGAAGATTCCGACCACCACTTATTCGCCACCAAACCCCACCCTTTGCGTCTTACCCTCTTATGGGTGAATGGGTTTGACCTAGAAAGCAACAATTATCGTTTATATACGGCCGCTTATCCACGGCTCCGTATATCTTTGATGCTCAGCTACTCGCCCGTAGGTCCTTTGCTCACGGCCCTAAATCCCCCCCCTTAAGTCACCCGTTACGCACGCAAAAAGCGCCGCTCCCCAGATTACTCGGGAAACGGCGCTTACAGTTAGCAACTCACTGCGTCATGCGACACAGCCTGCGAGCTATACAGCGGCAGCTGTTTACATCATGCCGCCCATGCCACCCATTGGGTCGGCACCAGCAGCAGCGTCGGCACCAGCTGGTTCTGGCTTATCCGCAACCACAGCCTCGGTGGTCAGGAACAGCGCTGCGATGGAAGCAGCGTTCTGCAAAGCCGAACGGGTGACCTTGACTGGGTCGTTAATGCCAGCAGCCATCAGATCGACGTATTCACCGGTGGCAGCGTTCAGGCCTTCGCCTGGGTTCAGGCGGGAAACCTTATCGGCAACTACGCCTGGTTCCAGGCCGGAGTTGTAGGCGATCTGCTTCAACGGTGCGGACAGTGCTTCGCGGACGATCTTCACACCGATGGCTTCGTCACCTGTCAGCTCCAGCGCATCCAGGGCGGAAGCAGCCTGCAGCAGGGCCACGCCACCGCCGGCGACGATGCCCTCGTCGACAGCAGCCTTGGCGTTACGCACGGCGTCTTCGATGCGGTGCTTGCGTTCCTTGAGCTCGACCTCGGTAGCAGCACCGACCTTCAGCACGGCAACGCCGCCGGACAGCTTCGCCAGGCGCTCCTGCAGCTTCTCGCGGTCGTAATCGGAATCGGAGTTTTCGATCTCTGCGCGGATCTGCTTGATGCGGCCGTCGATCTGTGCCTGCTCGCCAGCGCCCTGCACGATGGTGGTCTCGTCCTTGGTGACGACAACCTTGCGCGCGGTACCCAGCTGGGAGATGTCGGCGGTCTCCAGGGACAGGCCAACCTCTTCGGAGATAACCTGGCCGCCGGTCAAGATAGCCATGTCCTGCAGGGTTGCCTTGCGACGGTCACCGAAGCCCGGAGCCTTCACGGCAACGGACTTGAAGGTGCCGCGGATCTTGTTCACGACGAGGGTGGACAGGGCTTCGCCCTCGACATCCTCGGCGATGATCAGCAGTGGCTTGTTGGACTGCATGACCTTTTCCAGCAGACCAACCAATTCTTTAATGTTGGAGACTTTGCCGGAAACCAGCAGGATGTATGGGTCTTCCAGCACAGCCTCGCCACGCTCAACGTCGGTGGCGAAATATGCGGAGATGTAGCCCTTGTCGAAGCGCATACCTTCGGTGACCTCGAGGTCTACGCCAAAGGTGTTGGATTCTTCGACGGTAATAACGGAATCCTTGTTCACCTGGCCATTGCCGACGGTGTACATGGCTTCGGCGATCTTTTCGCCAATCGCAGGATCAGCCGCCGAAATACCCGCGGTGGTCGCGATCTGCTCCTGGGTTTCTACTTCCTTGGCAGATGCCAGCAGACGCTCCACCACAGCCTTGGTAGCGGTTTCGATACCACGCTTGATCCCCATTGGGTTGGAACCGGCAGCGACGTTGCGCAGGCCTTCTTTCACCAGCGACTGCGCCAGCACGGTAGCGGTCGTCGTGCCGTCACCGGCGACGTCGTCAGTCTTTTTCGCTACCTCTTTGACCAGCTCTGCGCCGATCTTTTCATAAGGCTCATCCAGCTCAATTTCACGAGCGATCGAGACACCATCGTTGGTGATCGTCGGCGCGCCCCACGACTTTTCGAGGACGACGTTGCGTCCCTTTGGTCCCAGGGTGACCTTGACGGCGTCGGCCAGCGTGTTCAGGCCGCGCTCTAGGCCACGGCGTGCTTCTTCATCGAAAGCAATCTGCTTTGCCATGTGTTTTGTGCTCCTTTTATTGGTGAAGGACAACACTCACGGGAACGATCACGCCAGGCGCCCGCGACGGCACGAATGGTGTGAGTGTGCACCATCCTCACCTGCGTGATAGGTCTATTAGTAGTGGTTTAGCACTCCACTACCGGAAGTGCTAGCAACCATTCTGGCACTCACCCTGCCCGAGTGCAAGATTTTTCCGACGGCGTCTCGCGCAGCTTTCCTGCTAGGTTAGCGAGCATGAACATTGACAGCAGCAACCTCAGCTTTGCCGAAAATCTCAGCTCCGCCGATAACGAAAAGGCTGTGGCCGAGCACATTCGCGGCCAGCGTGCAGAGATTTTCTCGCAACTCGCAGAACTCATCGCTTTCAATTCCGTCTATCTGCCAGACAACCCGCAGCTCAAAGAAGAGCACGCCAATGCCGGAAACTGGGTCGACGCAGCACTCGCCGAAGCTGGACTGCAGGTCGATGCCATCCAAACTTCCGACGGTTCCACCACCTATCTCGCATCCACCCCACAGATCGAGGGCGCACCGACGGTATTGCTGTATTCGCATTACGACGTCGTCCTAGCCGGCGATCCTGCCGAATGGACCGCAGACCCGTTCACCCTGACCGAGCGCGACGGCCGCTGGTATGCCCGCGGCGCCGCCGATTGCAAGGGGTCACTGGCGATGCACTTGGCTGGCCTGCGCGCCGTCGATGCCACCGTCGGCCTGGACAACCTGGGAATCAACCTACGCGTGCTCGTCGAAGGTTCGGAGGAGCAAGGCGGCGACGGCCTGGACAAACTGATCAAGCAGCGCCCAGAGCTGTTCCAGGCGGATGTCATGCTCATCGCTGATGGTGGCAACGTCGCATCCGGCACTCCCACCATCACCACTGCCCTGCGTGGCGGTGCACAGCTCAAGGTCTCCGTTGACACACTGCGTGCCCCGGTGCATTCCGGCATGTTTGGTGGCGTGGCCCCGGATGCCACCTTGGCTTTGATGCGCGCTTTGCAGTCGCTTTACGATGAGTCTGGCCACACCGTCATCACCGGTTTTGAGCCCACCGACGAGCCGCAGTGGCACTGGGATGGCGCCAGCTACGACCCGCAGACTTTCCGCTCCGATGCCGGCGTTCTCGAGGGCGTCGGACTGCATGGCAAGGACACGGATGTGGAAGTTGCCTCGCAGTTGTGGTCGCGCCCGGCAGCAACGATTACCGCCTTTAGCTCCCGGCCGACTGCCGACGTCGTCAATGCCGTCACCCACCACGCAGAAGCCGTGGTGAATCTGCGCGTGCCGTTCCACCTGAACACGCAGGACGTGGTTGACGCTGCCGCGCAACAAATCCGCGATGCCGTGCCTTTCAATGCACACATCGAGGTCACGGCAGAAGATGTCTTCAGCCCGTTTTCTACCAGCACGGAATCCCCTGCCTTCGAGATCTTCGAATCCGCTATGGCCACCGCTTTCGGCCGCGAGGTACAGAACACCGGCAATGGCGCGTCCATCCCACTGACCACCGCTTTGGCCGAGACGAACCCGGATGCCGATATCGCCGTCTACGGGTTGTGCGAGCCGCAAACCACGATCCACTCGCCGGATGAATCGGTCGACCCCGAAGAAATCATCCGCTTGGCCACCACCGAAGCGCTGTTCATCATCCGTATGGCTGCGCAATCCACTGGCGCCAACAGCGAAGGGTAACTGCCGTGTCCAGCTACCATGATCCTTCCAATCCGAACCACGAACACCTCGCGCACGCGCTGCGCCATCACATCAACGCGCAACGCCAGCGCACTTTCGGCGACTTGGCACAGCTATGCACCATTCCCTCGTTGGCGCTGAATGACGAGCACAGCAAAGACATCCAGCGCAGCGCATCGATGATCCGCGATCTGATGGTTGAGCGTGGCCTCGAAACTGAAATCATCGACACCAGCGACGGCTCGCCGGCGATCGTCGGCAAGCGAGCTGCGAAAAATAACGCCCCGACAGTGCTGTTGTATTGCCACCATGACATCGTCGATATCTCCACCCCGGAGGAATGGGAGTCTGACCCGTTCATCCTCACCGAGCGCGATGGACGTTGGTACGCGCGTGGTTCGGCCGATTGTAAAGGTAATTTCCTCATGCACTTGGCCGCGATCCGCGCCGTCGATGCTGTCGGCGGTTGCGATGCGGGCATCATCCTGGTCTGCGAAGGTTCCGAGGAGCGCGGCGGACAGGGCCTGCAGGATCTTGTCGACGAACGCCCGGAGCTTTTCGACGCCGACCTGATCTGCATCGCCGATACCGCATCCGGTCAGGCTGGCTTGCCGACGCTCACCACCAGCCTGCGCGGCGGCGGGCAGCTAACCGTTACCGTCGACACGCTGGAAGCCCCCGTTCACTCCGGTCAATTCGGTGGCGCGGCCCCGGACGCTGTGGCTGCTTTGGTACGCGTGTTGGCCACCTTGCATGATGACGACGGCCAGGTGGCGGTGCAGGGGCTTGGCCAGGACCAGCAGTGGGACGGTAGCCCCTACCCAGTGGAAGAAGACGAAGCCCGCGATGCGGCTGGTCTGCTCGAAGGCGTCGACATGCTCGGCGCAAACGATGATGAGATGGCTGATCTGGTTTGGGCGCGACCAGCGGTTACGATCACCGGTTTTAGCTCGACTCCGGTAGAAGAAGCGATCAACGCCGTTCCGGCTACCGCGTCGGCGCAGCTCAATCTGCGAGTACCGCCTGGGGTTGATACCCGGCAGGCGGCAGAAAAAGTTGCCACACATCTACGGGAAAACATCAGTTGGGGTGCGCACATCGATGTCGAGATCACCTCGGCGAACCCGTCGTTTTCGGCAGATACCTCCGGGAAGATATTCGGGTTGCTCAGCGAATGCATCGCCGAAGCCTACGGCCAGGAGACCGAAATGATTGGCACAGGCGGTTCGATTCCATTGACGGTGAAACTTGCAGAAAAATTCCCCGACGCGGAATTTGGGTTGTACGGGGTGGCGGAATCAGCTTCGGCGATTCATTCGAGCAACGAATCTGTCGATCCAGAAGAAATTGAACGCTTGGCTCTGGCAGAAGCACTTCTGTTGACGCGTCTGCATATCCGCTAAACTCGTAAAATGTTCCCTTGCCCGCGTGCAAAATAGGAGGCGGAATTCGTTGTGCTCATCCTGCTTGGTTCCCTAGCCTGCGCCGCGATCCTGGCGCCGCTTCTGATCCACTGGTTGGGCCGTCCAGCCTTCGCCTTGCTCGCGGCAGTGCCCGCAGCAGGATTTTTTTGGTTGCTGCAGCACTTCGTTAACGATACCTTTTCCGGTGATGGCACGCTGCAGTATTCGCTGGCCTGGGTGCCGGAAATCCATCTGAATATCAACCTGCGCATCGATGCCTTATCCGCATTGTTTGGGCTGATCATCACCGGGGTGGGTGCACTGGTGATGCTGTATTGCTGGGGGTATTTCACTTCCACAACGCGACGCCTGGCCATGTTCGCAGGCCAAATGATGGCCTTCGCTGCCGTAATGATGGGCCTGGTCAGCTCAGATAACTTCCTGTTGCTGTACATCTTCTGGGAAGCAACCTCCGTGCTGTCTTTCCTGCTGGTTTCCTATTACGGCGAACGCGCCTCCTCGCGTCGTGCAGCAGGCCAAGCTTTGATGGTCACCGTGCTCGGCGGCCTGACGATGCTGGTGGGCATCGTGTTGCTGGGGCAAACCACCGGCACGTGGCGGTTCTCAGAACTCAGCCAGTTTGCCGCAAACACGGACCTGACAGACGTGCCGTATATCGGGGTGTCTATCGTGCTGGTCATCATCGGCGCACTGTCGAAATCTGCGATCGCGCCGTTTCATTTCTGGCTGCCTGGTGCCATGGCCGCACCAACCCCGGTTTCGGCTTACCTGCACTCTGCGGCGATGGTCAAAGCAGGAATCTATTTGGTTGCGCGCCTTGCACCTGATTTTGCCCAGGTTTCTACCTGGCACGCGCTGATCATTCCGCTGGCCTTGTTCACCATGCTGCTCGGCGGTTGGATGGCGCTAAAGCAGCGCGACCTGAAGCTGATTCTGGCCTACGGTACCGTCTCCCAGCTCGGTTTTATCACCTCAGTGGTGGCCATCGGTTCGCGCGAAGCCATGCTGGCAGGTCTGGCACTGACCGTCGCGCACTCGCTGTTCAAAGCGACGTTGTTCATGGTCGTCGGCGCGATCGACCATTCCACCGGAACCCGCGATATTTTCAATCTCTCCGGTTTGGGCCGCAAGCAACCGCTGTTAGCAGTCATCGCTATTCTGGCAGCGGCCTCGATGGCTGGTGTGATCCCGTTGCTAGGATTCGTCGCCAAGGAAGCGGCTCTGGAGGCTGTGCTGCATGAAGACCTTCTGGTGGGCACCCCACGGCAATTGATGCTGGTGCTCATCGTCGTCGGCTCCGTGTTCACGGTCGCTTATTCCATCCGGGTGATTTATGGTGCGTTTGCAAGCAAGAAACCCACCCACCCCACTGGCGGCGGCATATGCCAGGAAGTCACCCAGATGAAACCAATCACGGTGCTGCTCTGGGGCCCACCGGCAGTACTGGTGGGGTTGACCATCTTCTTCGGTCTGCGTCCGATCATCATCTCCAATGCCATTAACCAACACTTAGATTCCGAGTATGCGCACCTAACTGGCGCGGGTCACAGCGAAGCAGCCGCGCACGCGACAGATCTGGCGCTGTGGCATGGTTGGACGCTGCCGCTTGCAATTTCGGCGGGCATTCTCGTTACCGGATTCATTCTGCACTGGCAGCGCCAGGCACTCGCGAAAGCTCATTTCGATTACCCGGCGTTGGGCAATGCAAACGACGCCTACTACGCCATTCTGAACCGACTGCGTAGGATTTCGCTGCGTTTGACTGCCTCAACCCAGCGCGGTTCCCTGCAGTACAACCTGGGTGTCATTTTCGTCATGCTCACCGTGTTGCCTCTGGTCGCGCTGCTGCTGGGTGACAGGACGAATATCCGGTTGAACCTGGGCGAATCACCATGGCAAGCCGGGGCCGCGGTAGCGATCATTGCTGCCGCGATCGCCGCAACCGTCATGCACAACCGGCTCTCAGCGGTGATCTTGGTCGGTGTCACCGGTTACTTCTTGGCGTTTATTTTTGCCATGTATGGCGCCCCTGATCTGGCTTTGACCCAGGTGCTGGTGGAAACCGTGCTGATGGTCATTTTCATGTTGGTGCTGCGAAAAATGCCGACCAATGTGGAATGGCGTGGCAGCCCGCAGTTCAACCGTTTCCGCGCCTGGCTGTCCATCGCAGTGGCATTTTCCGTGGTCACCGTCGCATTGTTCGCCATGAACGCGCGCACGGCACCACTGATTTCCGAGCCGATGCCGGCACTGGCAGAACAAATCTCGCACGGTTTGAACACCGTGAATGTGATCCTGGTGGATTTCCGCGCCTGGGACACGATGGGCGAAACCATCGTGCTGATCATCGCCTCGCTCGGTGTGGCCTCGCTGGTCTTCCGCACCAACTCGTTTGTCCGGCATTCCCGTCGGCCGATCCTCACTGCGGTGTCGCGCCGCTGGCTGGCCGCCCAAGTAGAAACAGAACGTGCAGCAAACCGCTCGATCATGGTCGATGTGGCCACGCGCGTGCTTTTCCCGTCGATGATGGCACTATCGGTGTATTTCTTCTTCGCCGGCCACAACGCCCCAGGCGGTGGCTTCGCTGGCGGCTTGGTCGCTGCCCTGGCTCTTTCCTTGCGGTATGTCGCTGGTGGTCGCGCCGAATTGGAAGAGACCTTGCCCGTCGATCCCGCACGGTTGTTCTTCTTCGGCCTGCTGCTTTCTACCGGTTCGGCCCTGGTACCAATGGCCTTCGGCGATCCGCCGCTGACGTCGTACTACGCGTCGGTGGACATCCCTGTCATCGGTGCGGTCTCCTTGCCGTCCGCATTAATTTTCGACGCTGCGGTGTACCTGATCGTGATTGGCATGACGATGTACGTGCTCACCTCCCTGGGTACGCAACTGGATCTGGAAGAAGAAGAGCGCAAGCAGCGCGCACGTGATCGCGCGAAGAACCTCAAGCGCAAAAACGAGCAGCGTAAAAACGAACAGAAGGCTGCCCAACGCAAATCACAAGCAGCCACCACCGCTGGAAAAACCCAAGCAGCCACCACCGCTGGAAAAACCCAAGCAGTCACCACCGCTGGAGAATCCGGAGAAAGGAGCCGTAGCTAATGGAAGCGAACCTGTTCCTGCTACTCGCCTCCGGGGTGATGCTCGCCGCCGGGGTCTATCTGATGCTCGACCGCGCGGTCACGAAAATCGTGCTTGGTTTGCTGCTGGTCGGCAACGCCGCGAATCTGCTGATTCTGCAAGCTGGCGGCCCCGCCGGATCACCACCGATTACCGGCAGCGAATCCGCGCTCTACCCGGACCGGGAAGCTGATCCTCTGGCCCAAGCCATGATCCTGACTGCGATCGTGATCGCCATGGCGCTTACGGCATTCTTGCTTTCCTTGGCTTACCGCCAGTACCGCTACCGTTCTGCCGACGTCGTCGAAGACGACCACGAGGACGCAGCGATTGCCGCCCGGCCGATCAACGCTGCCGCCGGCCCAGACCACGACGCCTCCGACGACCCGAAGACTGGGCGCGCCACCGAAGAAGGCGACCGCTTCGGCCCAGAGTCGTTTGAAAAGCCCGTCGAAGACGCCAAAGGAACGGAAGGCGCCGATGACTAGACTTGAACCCCTCACCGAGGCAGTACTCCCATACATGCCTTTTTTGATCCCGCTGCCGGTGATCCTTCCCGCGCTTGCAGCGGCCGGGTGTCTGTTGTTCCCACGCATGCTCAACGTACGCCGTGCCTTCGTGTTCTTCACTCTGTTGGCACTCGCGGTGCTCTCTGCAACCATGCTCATCGTCGTCGACGGCGAAGGCATCCAAACCCTGCAGATCGGCGGTTGGGACGCCCCACTGGGCATCACTCTGGTCGCTGACCGCTTGTCGACGATGATGCTGTTCGTCAGCTCCATCATTTTGTTTGCGGTGATGTGGTTCGCCATCGCGCAGGGCATCCGCGATGACACGAAGGATGAGCCCGTCGCGGTTTTTCTGCCGTCGTACATGCTGCTGACGATGGGCGTGAACCTGTCATTCCTGGCAGGTGACTTGTTCAACCTCTACGTCGGCTTCGAAATCTTCCTGGTGGCCTCGTATGTCTTGATGACGCTGGGCGCTTCCCCATCGCGCGTTCGTGCCGGTGTGGGTTATGTGATGGTTTCGATGGCCAGCTCCATGGTGTTCCTGTTAGGCATTGCCGTAACCTATGCAGCCGTCGGTACGGTGAACCTGGCCCAGATTGGCCAGCGCATGGAAGATATTCCGGGTGGCACGCAAGCCGCTATTTTCGGCGTGTTGTTGGTCGCCTTCGGTATTAAAGCCGCGGTTTTCCCGCTGGATTCCTGGCTTCCCGACGCCTACCCCACCGCCCCATCGCTGGTCACCGCCGTGTTCGCGGGCCTGTTGACCAAGGTTGGTGTCTACGCCATCATCCGCATGCGCACCACCGTGTTCACCGACGGCAGCTTGGATTCGCTGCTGATGATCGTCGCCCTAGCCACGATGCTCATCGGTATCTTGGGCGCGATGGCGCAAAACGATATCAAACGTTTGCTGTCGTTCACGCTGGTCTCACACATCGGTTTCATGATCTTCGGTATCGGCCTAGGCAGCTCGCAAGGCCTATCCGGTGCAATCTTCTACATGGTGCACCACATTTTGGTGCAAACCGCGTTGTTCCTGGTCGTCGGCTTGATCGAACGCCACGCGGGCACATCGTCGCTGCGCCGGTTGGGATCGCTGATGTATACCGCACCGATTATCGCCGTGCTGTACCTCATCCCGGCACTCAACCTGGGCGGCATCCCGCCGTTTTCCGGCTTCATGGGCAAAGTCATGCTCTTCCATGCTGGTGCCGAAGCCAATACTTGGATGTCCTGGGTACTGATCGGCGGTGCCGTGGTGACCTCCCTGCTGACGCTCTACGTGATGATCATGGTCTGGTCCAAGGGCTTCCTCCGCGACCGAAAAGACGCCCCGGAAGGCAACATGGCCATCGCCCGCCCCGCCCCTTTGGCGGATATCACCCAGGAAGTGGAGTTCTCCGAGCGCGAATCCGTCGGACGCACACCATTCGGCATGATCGCTGCGACCGCGATGCTGGTACTCGCATCCACCGCGATCAGTGTCGTGGCTGGCCCTATCGCCAGCATCACCGACCGTGCTGCCAATTCCACCCAGGACGTCAACATTTACCGCACCGCGGTGCTCGGCACCGATCCGAGCGAGCCGACGCGCAACCTGGAACTCGAGCGGCTCGACGACGGCGAGGATCGTCGGGAAGAGTCTGAAGAACGCACAGAGTCTGCTGCTGAGTCTGCTACTGAGTCCCGTACATCCGTCAAAGGAGGCGATTCCTAATGGGAACCAGGACACAGGACTCGCAGGAAAACCGGGCCCGCGATGAATCGCAAAAGAGCCCAGCCCGCGAAGCTCACTTAAGAAAGCGTGTACCTAAGGGCCTGCGTAACCGCTTCCGCCCATGGTTTATCACCTGGCTGGTAATCATGTGGATCATCCTGGTCGGCGAGATTAGCTGGGGCAATATCGTCGCTGGGTTAATCGTCGGCACGCTCGTGGTCTACCTCCTACCACTGCCCGCGATGCCCGTTGCTGGCCTGCACGTCTCCTGGCACAAACTGGCATGGTTTTTGGTGGTATTCGTTGTCGAACTGCTCAGAGCCTCACTGCACGTGGCATATCTGGCGCTACGCCCGAAAGAGCTGCCGAAAACCGCAATTGTCACCGCCCCGATGCGGGTGTCCAGCGAATTCATTTTGGTCATAGCAGTCACGTTGTACAACCTGCAGCCTGGCGGCGCAGTCACGGATATTGATATTGCCAACCGCACGCTGACGATTCACCTGCTCGACGCGGATAACGACGAGCGCATCGAGCAAGAACTCGAGCGCGTCAAAATCCTCGAAGCCCGCATGATCGAGATCTTCGAAAGGACCTAGCCCATGGATCGAGAGCTGTATACCACGCTAATGATCTTCCCCGCATTACTGATCAGCGCGGCCTTGGCAATCACGGTGTGGCGCATTATCGTCGGGCCGAATTCGCTGGACCGGCTCATTGGTCTGGATGGCATGGTCGCGATGATGCAATGCGCAGGCGCCACCTATATTGCGTGGACGAAAAATTCCACCGTGGTCTACGCCATGATGGTCATCGCGATGCTGGCGTTTATTTCCACCGTTGCCGTCACGCGTTTCCGGAAAAGGGATGTGAGTTAATCATGAATTGGGCTTTGCTTGCCGACGTCGTCTCCCTGGTGTTAGTCACCGTGGGCGCAATTTTCGTCTTTTCTGCCGCCATCGGGGTGGCCCGTTTTGGCGATACGATGTCGCGCGTGCACGCGGTGACCAAACCGCAGACCGCCGGGCTGATCATGTGCATCATCGGCGCCGGAATCCACCTGGTGGTCGTGGATTACGACAACGGCTGGCAGTCCGATATCGGGGTGCTGTTTTTGCTGGTGATTTTCGCGCTGCTGACCAGCCCGGTTACCGCGCAGCGCCTGGGCCGCATCGGGCGTCGTGAAGGTTTGTACGCGCCGGATTCTGCGATGTCGCGCAACGACCGCCCAGCTAAGCGCACGCTGCGCAAAAAAGACCCGCGCAAGGGATAGGCGCAAGGGCTAGCTTGTCGACGCCGGCTAGCCAGCTAGTCGGTTTCTGAAATCTCCGCAGCTCCCAGCGGGCGCCACGTGTTCATCTCGTTGGCTGTAGCCTCCACGACCTTCTTCCAGTCTCCCCCAGCTTGCGCGAAGCGCTGCCGCTGGCGTTGGTACCCGGCACCCTTGTCGACGATTTCTGCCACCAGCTGCAGTTCGTCAGCGCAGCCGAGTTCTTCTGCGATCGGGGCTAGCTCGTCGACAAGATCAGCGAGTTCATCTTTCACCCAACGCTCGTGGGTATCACGCGAGGTAATCACCAGCGCATCTAACCCGTAGCGGGCGGCGCGCCATTTGTTTTCCGCGATATGCCACGGCTGCAGGCTAGGCAGCTGGTTATTTGTGTCGCCGTCGGCAAGCTGCTCATCCAACATGCGGTCGTAATAGACCACCAGGCAGTGCGTCAGCGCGGTGATCGCGGACAACTCACGCAGGTTCGACGAGGCATCAGAAACCCGCACCTCAATCGTGCCCCACTTGGATGCCGGGCGAATATCCAGGTGCATCGAGCCGGTGTGGCTGATCACCCCGGAAGCCGCCTGGTCGTGCATGTAGGCCTGCCATTCCTCCCAGGTGTTGATCGCTGGTGGCAGGCCGGCGGTCGGCAATTGTTGGTAGAGCATGGTGCGATTCGACGCATAGCCGGTATCGATGCCGTCCCACCCTGGCGAGGACGCCGAAAGCGCAAGAAGGTGTGCGAACTTTGTCATCATGGCGTTGATGATCGGCCAGACGCGATCTTCGTGCCGGATGCCGACGTGCACGTGGGTGCCCCAGATCAGCATTTGGCTTCCCCAGTATTGGGTGCGCTCGATGATCTCGGCGTAAGTCATTTTCGCGCTGACAGGGTTGGTACGGAAATCCGAAAATGGGTGGCCACCAGAAGACCACAGCAACAAGCCGTGCTCTGCTGCGGCCTGACGAACCACCGCGAGATCGCGGTCGAGCTCAGCCACAGCTTGCGGGATGGTATCGCAGATACCGGTGACAAGTTCGATGGTGTTTTGCAGGAATTCTTTTTCCAGGTGGATATCCGGCTGGATGCGCCGAGCGGTGTCGATGACGGCCTCCGCCTGGTGCGCAAGATCCCAGGTTTCGGGATCGATCAGCGCGACTTCCCATTCGACACCGACGGTGGGTTTGTCCGAGCGTTTGAACACCTCGGTGGAGGATTTCGGCGTCGACGCCATTAGAGTGCAACCTCTCCGACCAGCACCATGGTCAGACCATCATTGTCGGTGGCTTCGCGCGGCAAGTAATCGGTGTTTTCGCGGGCGATACCGCCGACGCGGTCGGCGAGCTCGCGGGCGCGTTGCTCAGCAGCGGCGTTACCGGCTGGGAAAAAGACGGTGTTTTCTGGCAAGACTTTATCCCCTCCCGGCAGGTTGCCGGATTCGCGGGTTTTGAGTCCTTCGCGCTCCAGCGATTGGGTCACGCGGTGTGCCAGGCCGGAAACGGTGGAGTTGTTCAATACCGTCACCTCAAAGTTTTGGCGGGCACCAGCACCAGCGCCAGCACGCGAGCCACTGCCAGCACCGGCTGCGCCAGCTGGGCGCTCGCCGCCCGGCGCGGGAGCACCTTCGGGGCGGGCTCCATCGTGTGCGGCACCAGCGGGATGCTCACCGGCTGGGTGATCGGCGTTAGCGTGTCCGTCGCCGTGCTGTCCGTCGCCATGCTGTCCGTCACGGTGTTGGCCGTCGGCGGGCGCACCGGCACCGTCGTTGCCGCCACCGTCGTTACCGCCACCGTTGTTGGCACCGCCAGCACCTGGCTCGCCCTGCCCGCTTGCGGCGTCCTGGGTGCTCTCTGCAGTGTTCGTCGCGGTGCTGTCATCGCTGCTGGTCAACGCGAAAATACCCCACAGGCCCAGCAGAATAGCAACGGAGATCAACACCATCGAGACCCCACGTAGTGGCAAGCGACCGTCAGCTCCTGCTGCGGCTGAACCGGCTCCGCCACCGGCACCTGCAGCACCTGCCGCTCCAGCGCCGGCTCCCGCAGCACCACCAGCGCCGGCTACACCTTGCGCGTCAGAATCGTTCATATTCGCCTCATCACCCTGGTTTACATTCGTCACATCAGTTACTCTAGCCACTCTAATATTCCGTGTCGCTAGAACTGGTCACGGCACGCCGATTGCGCACGCGACGCAAGCGCTTTATCAACAAGGGATATTCCTGCATGGCGGGCCCATAATCCAGCAAAATATTCAATCGCCGGTAATAGCCCACCGGGCTTATGCCCAACTCATTACGAATGGCTTCTTCTTTCGCCCCCGCCGCCCTGGGGGCCCGTGCGGTGAAGTCCAAAAGCTCCCTATCACGGTCTGTGAGCGATTGGTTTCCAGTCATAGTTAAACTGTAGGGCATGACTGTGCGCCCCATTGTTATCCACGGCGATCCCGTGCTACATAATCCCACGACCGTGGTCGATACCCCGGTGGATACCCCAGAACTTCAGCAACTCATTCAAGACATGTACGAAACCATGGACGCCGCCCGTGGCGTCGGTTTGGCCGCTAACCAGATCGGCATTGGCCTGCGTTTGTTCGTCTATGGTTGCCCGGATTTCGACGGCCCCAACGGCACCGAAAAACCGGACGGCAGCACTCGCCGTGGTTGCGTGATCAACCCGAAGCTGGAGACCTCAGAGATCCCGAAGACGATGCCTGCCGACGATGGCAGCGACGACGAAGGCTGCCTTTCCGTACCTGGCGAAGGTTTCCCGACTGGCCGCGCAGATTGGGCGCGGGTGACCGGCCTAGATGAAAACGGCGAGGAAATTTCCATCGAAGGATACGGGTTTTTCGCCCGCTGCCTGCAGCATGAGGTCGGCCACCTCGATGGCTACCTCTACACGGACGTGCTCACCGGCCGGTATAAGCGGGCCGCGAAAAAGACCATCAAGGCGAATGGTTGGACCGAGCCTGGTTTGACCTGGTTGCCGGGTGAAGACCGCGACCCGTTTGGCCACGACGAGCGCAACGACTAATGAATCACCCGTTCGCCCCACGCAGCACGAAGTCGCGCATTTTCCGCAGCGACGACGTCTCCCCCGGCGATCGCGTGGTGGTGCGCCGCGCGTTGGGTAACCCGAATTCCCCGGTGTATTCCGATGTCACTGGGCACGTGTTGAGCACCGAACCGTTAGTGGTGCGCCCGCAAGAAATCGGCGGCTACCCTTCTGAGAAGGAATCGGTGACCATTGCCGACGAAGAAATCTATGTGATCAAACGGCTCTCACCGCGCCGGATCCGCAACTCGGAAATTCGCGCGGTCGAAGAGGCCACCGCCGCGGCCTTTCCAGGCATTCACAACCAGGTTTCTTCTGATGGCCAGTGGCTGCTACGCGCTGGCGATGGCATCACGGAGCGCTCCAATTCCGCGGTGCCACTTGGTCGTTCTGCTGGTTTTGTGCCGGTACCAATCAGCGAAATCTTCGAGTTCTACCGCTCCCACGATTTGCCGCCACGGCTACTGATCCCTGAACGCATCGGTGCTCCTGCCGAAAGGCTACTGCGCAGTGCCCCAGAAGGGCAGTGGGATTTGGGACCGGAAATTCTGGTGATGACGCGTACGCTTGCCGACGTCGACACGCACCCCACGACCCGCCCCCGCAGCAGCGGCTCAACATGCGTAGGCTCGCACACCGCCACGGGCGCGAATCCCCCAGGTCCCGCCGATGAGCTGATCTTCCGCGTCGATGCCGAACCGGACCAAGATTGGTTCGATCTTTATACCTTCCGAGGCACCGCGCTGCCGCAGCACGCATTGCAACTGTTAGCAGGCCGCATCGAAGGCGAGATGGGTTTTGCCCGTTTGCTGGAGCCAGCTACGGGTGAGACCGTGGCGATTACCCGCGCGACCTTGACGGAATCCGACAATGGCCAGAAGTGGTTGGGTTATTCGGCAGTCCAGGTAGCTGAACATTGGCGTCGTCGTGGTTTAGCTACCCGACTCGGTTCGGACATGCTGGCCTGGGGTGCCGAACACGGTGCAGATTCTGCTTATTTGCAGGTGATTTCAACGAATACCCCGGCGATCGCTTTGTATCACAAGCTGGGGTTCATCGAGCATCACCGCCATCGCTGTGCGACGTGGCAGGGCTAGCATGCAATCCCAGCGTAAGATTGAGCACCATGCGGATCGCTAACTGGAATGTGAACTCTATTCGCACGCGCACCGAGCGTGTGCTGGATTTTTTGCAGCGCCACAAGATCGATGTGCTGGCGGTACAAGAAACGAAGTGCTCCGACGAAAAGTTTCCGTACCAAGTCTTTGCAGATGCCGGCTACCACGTCGCCCACTGTGGGTTTCACCAATGGAACGGGGTGGCGTTGATCTCGCGTCATGAGCTGCACAATATTCGACGCGAATTCCCTGGCCAGCCAGGTTTTCATAAAGATCCGCAACAGCCGCAGGATCTCGAGGCCCGCGCGATCGGCGCGACGGTTGGCGATACCGAAATCTGGTCGTTGTATGTGCCCAATGGCCGTGAAATCACCGACCGCCACTACGAATACAAGCTGTTTTGGCTCTATGCATTGCGCGATTATGTGCGCGAGCAGCTTGCCGACGACGCTGAGAAGAAGCTCCTGCTTACCGGCGATTTCAATATCGCCCCGCGCAACGAGGACGTGTGGGACCTCGCCGTGTTCGACGGCAAAACCCACGTGACCGAGCCTGAGCGTGCCGCTTTCCAGATGTTGGAAGAAGCCGGCACCAAAGAGATCACCCGCGCGCTGACTGATTCGCGCTATACCTACTGGGATTACACTTCGATGCGTTTCGCCAAAGGCGAAGGCATGCGCATCGATTTCCAGTTGGCATCGCCACAACTGGCGAAGCAGGCGCGTTCAGGTTTCGTTGATGTTGAAGAACGCAGCGGCAAAGGTGCCTCCGACCATGCCCCCGTGGTGGTGGATTTCCAGGCAAGTGATTTTGACGAGGTTCGCTAGCTCGTGGATCTCGCGCTGTCGATCGATGTGACGTGGTGGCAGGGTGCCTTATTCATCCTCGACTACACCATCAAGATTTTAGCCATCGGCTTCGTACCGGAAGGCCGTCGTCCGTCGTCGTCGACTGCGTGGTTGCTCGCCATTTTGCTGATCCCGTTTCTGGGCCTGCCGCTGTTTTTCCTGATGGGCTCGCCGTATATCAACCGGCGCCGGCACGAGGTCTATAAACGCGCCAATGAGCAGCTGAACGACGCCCAGAGCCACCTGCCGGATATGCCATCACATTTGTGCCAATCCCGCGAGGTTGCCTCTATCCTGGCGCTCAACCGCAGGCTCACGGGTTTTCCTGCGGTCACAGGTGATCAGCACGCGTTGCTCGCCGATTATGACAAGGCCATCAAACGCATGGCAGAGGTCATCGATAGTGCCACCGATTACGTCCACGTGCAGGTGTATATCCAATCCTGGGATGAGACCACCGACGTGTTTTACCAGGCGCTTGCCGACGCCGTTGCCCGCGGCGTTAAAGTGCGGTTGTTGTTTGACCAGATCGGCAGTCTGAAATATCCGGGCTATCGCAAATTGGGCAAACGCTTGGATACGATCGGCGTCGACTGGCATTTGATGATGCCGCTGCAACCGTGGAAATGGCGTTTCCGTCGGCCGGATCTGCGCAACCACCGCAAAATCGTCGTCGTTGATGGCCGCGTCGGTTTCATGGGCTCGCTCAACCTGATTGATCGCAGCTATCGCATCCGCAAGAATCGTCGTGCGGGCAGGCAGTGGATCGATTACATGGTGGAGATGTCTGGCCCGATCGTGACCTCAATGGAATCGGTGTTCGCGATCGATTGGTACTTGGAATCAGATGAAATTCTCGACCCCGAAAACAGCCCCACAAACCAGCTCGCAGTTCAGAAGAACGAGCACACACCGAACCAAGTTGACGCCCAAGATGGAATTCAAGGTGGCGTCCGGGGCGGTTATCGGGGCGGTTTTTCCCCGCTCGGCACAGTCTCAGCTACCAACGTCGTGCAGATGATCCCCTCTGGACCCGGATACAGTTCCGAGCCGAACCTGCGCATGTTCAACCAACTCGTCCACCACGCTAAAAGCCGGCTGATACTGTGCTCGCCGTACTTCATTCCTGACGAATCCCTGCTCGAGGCCGTCACCAGCGCCGCGTTCCGTGGCGTGCGCGTGGAATTATACGTTTCTGAACGCGCCGATCAATTCACCGTGCACCACGCGCAATCCTCGTATTACCAGACGTTGCTTGAAGCCGGGGTAGAAATCTACCAGTTCCCCGCCCCCTACGTGCTGCATTCCAAGTTCGCCGTGGCAGACCCAGAAGATAACCACTTCGACGGAGTGCATGCCATCGCCATGCTGGGCTCGTCGAATATGGACATGCGCTCGTTCGGTTTGAACTACGAATCCACGCTGTTCGTGGTCTCGGGTTCACTGATTGATGATCTCAATGATCTCGCTGCGACCTACCGCGGCGTCAGCAAGCAATTAACCCTACAAGAGTGGGAACAACGCGGGTTTGCCCGCCGCTACATCGACAACGTCATGCGCCTGACCTCAGCGCTGCAATAGAGCCGAAAGAAGGCTGCAATAAAGCCGCAACAAGGCGCAACAAGGCTGCAATAACGCTGCAATAACGCTGCAGCGCTAACCCAGTTCAGCAAGAGCAGCACGCACCGTCGGCAAGGAAGCTGCAAAAGGTGCCAACAAATCCAGCTGCTCCAACTGCCCCACCGGCACCCACCGCAGTTCATCCGATTCCGCATTAGCAACAGTTTCCAACTCGCTACCATCAGCGGTTTTCGCCAACACCGTCGTGTACGTCCACTCCCCCGCCAACTCAGGGCGGGCAGGATCGCCCGGCAACGGACCGGCAGTCACGATTTCCTGTAACACCGTCACCGCTTCACCGGCGATACCGCATTCTTCGAAGGTCTCCCGCACCGCAGCTTGGCTAGCAGACTCGTGCGCATCCCGGGCACCACCGGGAATCCCCCACGTTCCACCCTGCGAAGTCCACGGTGCCCGCAGCTGCATCAACACCGTTGCGTCGTCCGAAAGCAAAAACAGCCCAGCGGCACCAAACCGGCCCCACAACTTGCTGCCATGTGGGCCTGCCGCCCAACCGTCTCCGCTGCCCCGTTGGGTAGTTCCCCGGTGTGTATCTGACATGTTGCTCATTTTAGTAGCCCAGCACACATCACGTGCGTTAGTCTAGGGTAATGAACGGTCACAGGCCTACGACGAGCCTCGATCGCCCCTTTGATGCAGACGATGAGGTGTCGGCAAACTTCGCTCGCCCCTCCACGGGGCCATCGCTGCGCGTCGAATCCGTGCCCGCACACGCCCAAGACCACTGGTTAGACGAGGCAGAAACCACTGACGCGCCGGGCATGTCCTTTATCAAGCGGTTTTTCCGTTCCTCTTTTTCCGGTTCCACGCAGATCATCACCCGTGTTTTCGGATTCTTTGGTACCACGCCGGGCAAGATGGTGATCGGCATGATCGTGCTCACCGCCGCCTTACTCGCTGCGGGCTTATCCATGGCAAATTCGGTCGCCAACCGGCAGTCTGAGCTCAACCATTTGTTGACCTCCACGGAACCCATGTCTAACTCTGCCCACAACTTGTACATGTCGTTGTCACTGGCAGATACGATCGCCACCACCGGATTCGTCCAGGCCGGGGTAGAGCCTGCCGAGACCCGCGAGCAGTATTTACGCGCGATTGATTCCGCGGCCGCCGAAGCCACCGCGGCGGTGTTGGATTCTGACGATGATGATGAATATATCCAGCAATTGGCGGTGCAGATTCAGCGCGAGCTGCCGGTTTATGCCGGCTTGGTGGAAGCCGCACGCGCTAATAACCGCGCCGGAAACGCGGTGGGTGCAGCCTATATGTCGAATGCTTCTGCGATGATGCGCGATGACATTCTGCCTGCTGCGGCGTCGTTGTTCCGGCTATCAAGTGGGAATGTCTCAGAACAACAGGATCGTCTGACCCGCCCCCAGTGGGTGCCGCTTTCTGGATTGGTCGCAGCGCTGCTGTTTTTGGCTCTCGCCCAATATTGGCTGTGGCGGATTAGCCAGCGTCGCTTCAACCGTGGTTTCGTGACAGCCACGTTGATGATGGCTTTTGCTCTGTTGTGGGTTTCGGGCACCAATGTCTACACCTGGCATTTGGGCAGCCGCGGTTTCGCCGAGGCTTCCACGCCGTGGGATTCGCTGACCCAAGCTCGTATTGATGCCCAGCGCACCCGCACCGAAGAGATTTTGGCGCTGGTGCAGCGCCGCACAAACTACAATCCATCGTTGGAATTTTCCTCAACTAATTCCCGGATCTCCGCTGCCTTGGATGATTTCGAACAGTCCACGGCTCTCAATACTGTGACCGGGGCGTCCGCGCCCAACTACGAGTCCGAAGCCGCCGAGGCCTCCAGCATTGAGCAAGCCCGCGATGCGTTACAAGAATGGGACGAGGCGAAAGCCCACCTGCTGCGCGCATTGGATTCCGGTAATTACGAGAAGGCTTTGGCCTTGGCGACGGACGCCTCGATGGGCACTGGCGCTGAAGGTCTTGAGCAACCAGCGCAGCGACCAGCCGATGAGACGGCAACTTCTGGTACTAACCAGACGTTGAGTTCAGCAGCGGCGTTCGAGAAGCTCGATACCGCTCTGGCAAATTTGATTGCCACGGCGCGTGATTCCATGCGTTCGTATTTGAGTGAGAGCTTGGCTGCGTTGAACCTGGTGGCAGCTGCCGTTAGCCTTCTGTCGGTGCTGTCGGTGCTGTCGATCTGGCTAGGTATCCGCCCACGAATGGTGGAATATCTATGATCGCCCAAAAACTATCCACTCTCAGATTCGCAGGCATCGCCAGCCTCGCCGCCCTCACGCTGGGATTGAGTGCCTGCACCGCCCCACACCTTGGAACTAGCCGCGGCGGGCTCGAGCTGCCCCGCGATGAAAGTATGAGCATACCTTTGCCTGCTGGCTCCAGCATCGAAAAGCCTGGCACGCGTCCAGGGGTACAAAGCGAAGAGCAAGAACTGCTGGGTTCCCTGGAACCCGATTCGCGCACCGCCGCCGAGCGCATCCCCTCGATTGTGCAGCGTGGCTACCTGATCGTCGGTATTCAGCAATCACAAAACTTGCTGTCCTTCCGCGACCCCTCTACTGGCCAACTGTCTGGCTTCGAAGTTGACCTCGCACACGAAATCGCCGAAGACATTTTTGGCGACCGCAACGCCGTGGATTTCCGCTTCGTCGAATCGCAACACCGCGTGCACACCCTGCAAACCGGCAAGGTTGATTTTCTGCTCTCCACGCTCACGATCACCCCGGAGCGTCAACAAGACGTCGCTTTTTCCACACCTTACTTGTCGACGAGCACGCGTTTGCTGGTCAACCGCAACTCAGAAGTCACGCACCTCGGTGATTTAGCTTCCCGCACCGTGTGCGTGACCGACAACTCCACTGGCATTAACCTCGCCCGCTTGTATGCCCCCGACGCCAGCATTTTAAAGGTCGTGACCTGGGCAGATTGCCTTTACGCGATGCAGCATAATCAGGCCGATGCCATTCTAGTCGACGATGTCATTTTATCCGGTTTGGAAATCCAAGACCCCTACACCGAGATCGTCGGCCCGCCCGTTGACAACGATATTTACGGCGTCGGCATGCCCAAACCCGCTCGCAGCGCCGACGCGGAGACCATTGCCGAGGCCGAGGGGTTGGTGCGGCAAGTCAATTCCACCCTGGAACGCATCCGCAACGATGGCACCTGGTCACAGCTGTTCGATCACTGGTTTGATGGGCGCTTGTCGACGACTGGCCCACCACCAGCCCACTACCGCGCAGAAGATCCAAAAAGTTCCGGAGAAACGGCGACAAACCCAGACGGTGAACGATGACTGACGATACCCAGCACACAGGGCGCAACCGCGACGCTGCCGACGAGGGCAGTACGCCTGACCCTGCCGCCCAAGCAAGCGAGCCCACCGCAGCAACGCCACACACGCCAGAGCACATGCCAGAGCAAACGACAGAGCACGCACACACCGAGGCCAGCTTCGTGACCGCAGCTGAAGAAGCAGCGACCTCCGCGGTGCCGTTTGATCCTTTCGCCGACACCGAGATCAATCTCGACGAAGATAACATCGCCTCATTGCTGGAAGATTTGCAAAAGATTCGCGACGAAAAGGCCCAGCAAGCGCAACGAAAACAGCCGCTGGAAGATACCTCGACCAGGGCTCGTCGGCAAGCAATTTCCACCTTCCGTAAACGCCGCCGCGCCCAGCGCACGGCTCGCGCGGTGGCAGATCGCATGGTGCGGCTGCCGTTCGTGGTGCCGACGGACCCGCAGGAAGCGCTGATTGACCCGCAAGAAGCGATCGAGAAAAAACAAATCCCGGCGCCGCAATTGGCTCCGGGTGATATCGTCGCCCAGCAGTACGAGATCCTCGGGGTGATCGCGCACGGCGGCATGGGCTGGATTTATTTGGCCAACGACCACTTCGTTTCCAGGCGCATCGTGGTGCTCAAGGGCATGCAATCGCAAAAGTCCGCCGAGGAGACCGCGGCTGCCGAAGCAGAACGCGAGTTTCTGGCGGATATTACACACCCCGGCATCGTAAAGATTTTCAATTTCATTGACGACGAACGCGTGCCCGGCGGATTCATCGTCATGGAATACGTCGGTGGCCCCTCGCTGCGGCATCGACGCAATTCGCAACCGAACCACGTCGTCGCCATTGATATCGCGATCGCCTACATTTTAGAGATTCTGCCTGCACTGGAGTATCTGCACGCCCGCGGGGTAGTCTACAACGATCTGAAGCCGGACAACATCATCATCAGCGAGGATCAGGTGAAGATCATCGACCTGGGCGCTGTCTCTGGGATTGGGGCCTATGGCTATATCTATGGCACGAAGGGTTTCCAAGCCCCGGAGGTTGCCACGAAGGGCCCCTCGATCGCCAGCGATATCTACAGCATCGGGCGCACCCTGGCGGCACTGACGTTGAACCTGCCTTCCGAGGACGGCATCTATTTACCTGGGCTGCCGGGACCGTCGGAGGAGCCTACGATGCGTCGCTACCTGTCGTTTTATCGCCTGCTGCAGCGTGCCACGCACGAGGATCCCGAACAGCGGTTTTCTTCCATCGAAGAGCTGCGCACCCAGCTGTACGGGGTGTTGCGTGAGGTCATCGCCATTCGTGACGGCATCCAGCATCCGGCACAACACTCGCTGTTTTCCCCACAACGTACGACGTTTGGCACCAAACACGCGGTGTTTCGCACCGATCAGCTTATCGACGGCATCGAGCGTTCCGTGCACATCACCGCCGCCGAAGTGGTTTCCGCGCTGCCGGTGCCACTGATTGATCGCAGTGATTCGGGCGCATCGATGCTGTCGGGTTCGTCGTACACCGAGCCACAGGAAGCCTTGGAGACGTTGCGCCAGGCCATGCACACCAACGAGTATGTGGGGTCGAGGGAGATCCCGCTGGGCGTGGTGCGGGCGATGCTGGACTTGGGGCTGACCACCCAGGCCCGCGAGTGGCTGCACACGTTGGAAGATGACATGGCGCGTGACTGGCGTTTCCGCTGGTATTCCGGGGTCACTGCGACGTTGCTGGATGATTACCGCGATGCGCAGGATCATTTTTCTGCCGTGATGTTTTTATTACCCGGCGAGGCTGCTCCGAAGCTAGCGTTGGCCGCGGTCGACGAATTGTTGTTGGAGGAACAAGGCCATAATCACCTGAGTTTGATCCCGCCGGAGTTATCGCGGGCGACGACGGGGATTCCCACGTCGCTGTCTAATATCCCGAACGAGTTTTTCATGCAGCGCCCCGAGATCTGGGAGCACCGCACCGAAGACCCCTTGGCCCTGCGGTTTCACTCGCTACGCCTGTATTCGATCGTGTGGGAGACCAACCCGGCGACGGTGTCTTCGGCGTTTGGTTTAGCACGCCAGTTGATGGCCGAAAAACAGGTCGAGTTGGCGGTGCAGGTGTTGGATCGGGTGTCGCCGGCATCGCGGCATCACCGGATGGCGGTCTTGACGACGATTTTGCAGCTACTCACCACCCCTTTGAACGAGCCGTATATTCGTCGTGCGGCGCGGCGGTTGGAATCCATCCCGACGAATGAGCCGCGTTATCTGCAGATCAAGACGGCGGTGCTGACTTCTGCGCTGAATTTTTTGCGCTCCGCAGATTTGGAATATTCGGCCTCACCACACGAGTTGTTTGATCACACCTTCAGCCAGCATGGGCTGCGCCTGGGGTTGTACGACACTCTGCGCGCGCAGGCGCGGAGCGCGCCGTTCCCACGGCACCGCTACGCGTTGGTGGATCTGGCGAATATGATCCGACCGGTTAGTTTGTTTTAGGTTCGCCGTCGCTCGCCGGGTTCTCGGCTGCCGTGTTATCTGCGGCAGCATCCTCGGCAGCAGCGTTCTCGGCAGAATCACTGTTGGCTGATCCAGTGTTAGCAGAGCCGGTGTTAGCAGAGCTGCTGCCAGCATCGGGGTTGCCACTATCTGAGGCCTTCGCAGCATCAGCAGCTCCCGCGTCAGCGGCTGCGGAATCAGAAGCAGTTCCCGCGTCAGCAGCAGCATCAACCTGCCGAGCCGAAGTATCCGCACCAATCATGATCTGCATGCTGGCTTCTCGTGCCGCCAAATGCGCAGCATCGGTGTTATCGGCAGTCGATAGCACCACGCCCATGCGTCGGCCAGGGTAGCTGCCCGCTTTGCCGAACAACACCACGGTGGTCTCCGGGTGCGCGAGAGCACTTTCCAAACCGCCATAGCTCAACACATCGGCATCAACATCGGCTCGCAGCATCCGCGCTGCCCCCGGTGAAGTCAATGTGACATCAATCGGCATCCCCAAAATCGCACGCGCGTGCAGGTCAAACTGCGAATAACGTTGTGTCGCCATCGTGACCATGCCGGTATCCGTCGGCCGCGGCGAAACCGAAGAGAAGTACACGTCATCGCCAGCGACGAATAATTCGACGCCATAAACACCACGTCCACCCAATTCATTGGAAATACGCGCGGCAATCGAACGCGCGTTTTCCCAAGCCACCTGGCTGAGCTGCAATGGTTGCCAAGAATCAATCAAACCGCCGTTGCGGTGATCGTGCCCGATCGGCTCCGAAAACCACGTCGCCATCTCACCGGTGGCTGGGTCAATCGAACGCACCGCAAGCAGCGTGACTTCAAAATCAAAATCGACGAAGCGCTCCACGATCACCCGGCCGTCGAAATGCGCTTCCGCCGAGGCAGTTTCCCATGCCTCGTCGACGTCATCGCCGTAACGCACCACCATGTGCCCGCGCCCATTCGAGGTAATCGCAGGTTTCACGATGCTGGGATAACCCATCTCTTCCAGGATGGTTTTCAGCTCGTCCGGGCTGGAGGCAAAATCGTAGGCGGTCGTCGGCAAGCCCAATTGCTCAGAGGCTGTACGGCGAATCGCTTCGCGCTCCTTGGTTAGTTCGCAGGCACGCGCCCCCGGAACGACGACAGCAGAGCTGCCTTCTTCAATTTCGCGCAGCGCCTCGACCGCAACAACTTCGATCTCCGGGACCACATAATGCGGCTCAATGCGCCTGGCGAGCTACAGCACGGCCTGCGCATCGGTGACATCCGCGACATAAGAATACTGCGCGACCTGGTGCCCCGGCGCGCCGTTGCGCTTGTCGACGGCGTGTACTTCCAGACCCAGCCGCTGAAAACTAATCGCGAGTTCGCGGCCAATCTCACCAGCGCCGAGTAGCAGCACGCGGGTGGCATTTGGGCTCAGCGGAGTGCCGATGACGTCGTTGTCTGTGCTTCGGTTGTCTGTGCTTCCCTCATTGCCTGCAGTTCCGGAGTTACCCGCAGTTCCGGAGTTGCCGGTGGTGGTTGCGTCGTCAGTCATGACTGCCTATTTTCCCGCCAACACGTCGTGGCGCACGATGGTTTGTTCACGCGACGGGCCGACTCCGATATACGACATGCGCGTGCCAGACAGCTCTTCCAGGCGCAGCACGTAATCCTGTGCACGCTGTGGCAACTCGTCGAAGGTGGAGCAGCCGCTGATGTCTTCGTCCCAGGCGGGCATCTTTTCAAAGATCGGCTTGGCATGGTGCACCTCGGACTGCGAGATCGGCATCTCGTCGTGCCGCACGCCGTCGACGTCATAAGCAACGCAGATCGGGATCTCGCCGATCCCGGTGAGCACGTCCAGTTTGGTGAGGAAGTAATCGGTAAAGCCGTTAACGCGGCTGGCGTAGCGCGCGATCACCGAGTCGTACCAACCGCAGCGACGGCGGCGTCCGGTATTCACACCGACTTCCCCGCCGGTCTCTTGCAGGTAGTCGCCCCATTCGTCGAAAAGCTCCGTCGGGAACGGGCCCGCACCCACACGGGTGGTGTATGCCTTGATGATGCCCAGCGAGGTATCGATGCGGGTCGGGCCAATACCAGAGCCCACGCATGCGCCGCCCGCCGTCGGGTTCGACGAGGTCACGAACGGGTAGGTTCCGTGGTCGACATCCAACATGGTGGCCTGGCCGCCCTCCATCAGGATGTGCTTGCCGGCCGACAGCGCCTCGTTGAGCTCGCGTTCAGAGTCGATGACCATCGGGCGCAGGCGCTCCGCGTAGGACAAGAAATAGTCCACCACCTCGTCGGCCACGATGGCTTTGCGGTTATACATCTTCACCAGCATCTGGTTTTTCACATCCAGTGCCGATTCGACCTTCTGGCGCAAGATTGATTCGTCGAAGATGTCCTGCACGCGGATACCCACGCGGGCGACTTTGTCCTGGTAGGTCGGGCCGATACCGCGACCAGTGGTGCCGATGGCGCGCTTGCCCAAAAAGCGTTCCTGTACCCGGTCCAGCGTCTGGTGATATGGCGCAACCAGGTGCGCGTTGGCAGAGATCTTCAACCGCGAAGCATTCGCGCCACGGGCTTCCAGGGCGTCGACTTCCTCGAAGAGCGCTTCCAGGTTGATAACCACGCCGTTGCCAAGCACCGGAACAGCGTTTTCAGACAAAATACCCGCAGGAAGCAGCTTGAGCTCGTATTTTTCACCGCCAACGACGACGGTATGGCCGGCGTTATTACCGCCGTTCGGCTTGACGACGTAATCCACCTGGCTTCCCAGGATATCCGTGGCTTTACCTTTGCCTTCATCGCCCCATTGGGCGCCGACAATGACGATCGCTGCCATGCCTACCTCATCACTTCCCTGCGGTCAGTAGTTTGATCAGCCTCATAGCCTACTAGGTATTACGCAACCTGGATAATTTTTAGGCAGCGCCACGATGCTTGGATACGATGCATGGCATGCGTGTGCTGATTCTGCGCTGTGGTGAGACCGCGGCGAAGCTGGATTTACCTGCCACCTTGCACCATTCTGCAGGCGTGGAGATTTACAATTTGCCTGCGGTTCCTGGCCGCGGCGATCTGAAATTTTTAACGGCCGAGGCCACAAAGTTATTGCCGGAAGATCCCACCCCCTCGCTGGACGAGATCCAAGCCCAACCACGCGTCGAGCACCAGGCCGCCCCACAATTGGCCCCACAGCGCCCGACGATGCCGCTGCGCATTATCGTCATCGGCTCGGATGCTGCGTTATCTGCGGTTCTCACACGGTTGATGCGCGCCGATCAGTTATGGCCGCAGATAGGTTTTGTGCCCGTGCTTGACGACGCTTTTCCAGCCGGGGCTTCCTCAGCCGCACAGAATTGGTCTATCCCCACCGAGCCCGCCGCTGCCTTGAAATTAGCGCTGACCGGTGATGTTAAACCCGTTCCTTTAATCCGCAACGATGCTGGTCAGGTAGTGGCTGGGTCGGCGAGCATCAGCCAGTGGGACGCTAGCCCCATGACCGGTGAGATCATTGTCGACGATGCCACCTTGGTGCAGCAAGACGCACGTGCAGCAACAAAAGCTTCCGATGGGGCGGGCGAAAAATCCCTGCGACAACCACTAGATTATGGTGCCCGCTTGGTACCGATGCTGGATGCTCCGGGCATTGCCGCGGTGCGTGCGATTTCGCCGGTAGAAACGCCCCCGACTGAAGCTCAAAATTCCGAAGCGCAGCAACCGCGCCGCGGATGGTTGGGGCGCTGGCGCAAGAACAAAGCTTCCACCCCGCCCGTCAGCAAGCTCGATCCCGCCTCACTGGTGACTGGCCGTGCGGTACAAGCCGGTGGCCCGGAACTTGCCGTGCTTGTCGACGGGGTGCGCAGCGCGCGCCCGCAAAAACGCGTGACGTTTTATCGGCATTTGCGGGATTTACAGATCATCCGGCCAGAAAACACAAGCGCCAAAGCCTGAGTTAATCTTGTGAGTCTTCGTCGTATTTTTCCACCGCACCACGCACGTTGTCGTGAATGTCTGAAACCTCCCACACCTCCGGCGGATACGCCGGCGTCGACGAGGTCGGCGCCAACACCGACACTGCGGATTCGTGGGACATGCCCGCCACCATGAGCAGGTCGACGGTAAGGAAACGCACCTGCGACAAAATGGCGTATTCAGACAACACCGGATCATCGCTGATCACCGAAAGATCCGCGCGGGCACCGATGATGCGCAAACGGTTGACGATCCCCGGAATCTCGTAGGCCTGGCTGACTCGCGCACTGGTTTCATAAATTTGCGACAGCTCAACGGTGATTTCTGAAAGCTCGTCGATGATATTGATCAGTCGCTGGGTAGTTTTATCGCCGTCGACGCTCAAGACTACGCAGCGCCGGGCGAGCACACGCACGTTACGCGTGGCGTTATCCACTGGGGTCAAGATGCGTTCGATCGAGCGCAGGTGTTTGCGCGAACCCCAACGAAACGGCGAGAGCCCAGCGATTTCCCGGCCGGAAGCGGTTGCTTCCAGCATGTGATCAATATTCGACTGCGTACCCCGGACTTGCTGGAGCGCATCTTCAATGCGTGCTGAATCGCCCTTTTCTGCCCCTTCAGCAACATCGTGCAGCACAGACGACGCCACGGACAAAACTTTCGCGATCTCATGCCGGGCATCGCGCAAAGCGGAATTCGGGATCAGTGCAATCGAAAGCACACCAATGACCGAACCGATTGCAGCGTCAATGATGCGTTCGGTACCGCCACCGTGTGGCATGATGGTCGCGATCAGGATGGCACCGATCGCGACCTGGTTGCTCACCAACTGTGATTTCGAGAGCAACGCCGCAACTGTCAGCGAAATCGCTACCCCGGCAGCAATCTGCCAATCACCAGTGCCCAGAGTGTGCACCAGCAACTGGCCCACGCCGACGCCGACCACGCCAGCGATCGACATTTCCAGGGCCTTGTTCAGGCGATTACCCCCGGAAATCCCGAGGGTGACCACTACCGCGATGGGAGCGAAAAATGGAATCTCGTGGCCAAAAAATGTCTGAGCCACCCAAAACGCCAGCCCAGCGCCGACAGCAGCCTGCACAATAAAAATGAAGCGCTTACGTACGCGCTGGGCACGCGAGACCAACGAATGGTCTAGATGCCGCAGCCGTTCACGGGTCGAGATCCTTTTATCGGCCATAGGGTTTAACGAGCGGTGCTCTGCCCCGCTGAACGCAGAACCTGGCAGGACTCAATCACGCGATCTGCCATGGAGCGCTCAGCCTTTTTCAGGTAAGAGCGCGGGTCATAGACCTTTTTGTTGCCAACTTCACCGTCGATCTTGAACACGCCGTCGTAGTTGCTGAACATGTGACGAGCTACCGGATTGGTGAAGGCATACTGCGTATCGGTATCAATATTCATCTTGATCACGCCATAGCGCAGTGCTTCTTCGATCTTGGAAAGCTCCGAACCGGAACCGCCGTGGAAGACATAGTCAAACGGCTGGGAGCCGTCGGCAAGCCCCAACTTCTGCACCGCTACCTTCTGGCCTTCATCCAATACCTCTGGGCGCAGCTTCACGTTGCCCGGCTTGTAAACGCCGTGCACGTTGCCGAAGGTCGCTGCCAGCAAGTAACGGCCGTTTTCGCCGGTACCCAAAGCGTCGATGGTCTTTTCGAAATCTTCTGGGGTGGTGTACAAGTTTGCGCCAGCCTTGGCTTCCACGCCGTCTTCCTCACCACCAACGACGCCGATTTCTACTTCGAGAATGATATTTGCGGCGCGGGATTGTGCCAGCAGGTCCTGAGCGATCTCCAGGTTTTCATCAATCGGAATCGCCGAGCCATCCCACATGTGCGACTGGAACAGTGGCTGCTGGCCGGCTTCGACGCGCTCGCGGGAGATCTTCAACAGCGGCAGCACGAAATCATCGAGGCGTTCTTTCTGGCAGTGATCCGTGTGCAGCGCAATGTTTACGCCATAGTGCGAAGCCGCTTCGTGGGCAAACGCCGCCAGGGCCTGTGCACCGGCAACTTTGTTTTTCACGGCCTGGCCGGAACCGAATTCCGCACCACCGAGGGAAAACTGGATGATGCCATCCGATTCAGCTTCTGCGAACCCCTGCAATGCAGCGTTGATCGTCTCAGACGATGTGCAGTTGATCGCAGGGAAGGCGAATTGCTCCTTCTTCGCACGATCAAGCATCTCGTTATAAACCTCAGGGGTGGCAATAGGCATAAAACATCCTCCAACGTTGGATTTGCGTTCTCGAATTCCAATTATGCCTGAGCTAGCGCTAACCCGCAGCCGTTGCTTCGTCGGCAAGCGCCAACCGCGCCATCGCCTCCAGTGCCATCCAGCCAGAAAGCTGCACCGACAAATCCCGCTCCGCGATACGCACGACGCCCACCTTTTCGCGAATCGACATCGGGCCTAAACCAAAGTTGTGCGGCAACAACGCATCGCTGGTCCAATCCGTGGCGAAAACCGGCAGCCCGTCAACTTCCAGGCGGTGCGTCCACACCGATTCCGCTGAAGCGCGCACCAGCCTGGCCGCCAATTTGCGGGTAGCACGACTGGCTGGGGAATCATCCGGCAGGTGCACCGCGACGTCGGCAAGATAACGCACCAAAATCCCCTTGAACAGGCCACCATCACCATCGCCGGTATCCCAATCGATCACCCCGGCAGGGGTAGCCATGTGCCGGGCTATCGCACGCACCAAGCTGCGAATGCGGCTGATATAGGTCATCGCTTCGTCGGCATGTTCAGCTTCGTGGACGGTCTGAATATCTTCCAAGCTGTGAATACCGTGGTCTTTGCGCAGCTTCAACGCGATCTCCAGGCACGCCCCCAGCATCACGCCCTGGCAATACGGGTGAATGTCGCGCACGATTTCCGGGCCGTGCATGCGCATACGCATGCCGTCCATGATCAAGCCGTCGTCGTTGTGCAGGTTGTCAAAGACCCAATCGACAATGTGGGTGGCTTCATCCCAATAACCAGTGCGTGCGAGCATGATCGCGACCGGACCATTCGCGGGAACGTTGTAAAACGTCGAACGACCATCACGCCACGGCACCACACCCATAGATTTATCCAATCCCGCACGCAAATTGGAACGCAGCGCGTCGAGTTGCGGCGGTTCCGGTAGCTTCTCTGCGGCAGCCACGCGACCGAAAGCCAAAGCCAACCAGGCTTTATCGTCGTAATATTTATTGCGATCCAGCCCCCGGATCTGCCGCAGACTGATACCGCGCATGGTTGCCGCGATCCGTGCCTTGCGGGTTTTCGTCGGCTGCCGCAAAGCCGCATCAACCTGGCAATCCAGATAGTGCGCCTGCCACCAGTAATGCCAGTGAATAAACAAGCGTTCTTTGAACAAGGCCGGCCAACTCACCCGTGCAAGGTTGGTGCGCGGCAGCGACCAGAGCGGACCAGCATGCCGGTCGTTGATTGCGGTCTCGGCGAGATCCGCCCGGTGGGACCATTTTTCTTGCACTCTTATCCCATCACTAACGGGGGTTTACAGGTGATCAGGCAGCCGCGCGCCAGCAGCCACACCAGGCCACCGCACGCATAAGTATTTTTATACAATACCGCGTCGTGATGTGTTCTGCAGCATAGTGCAGCACAGGGGTGCTCGGATCCGCTTGGGTGTTTCTACCAGGAATTGCCCAAATCTGCGTGTTGGCGAATCCACGCGTGCATCGCGATCCCCGCAGCCACCCCAGCGTTAATCGAACGCGTCGAACCAAACTGCGCGATCGAGCACGTCATCACCGAAGCCTGGCTAGTCTCTGGGCTCACCCCAGGGCCTTCTTGCCCAAACACCAGTAGGCAACGACGCGGCAACTCGGCGGTTTCCAGCGGCACACACCCCGGCGTATTGTCGATCGCTACCACGGTCAAGTCGTTCTCGGCAGCCCAGGCCACCAGCTTGTCGACGTCCGTGTGGTGTTGCAAGTGCTGGTAACGGTCGGTGACCATCGCGCCGCGCCGGTTCCACCGACGCCGACCGACGATGTGCACCGTGTCGACGGCAAAAGCATTCGCCGTGCGCACCACCGTGCCGATATTCGCATCGTTTTCGAAGTTCTCGATCGCAATGTGTAGCTCATGCCGCCGGGTATCGATATCCGCGATGATCGCCTCGCGTTTCCAGTAGCGGTATGCGTCGACGACGTTGCGGCGATCGCCGTCGGCAAGCAGCTCCGGGTCCAAGCGCGGATCATCCGGCAGCGGGCCTTCCCACGGGCCGACGCCGTGCCTACCTTCAGCCCATTCTGTCGGACCTTTGTGGTCTTCGGCGGTGGCGCGCTCAGGCTTTCCAGTGTCAGACTTTCCAGTGTCAGGCTGGTTGCAATCAGTCTCGTTGCTGTCAGGCTGGTTGCTCTGCCCCATTACAGCCCCAGGTCCTCCAGGCCCAGCAAGCTACGGTATTCCAGGCCTTCGGCACGGATGGCATCGGCAGCGCCGGTGGCACGATCGACGACGGTAGCCACGCCGACGACTTCTGCTCCGGCCTCACGCAGGGCCGCCACCGCTGTCAGCGGGGAGTTTCCGGTGGTGGTGGTATCTTCCACGACCAGTACTTTCTGGCCTTCGACATTGACGCCTTCAATCCGGCGCTGCATTCCGTGCTTTTTGGCTTCTTTGCGCACGACGAAAGAATCGATCGGGCGGCCGTCGGCATGCATGATCGAGGTAGCAACTGGATCCGCGCCCAAGGTCAAACCCCCGGCAGCGACATAATCCCAGTCGGCGGTTTTTTCGCGCAGCAGCGCACCGATCAAGCGGGATGCCTCGTGGTGCAACGTCGCGCGGCGCAGGTCAACGTAGTAGTCGGCTTCCTTGCCCGAGGAAAGCGTCACCCGGCCGTGCACGATGGCGAGTTCACGCACGAGTTCTGCCAGGCGGGAAAGTTCTTTTTGCGATGGTGCATTCTGCTGCTCAGTCATGACATCTACCTTAGCCACTAGTCGTCGCCGAAAATCGACGGGCCGGAGGATAAATCCCGCCGCATGTGGGGGCGCTTAGCACGACCACGCGTTGTGGAGTTATCGGTGCCGTCGGCAATCGCATCAACTTCGTCGGCGCCGAGTGCATAGGGTTCCAAATATCCACGGGCATCCGCCTTACTGCGGGTTGGCAGCTCGACGGGTTCGCTGGGGCGCTGTACCGGCGGATGATCCTGCGGGTCAGGAACGACGTGCAGGGGCTGGTTATTCTCGAAGGCCGGGGGCTGTTTCGGCCCCATCATCCGGGTGGGGTCCGCCCCTTCGAATTTTAAAATTTGATTCGCCATCGACCGCGGGGGAAGCACCCGGGCGACGTCGGCAAGCAAAGCCAGCGGCGCCAGCATTTCATCCCAGTCTGCAGCGTGCGAACCTTTGTCGGTCTGTGCGAGCACCCAATCGGATTCGATCCACACGGCGGTGACGATCTCTGGGATGTTATCGCAGGCAGTAACCACGCGGGCATCAATCATGCGGCTGGCGACGGCAGCGTCGGTGGCATAGACAATGAAATCGGCGATGTGTCCGACTTCCAACAGGTCATCAAAATCAGCTTCGCCGGTAGTGCGATCGTTCCGCTGGTCGCGGTCGGCCCGACGGAAATCCACCACGATTTCGGTGGCGGCACCGGTGCGCATCGCCATGACGTTCACACCACCGAGGTCCATGAGAACCATCTCGTGGCCGAATGCAGAGCCCTGCACGATATCTTTCGGTGCTGCACCCCCGGCTGCCGCCCCGCGGGTCCACTCGTCAATGAGGTAATCGTCGTGCTTAGAAAAGCCAAAACCGTGTTTTTCTGCCCACTGCCGACGCTCGCGGCGCAATGCACCGGGGATGATGGAATCGCGGCGTGGACCAGCTGGCTTGGCGACGGGTTCTGAGCTAGCTAACTCAGCATATTGCTCAGCATCTGTAACAGCGTCAGCTTCAACGTCATAGTCAACGTCAGCTTCAGCGTCATAGTCAACGTCAGCATCAACGTCAGCGCCAGCGCCATCGTCAGCATGCTCAGTATCTTCGTGCTCAGCATCTGCAGAAACGTCTGCAGCCGAATTTTCCGCAACAGCAAGTTCTTCTAGCTCTGTCTCGCGATCCTGCTCGCTATCCACGGCGGATTTTAGCTCTGAATCTAGCTCAGAATGCACCGCAGGATCCAGCGCAGGTTTCACAGCAGCCATGCCCTCGAACTCGGGTTCTTCATGGCGCGGGAGCTGCTCTGCGGTGGCGAGTTCTTCGTCGTCAAGCAACTGGCCCCGGTGCAACGCACTGCCGTACGTCGCCTGGGAAGACCACTCATCCCCAGTACCAATAGCATCAGCAGTCTGCTCCAAGCCTGCAGTATCCACAGTATCCGCAGCATCCGCAGTATCCACGGCCTGCGCGTTATCGGCAGCAGCGTCTGGCTGAGGCGAAATCTGTGCCTGCTGGTCGCGGCGCTGCTTCGAATCCAGGTACCACAAAAATATGGCGGCGGCACCGGCGATGACGGCCAGAGTCAGTAGAACATACGGCATGCAGTCAGTTTAACGCGAAGTCTCCACAGGATTGGCAGCATTCGCCGACCACTGCGACCAACCACCCACATAATGCGAGGCTCCAGTAATACCGGCATGTTCCGCCAAGGCCAGGGCCAGGCCAGAGTGGTTGCCCGAACCGGAATAAAACACCGTGCCTTCTCCCCTGGTCACACCAGCTTGGGCAAAGACGTCGCGGATTTCTTCTTTTGACTTGGCCAGGCGATTCGGGGTCAACAAATCCCGCATAGAAGCGTTCACCGCACCGGGAATATGTCCGGCTTTCAAATCCAAATTTTCTTGGCGCCCCGAATAACGCCAGAAGGAGCGAGTATCAACCAGCGTGCCGTCGAAATTATGTACCTCGTCGATAGTGGCTGCGGGCATGGACCCGGGCCGAATAGTCAGCGCGGACCCCATCGCGATATTGCCCGGGCCGCACATCGTGTCGAAGCCTGCGCGATGCCACTGCGCCAGGCCGCCATCCAAGATGGAGACGTTTTTAATTCCTGCCCAGCGCAGCACCCACCAGGCACGACCGGCGAAAAATCCCTGGCCATCGTCATAAACGACCACTGGACGGTCTTCCCGCAAGCCCCAGCGGTTGACGTTGGCTTGCAGACGAGCCGGATCCGGTAACGGGTTACGCCCAGCTTTCGACCCCGGCAAGCCGGCCAGAGTGGTAGCGGGGTTGACGTGCTGGGCAGTGGGAATATGCCCGGCGCGAAATTGTCGGAAGCTGTTTCCCTGCCCCGGAACCCAGGTGGTAGCAAGCAGGGTGAGTTTGTCTCCGCGATGGATTTTTTCGTGTAATTCTTCGGCACTGACCAGGACGCTCATGGCACCCAGTTTAGGTGCAATCGCGTGTACGTGTCGGTGGTGTTGCTTGTCGACGTGGGCAGCGTTGCTTGCCGACGCATGCTGCCGCACGCTACACCCCCGCTAGCTGGAAATTGCCAACTCCTCGCCGCCGTCGGCAAGCGAGACCTGCACGGCATCGCCTTCGACAACCTCACCGGCCAACACCAGCCGCGCCAGCTTGTCGCCGATGGCCTGCTGGATCAACCGGCGCAGCGGACGCGCGCCATAGGCGGGATCATAACCGCGCTCGGCCAACCAGGCCTTTGCCTCTGAATCCACCGTCAGCGTCAAACGCTTGCCAGCCAGACGTTCGCGCAGCGTATCCAGTTGGATGTCCACGATGCCTTCCAGCAACTCGCTGGATAGCGGCTCGAAAGTCACCACATCATCCAGGCGGTTGATGAACTCTGGCTTGAACGCGGCCTTCACCGCATCCATGATCTGCTCGCGGTCACCGCCAGCGCCCAAGTTCGAGGTCAGGATGATCACCGTGTTGCGGAAGTCCACGGTCCGGCCCTGTCCGTCGGTCAGCCGACCTTCGTCGAGCACCTGCAGCAGCACGTCGAAAACATCCGAGTGTGCTTTTTCCACCTCGTCGAAAAGCACCAGCGTGTACGGGCGACGACGCACCGCTTCGGTCAACTGTCCGCCAGCATCGTGGCCGACGTATCCCGGAGGCGCACCGACCAGCCGCGAGACCGAGTGCTTCTCACCGTATTCCGACATATCGATGCGCACCATGGCCGATTCGTCATCGAACATGAACTCCGCCAGCGCTTTCGCTAGCTCGGTCTTGCCGACGCCCGTTGGCCCCAGGAACAGGAAGGAGCCGGTCGGACGGTTCGGGTCGGCGATGCCCGCGCGGGAACGGCGCACCGCATCCGAGACCGCCACCACCGCGTCTTTCTGTCCGACGACGCGACGCGCCAGGATATTCTCCATATCCAGCAGCTTCTCGGTCTCCCCTTGCAGCATCTTGCCAGCTGGGATGCCGGTCCAGGCGGATACTACCTCGGCGATGGTATCCGGGGTGACTTCCTCGCTGAGCATGGTGTTGTTGCGTGCCTGCTCAGCAGCCTTTTCTTCGGCTGCAGCGATCTCGCGCTCCAGCTCGTTGATGCGCCCGTAGCGCAACGTAGAGACTTTCTCGTAGTCACCCTCACGCTCGGCGATTTCTGCTTGCCGACGCAGATCGTCCAGTTCTTCTTTCAGCGCCTGGACATCGTCGATGGCCTTTTTCTCGTTCGCCCAGCGGGCTTTGAGCTCACCGAGGGTTTCGCGCTGATCGGCCAGTTCTTGTTGCAGGCGCGCCAGCCGCTCCTTGGAGGCAGCATCCGATTCCTTCTTCAGCGCCAGCTCTTCGATCTCCATGCGGCGAACGATGCGCTCG
>NZ_JAPJNQ010000010.1:38843-39133 GCF_030826625.1 Corynebacterium sp. | reverse complement strand
ATTCCCGCAGGGTACTGGGATGGGCTATGGATAGCGTGCAAGATACTTCCCTGGTTGAACGCGCACTGCGCATGGCTTATATCCTGCGTGGTGAAGTACCCGATGGCGTGGTCTTCCACGCCGATCGTGGTACCCAGTTCACCAGCGAACAGCTATGGCAGGTCTGTGACGAACTAGGGATTGCACAATCGGTTGGCCGTACTGGTGTCTGCTTTGATAACGCGATGGCCGAGTCGTTCTGGTCGACGCTTAAAACCGAATTCTACGACCGTAAGCGCTGGGCGACCCGT
>NZ_JAPJNQ010000010.1:0-38833 GCF_030826625.1 Corynebacterium sp. | reverse complement strand
CCGTGATGCCGCACGCAAGGCCGTTGCCTACTGGATTGAAGTCGTCTACAACCGTCGGCGTCGGCACTCTGCGCTCGGTATGGCAAGCCCCGTCGATTTCGAGAACCACATCACCCACATCGAAAACGAAGAAAAAATAGCTGCCTAACCACTAGGTAGCTCTACTATGTGTCCACGATTTGCGGGCAACCCCCGGTGGTCTTTGTCTTAGGCGGCGTTGTCCTTGTCGATCCCCGATAAAATCCTCTCACTCTCCAAGTTTAAATTGAGTTGCACCTGTGCTACCTGTGTCAACTCTCTTAGCTTCACCATGATTGAACCATTAGCAGGGTTTAGGTTTGCTACCAACGGACGCCAACCATATTGACCGAGGGCTCTGGCTTCGACCGCCTTGTCGTAAATTGCTTTTTCTTCTTCGACTGCTTTCCAGACTTCTCCGATACAGTCAGCAACTAGCTCTTCTGTTATTTCCAAGTCACAAAGATTTAAGTGCATAGTTGCGGACCAGTAGAAGCCTTCCAACGAAGTCATCCATTTTTCATGTACTAACTGATCGTCCTGTGTCCTGTCATTTAACTGAAACTGCAACATATCGTTGGAGGTCTTTTGCATTTCCAGAAAGATTGCCTTGACACAATTGGCGATCGCTTGGCGCTGTCTTGCTTGTTCATTGCGCTCGAGCTGTTCCAGTTGTTCCCATTCGCGTCGGTTGTCGTCGGCCTTACGCCTAGCGTCCTCGGCTGCTTGGTCGTCCTTACGCCGTTTGTCGGCCTCTTTTTGGTCCTTTACACGGCGTTTATCAGCCCACCAATTATTGAGAATTACGCCCAAGAGCGCGATGAGGGCGACTACTAAAGAAGTGATACTTTGACTCATAGGACCAGATTAAATACTTACATGGTGTTGGCACCTCCCCACGTACCAGCGGCACCCGTTCAACGCCTTAAGTGGCGTTTCCCACCTGCATGTTTGCACCTCGAGGCGGTGACAGTGGCACCAATCTGCCTACCCCCATAAAGGTTTACACCAATCCACCAATTACCAATCTCATCGCGCTGTGCCAGCACCATCACAACATCAAAACTGACAAACGTGCGCGCCCAATCTTTGAACCCGCCAGCGGCACCGTCGTGTGGCTATTCACCGATGGCACCTGGCAATCCACAGAAGCCGACGGGCCTTTAGCGCATCCGAATCGACGTTGGGTGCAAACCCTGCGGCAACGGCAAGCGTGCTACCGCAAATCCCAACGCGAAGAAGCCCAAAAGCAGGCACAACGCCAACGACGACAAACACCGCAACCAGGTATAAACTTCAAAACCGGGACTGGCTGGAAAGATTATCTGGACTTCACCGCAAAGCAACAGCACACCGATTTTAGCGCTGAACAGCAGCACTCCAGTTTTACGACGATGACGAAAACCCAGGAGCAACAACTCTGGGACAGCGATTTAAACCTGCTAAAACTCAGCCTGGATAGGTACAGTTTCGCTGCGATCAAAATCAAAGCCTGCCAAGAGCAATTGGCCACGATCCACCAGGCCATCGACTTGCTGCGTGAAACCGGGCCAGGCTCCGCAGCCGACGGTAACCCTACCGATAGTGCATACGCTTTCACCACGATTTCGGCTGAGGCAAACACCGAAAACGACAGCACCACAGGCACCGATCCCAACGCCCCCGACGAAACCACCAACCACAACGAAGAGGAGCCACCATTTTAAAAATCACATGAAATCATCGATCCCATGAAATTACTGTGATCGATACGGTAGATTAAAGCCTACTATTATCCACATCACACCAGACCGGACCAACAATACTTCCTGCAGGATAACCCCGTGACAATCATTCACCGATACGCCCCCAGTTCATCCATCCGCAGCCCATATTCCGTAGCGACACTGGTATGCGCCGCGGCGCTCACTCTCAGCGCGTGCAACTCCGCCGAGGACGATGCCACCGCGAATCCACAGCAAGACACGACGCAAGAAGCGCAGCCAACCAAAAATGCAGAGAAGCAAAAGAAGAAGCAGGCGCAAAAGCTTGCACAAACCTACAGTGCTGTCCTCGACAACCTGGATGCTGGTGAGTACTCTCTGGTGCATATCGACGATTCCGCCCATCCCACCCTGCTGATACGCGAACACAACCCCGGCGAGATGACCACTATCCGTGTCCACTACCCCACCGACGATCTCACCAGCACCACGCTGCTGGAACACGAATTCACTGATGGTGCTGCCAGCGCCAGTGGCAGCCGCGCGCGCCTGCTGACCAGTGCCGACCACAACGGCTTGCTGCAAAAATCGTGGCAGTCAAGTTCGCCGGATCGCAAAGTAGAACGCTACGTGCTTGCCGGCGGCACCATGCACAAGGACGGCCAAGAATGGAATGTCAATGCTCAGGCGATTCCAGCCGAGTACAGCGATGCCGCGCAAGCAATTATCTGGTCGGAAGTCTCGGAGCGTGAGCTTATCAACGCGCTTGCCGACGGGCACGACAACCCGATGGACATCCTGCGCAGCGCCGATAACTACCCGCACTTCGTTGCCGGGGCTAATACTTCTGATCCATTTGCCAAAGCCGTGCACGAAGCCTTTATCGACCAGTGGGTCGAAACTGGAAAAAATGATGTCGTGGTAGAAGCATATTCCACGGTCACGGGTCAGAACTATTCCATGAGCTGCGATGGCGGGGCAGTCGACGGCATCGTGGTGTGTGCTGGTGGTAACCAAGCATCGGTGACGATCTCGGATGAAGCTCGTAGTGAAGGAAGCGGAGGCGGCAGTGGCAGCACGGGCGCTGGTGGCGAGTCCCAGTCTGCGCCGTCGCAAAGCACGGGTGCGGCAAACCAATACACCGGAACGGTGCGGGTGATGACGGGGTATGAAATCCTCGCGTTGCAAGGGATATCCCCTGACGGCTTGCACGATCTTGCAAGCGACTCAGTAAAAGTTGTCATTTTAGACAACCCACAAGAAGTGACTGCCTTTGCAATACCCGGCGCCAGGGCGACTAGAACAGCACAGATGGCTGGTTTGCCGATAAATTGGCCACATCAAGACGGCGAGCGCATCACCCTGCAGATTGATTCCGAAACATGTTTTTGGCCATCAGATGTAAGCATCCCCCGAGGCCAGCCACGGTGCTATCAGCATTAAGCATCCTTCGAGGCCAGCCACGGTGTTAGTCCGCTGCTGGTTTAAGCCGGGATTATTACTTCGCGAAGTGCTTTTCCAGCTCATCCAGCATGGTCATCGCGCTGTAGAAGTCCAGGCGGAACAGCTCTGGGCTCATCAGGTAGATGGCGTCGTTCGCGATGGCCGGGTTGTTGGCCAGCAGTGGGTTGTTCTTCAGCGCCTCGACTGGGTCATCGCCGGTGGTGCTCATGGTCAGCACGGTTTCACCAGCAACGGCCTGCGTCGCGTTTTCTGGCACGACGGTCTTGACGTCCTTACGGGCGCCACGAGGGCCAGAGGTGTCAACGATTTCGTCGGCAGGCACCGCAACCTCGAATCCGACGGATTCCAGAAGCTGGCCCTGCGAAGATTCTGAGCTCCAGAAGTTCAATCCGCGATCGCCCGGAAGTGGCATCACGAAGTTGGTTGGCTGCTCAGGAAGCTCAATGGCCTTGGTGACCTCTTCCAGACGATCCTCGTATTCCTGGATGGCTTCCGCGGTTTCCTTTTCATGCCCGGTAGCCTCGGCCAACCGACTCATGACCTCAGTCCAATCTTGGTCGGAATAATCCACCACCATGATCGGGGCACCAATTGCGCTGAGCTTGTCGTAATCAGTGACGGCCGAGTCCTGTCCACTAGCACTGACGACGATCAAGTCTGGCTCCTGCGCAGCGATCGCTTCAACATCCACCTCGAGGTTATACAGGCTCTCAACGCCCTTTTCTTTGGCCGCATCTGCCCATTGCAGGAAGAAACCTTCATCGTCGGCCAATCCACCAGCAGCTGCACCGCCGGTCGCCTGCACGGGCGCGTCCATCGCCAGCAGTGAACCGGTCAGGGTCACCGAAGTAGAAACAATCTTCTGTGGCTTTTCAGTGAGCTCAACCTCTTCGGTATCTCCGGTAACTTCACCGTTATTAACGACGAGGGAATCCACGGTACGTGGCCACGAAGTCGCATCATCTTCACTGGACGAATCGGCACCAGATGCAGAATCGGTGTTGGTTGCTTCCGTGGTGCTGGCAGAATCTGCTGCTGAATCTTCATCAGCCTGGCTACAGCTAACGAGGAACAGACTGAGAGCAGTCAGAGTTGCACCAGCGATTTTCACACGATGACGACGAATTGTCATAGCTTTCCTTCCAGAAAAAATTTGCGAACCAAATAGCAAGCCTAGCCTAATCCATAAACAACCTGCAATAAGAATGGCAGTTTAATTCGGTTTTACTGAAAATCCCCTTCTCGCTTTGGACGCTCACTGCTTAACAGCTGTGCAGCCACCCGAAGTACCTTTGGCGCGACCATCCCCGGGTGGGTAGCAGCGACAACGTGCTCGACGACGTGTTCACAATGAGGTTCCCAAGCCGAGGCCACGAGCAACTCTGAACGCACATCACACTCATCACCTGCCACCAGGCAATGCACGGTTCCGTCGTAGTACCGCGTGGTGTGGTTACGCATCTCAGTCGAATTATGCTGCACCATCGTGATGATCGTGCCCACCTCTTCTTCACTGAGCTGCCCGAAAACTCCGGCGGAGTCCTGCAATGCACCCAGCACATCACTGGTAGTCGCAACCTCGGCGTTTACTCCCGCCATATCGCAAACTCCCTGCAACAGTTCTTGCCGGGTAGGCGCAGGTAGTTGTTTCCAAACCTCCGAAGGGTAAGCATCCAACAGCACAACACCAGCAACGGCGATCCCAGAATCTTGCAACGCCACCGCACAGTCTTGCGCCACCACGCCACCGACGCTCCAACCAACGAGGTGCACGCGCGTCGCCTTATGCTCACGCAAAAATGCGAGCACACGGCTGGTTTTTTCTTGCACCGTCGCGTCCGGTTGGGTTGACTGCACGCAAACAATGCCGCGGCCATCGTGCTGGACGACGGAAGCCAGCGGGAAATACGCCCACCCCAGACCGCCCGCGGGGTAGAAACACACGATGAGCTCTGTGCTCTCTTTTGGTTCACGCAACCACAAAAATTCCGCAAACCCGTCAGCTCGCCGCACCTGTGCCAACTGCGCCGGGGTCGGGTTCGCAAAAACATCGGCGACACGCAGGTTCAGTAGTTTCGCGAGTTGAATCGCTGACAAGGAATTTCCACCGGCTTCAAAAAAGTGGGTGTGCACATCACTGATAGGGGTATCTAGTACTTGACTAAAAGCACGCAAAACCGGGTCATCGATCTGCACTTCTTCACCTGAATCCAGCAGAGGCTCTGCTTGCTGCCCCTGGCTGTGGTGGTTTGGATCCGGCAAACGGCCATGATCGAGCTTGCCGTTAATCGTCGTCGGGATAACAGCGATGCGTGAAATATGGCTCGGCACCATGTACGCAGGCAATCGGGTACGACAGAGAGCAGACACCTCAGCCACTAAATCAGCAGCTGAAATATCTCCCGCCTGGCCTTCAACCTGGCTTTCACCCTGGTTTTCAACCTGGCTATCTCTTAAATCTCTTAAATCTCTTAAATCCTCAGCAACCACATATGCGATGAGCGCGGGTTGGCCACGATACTCTCGGATCACGGCCACCGCTTGCGCAACAGCAGGATGCTGCTGCAGTACTGCTTCCACCTCGCCCAGCTCAAGCCGCTGGCCGCGCAGTTTCACCTGTGAGTCTTTTCTGCCCAGGTAGTGCAGTTCGCCGTCGGCAAGCCAGGCCGCGTGATCCCCGGTGTCATAAGTTCCGTTGCTGAAAGCTGGGCTCGCCAAGCCTTTGTAGCCTTGCGCAACTTGCACGCCACCAATGATCAGCCGCCCACCGAAGCCTTTCGGCAATTGCCGTCCACGAAAATCCGTTATGAAAATTTTCGTATTCCACACCGGGGCACCGATCGGCACGAATTGCGTATCCTCATCGCTGACGGTGTGCGCCGTAACATCAATCGCGGCTTCTGCCGGGCCGTATAAATTATGCACCCTGGCCGCAAGTTGTTTACGCGCAGATTGCGCCACACCTGCAGGCAATGCTTCCCCCGAAACCATGACGTTGCGGAGATAAATCTGCACCTGCGGGTCATGCAAGCTCAAATAACCTTTTAATGCTGAAGGCACAAAGTGACACAGGGTAGCGCGAGAGCGATGAAGCGCAGCTTGCACCGCTTGCGGGTCGGTGTGTTCTCCCGGTTCCAACAGCCACGCACACATGCCATAGGTCAAGGGGTACAGGTATTCCCAAATGGAAACATCGAACGACGACGGTGTCTTATGCAACACCACATCATCGCTGTTCAAACCATATTTTGCGGCCATCCATGCCAAACGGTTAGTGATGCCCGCATGCGTATTCACCACAGCCTTCGGTGTGCCCGTCGAGCCTGAGGTAAAAATAATATAAGCAGCATCATCGGGTTGCCGCGTAGCCGGTGCGACTGGTGCGTGTGGCGGTTGCTGCGACGAAACTACCATGCATCCAACGCTTGGCCCGCCAATTTGAACCTGCGCCTGTGCCGTCTGTGCCATTGCTTGTCGACGTTCCACCGGCAGCTGCGGATCAATCGGCACGAATACGCCACCAACGCTAATGACAGCCCCGACGGCAACGATGAAGTCCACTCCACGTTCTAAATGAACCACCACCGCCTGCCCTGGCTGCACCCCGGCGGCTCGCAGTGCCGCTGCAAGTCCAGAGATTTTTTCTCCTAATTGCAGGGTATCCAGTTGCGTGGTTTTCGTGCGCACAAGCGTCTTCCGGGTACCACTCAGTACGGTCGCTAAGTTTTCACCCAAGGTGGGCATAGCGATGCGGTGTTGCATCCCCTGAAAAGATGCTAATTCGGAGCGTTCAGCAGGCAGCAGAAAATCGGGTTCGCCGGGATTGTCAATCGCGTGAGCAAGCCGTGCTGCATGATTGTCAACGATTTTTTGCAGGTTACTGCCACGTGCCATGACGAAGATGTCGCGTTGGCCGTCCGGGCACGACTGCACAATGATTTCAATGTCGTCGATTGGGCCGGCACTGATGGTGCGCATCGAACCGACCAGGTTGCCGCAACGAAATTGTGCACTGAAGGGGCGAAGATTAATGTGCGGGCAGCATCCGGAACAATTTACATCCGTGAATTCGTCCTGGTGCGCATCATATCTGCGGGTTTTGATGGAAACCTGGGGGCGCATGTCGACGGCCGTTTGCCCCATCGGACGGTTTAGCTGTGGGAATCCCAGCACGATCTCTGCAGAATTGGCCATGCTAGCGCAATATTGCGCCACGGTATTAATGACAGAGCCAGCAGTACTCACTCTCGCGTGCCCTGTGACCACCACTTCGTCGCAACCGAGCGTGTTGCCGTCCAGCGCTGCGCTGTGGTGTACTGCGCTGTCTTGCAGAATTCCCAGCATCATCGCCGATTGTTCGGTGCTGGCAGAAGGAGTGAATTCTGCAGGTCGCGCATATTCAGCTGCCGGCGCAAACGGAGAGGCTGGATCTGGCTGCCCAGCAACGCGACGGGTGTAAGTCTGGCATATAAAATCCAGAATGCGATGAATGGAGTAGCCATCACCAGTGAGGTGATGAAAACGCGCAAGCCAGGCTGTGGTGCCGTCGACAAGCTGCAGCAGGTAGTGCTCCGTCAACGGAGCAGTGCCCGGCACCGTCACTGTGCGCGATGCCCAACGGAATAATTCCTCACCGTAGTTGTGCTCGCTCGCGACGAGATGCACAGGGATGTCCGCCTCGGGGGTATAGCGAGCTTGTTCGGCACTGCCATAATCGGCACTGCCATAATCAGCGCAAACCACCGGGATCTGCCGCAGACAATGCAGGATGCACTCACGCAATAGTTCGCGGTCAAGCTCACCTGGGAAGTGAATCAGCTCAGCGCATTGAAATTGTGCGCTTTCGGGATACTTGCTCTGCGCCAACCAAATATCGCGTTGCGTTGCAGAAAGATAAAAATTCTCGGCCTTCGCCACGATATTCCTTAGTTTTCTTCAAAGGCAGCGAGCCACTGGTGCAGAAAGGGCTGTTCGAACAGAGTGTGAAAATTGACGTTGTAGCCGGCAATTCGCCAGCTTTCGGCCAAGGTGACTAGCCGGATGGAATCCATTCCTTGATCAGTCAGCGCAACGTCGTCGGCAAGACTATCGGGTTCACAATCCAATACTTGCGCGATATCGGAGCGGAGGCGTTCGAGGGTCATGATCGGTTGAGACATGAAAAGTCTTTCCTTTCAATTAAGCAGGGTTTAAGCAGGATTGACGAACTGGTTCTGGAGTTGACGGCGAAGGTCTTTCCGGCTGATCTTGCCGACGCCAGTGAATGGGAACTGAGCAGCGATACGGAAGACATCCGGGATCTTGTATTCCGCCAGGCCACGACCACGCAGGTGCTCTAAGATGTCTGCTTCGCTCAACTGTTCTGTAAGAATGAAGGCCCCGCAGCGTTCACCGAGGTACTCATCTGGAACAGAGACCACCGCCGCATCGTTGATGCCGGGGTGTGCTAGCAGGTGGTTTTCGATTTCTTCCGCAGAGATTTTCTCACCGCCGCGGTTGATCTGGTCTTTTTCCCGTCCTTCGATCACCAAATGCCCGCTGGGCAACTGGCGAACTATATCACCGGTGCAATAAAAACCGTCTTCAGTGAAAGACCCCGGATCAGCATGATTGAAATAACGACGAATCGTGTACGGTCCACGCGTCAACAGCCGTCCACTTTCTCCGAACGGAACTTCTTTTCCGTCCTCGCCCACGATGATAATTTCGTCAGCAGGTGACATCGGCCGCCCTTGGGTGTTCATGATCAGTTCGTCGCTATCGTGCAAGCGCGTGTAATTAACCAACCCTTCGGCCATTCCAAACACCTGTTGCAATTGGCAACCAATCCCCTGGGCTACCCGCTGCGCAGCTTCCGGGGTAAGCTTCGCGCCACCTACCTGCAGTAACTGCAGGCTGCTCAAATCGGACTGCACCATCGGCTGCAGCCGCGCCCACATCAATGCCAGCGGAGGCACCAGCGCCGTCATCGTTACGCCGTGTTGAGCGATCATGTGCATCGTTGCCGATGGTGATGGTTCATCACACATGACGACGGTGCCGCCAGCATAAAATACGCCCAAGATTCCTGGCGACGACATCGTGAAATTATGCGAGGCAGGCAAAACCACTAAGAAGCGTGTCTGTACAGACAGCTGGCAGATTTTCGCAGATTCACGCACGGAGTATAGGTAATCAGCGTGCGTCCGTGGAATCAGTTTCGGCGTGCCGGTGGTACCACCAGAAATTTGCAAAAAGGCTAAATCCAGTGCTGGTACCACTGGTGGTTCTAGGCAGTCTCTGCCCTGCTGGTGTTCCAATGCTGGCTGCTGAATCAGCAATAAACCAGGAAATTCTTGTTGCAGTTCTGCGGCTTTAACACCAGCTCGGGCGGAACCAATATAGCCACGCGCAGCGGTGGTGCGGATAAAATGAGTGATCTCTGCGCGGCCGTGTGAATTCAGACTGAATATAGGTATCGCTCCCAGGCGAAATACCGCGGCGACGTAGATAACGTAATCCACAATATTGGGCAGTTGAATCACAACGTAATCCCCACGGTGTATTCCGCGATCGGCTAATGCTCCCGCCGTGGCATCGATTGCCTGCCCGAGTTCTTGATACGTCAGTGACACCCAGTTTCCACCCATGTCAGGTCCACATACTGCCTCTTGTTGTGGGTTGCGCTGAGCGGCATCGTGAAAAAAATTGACGAAAGTATCATCCGTCCACAGGCCTGCTTGCCGGTATGCATCTACTACATCGGATGGATACAGCGGATCATGCTGCATTATTTTTCTCCTTTAATCCTGTGCGCCGGTTAATTCTGTGTTCCTGGGCTGTTGTGCGGTTGTGATGCCGAGCGCTGCACGAATAGGACCTAGTTTGAATCTGGTTTCTTCGAGTTCTTTGTGTGGGTCAGAATCAGCAACGATTCCGCCACCGGCATAGGCAATCGCGGTATCACCGGCGATCATTGCGCTGCGGATCGCTACCCGCCATTCACCATCACCCGCAGCATTGGCCCAACCGACTGCCCCGGCGTACAGCCCGCGGGATGGTTCCTCGGTGGCCAAAATCGATTGCGCTAATTCTGACGGCGCCCCATTGACAGCTGCAGTGGGGTGCAGCATGCGCGCTAAATCCACCACGCTTACCGTGGGATCATGTAATTCACCGAGAATTTGGGTGCCCAAATGCCACGTGTGCGAAGTAGACATGAGTGAAGGCTTAGTTGGAACCGTTAAAGTCTTACACATCGGAGCTAGTGTGTCCCTGATTCCTTCTGTCACGAAAGCGTGCTCGTGATGGTCTTTACTGGAATGTTCCAACTCCCGCGCTAGCTGTTGATCCTTGTACGGGTCTTTTTCGCGACGCACACTTCCTGCCAGAGGGAACGACGAAATGATCGCTCCGGTCTTCCGAATCAACACCTCGGGGCTGTTGCCTAGGAAAAACTCATCGCCGCCGAGGTCGACGAAATGGCTGTAATATTCCGTCGAATTATTCGCCAAGCGCGAAAACACCTGATACGGGTTGATCGCGTCGGCAAACTGGTACACCTCCCGCCGGGAGGCCACGATCTTTTCCAATTCGCTGGAACGGATCTGCTCCACCAGGCGCGCAACTCTGCCAGCATGTTCGTCCCAGCTCGGTAAGTAGTTGGTATGGAGCAGCCGGTTTGCCCGCTGAGGTTGGCTTGCCTGCTTACGCGATTTGTCATCACGCTCAGACGCAGCGAGATACGGGCCGTCGGCAAGCGTGATTGTCGACGGTATGAACAACGCCGCCGTATCCTGTGGGTGAAACGGCATCGCCCCAACCAGGGGATATTCGCCACGATCCGCAAATTCGAGAGCACAGTCGACGGATTCGAAGCGACGTTCCACCCCATAGGCCGTTACCCCAGAGTGCGCCTGATTGAATATAAACTGCGGTCTCATGATTGCTGGATTGCTTCCGCTGCTTGCGCTGCTTCCAGTGCTTCCATTGCTTGCGCTGTATCGACAACAACACCACAGTTATTGGCAACCCACTGCAACATGCCCGCGTGCTTGGCGGCTGAAAAATCCGCGATGGCATCGGAGACCACAAACGGTTGAATATCTCGCATGAATGCGTCTGCGGCAGAAACCTGGCATCCAATATGGCCATACACTCCGGTGATCAGCAGCTGATCCCGTCCCGCATAGCGCAGCGCTTCTGCGAAGTCTGTGCGCACGAACGCGGAATAGCGCCATTTAGTCAATACATGATGGTGCTCCTGCGGTGTCAATGCAGCAATCACGGCAGCCTGACTTGCGGTTTGCAGCCCGCTTCCCCAGCGATCAGTCAGCAGACCACGACGGATCGGTGCCTGCCGGGCTGGTTGCTGCGAGAAAAACACCGGCATCCCCACTTCGTCGGCAAGCGTAATGAGCTTAGCGATATTGGCGACGACCGTGCTGATTGGTTCCGAGTTTTCCTGGTAAGCATCGACAAAATACTGCTGCATATCGTGCACCAAAAGTGCAGCCCGGTTTGGGGCGATTGTCCAGTCCAGGAGGTTTTGCTTACAGTCAGCGACGGTGTGCTTTGTCAGCACGTCGGCTAATGAATAGGGAGTAATAGCTGGTAAAGACATAAGGCCTTTCTGAAGTAATCGGATTAGTGCTCAGTAGTAATCGGTTTAGTACTCAGTTATTTTTCGGCACCACGATCGGGCGGCCGGTTTCGGGATCTTCCAGCAGGATGCAGTCCAACTCGTAGACCTGCGAGATCAGCTCAGGTGTCACTACTTCGTTGACCGGACCGCTGGCTTGAATCGCACCGTCCTTCATCACCACCAAGTTGGTCGCATATCGAAACGCCATCGACAGTTCGTGCAGAACCATCACGACGGTTTTTCCTGCTTGTTGCAGTTTTCGGCTCAGGTTGAGAACTTCTACCTGATGGGTGATATCCAGATAGGTAGTGGGTTCATCCAGCAGCACCAGCGGGGTGTCTTGCGCCAGCACCATCGCCAGCCACACCCGTTGGCGTTGCCCGCCAGATAATTCGTCCACACGTCGGGTCGCTTGGGCGCTGATCCCGGCATGCTCTAGTGCATCGGCGACTGCTTGTTCATCTTGCTCTGACCAGGAACCGAAGACGTTTTGATAAGGGTAGCGGCCGCGGGCGACCAATTCATCGACGCGAATACCATCAGGGGTCACCGGTGATTGCGGGAGCATACTCATGGTGCGGGCAATTTCTTTCGCCCCCATTTCTGCCAGCGGTTTTCCGGTTAATGAAATCATTCCCGTGCTGGGAAGCACACGGGAAAGGGCGCGCAATAACGTGGATTTTCCGCAAGCATTCGGCCCGACGATCACGGTGATTTCTCCTCGCGGAATGGCAATATTCACCCTATCGATAATCGGGTTGCCGCCGTATCCAACCTGTAGGTTTTCGCCCGATAAAATCACGTCAGTGTTCATTCGTGTGCCACTTTCTTAGTAGTAACCAGATCAAATACACTCCGCCTAGGCTGCCTGTGACGACACCGACGGGAAGTTGTACCGGGGCAAAAAGTCGCTGCGCGATGATATCGCTGAGCAGCACCAACGCGGCACCCATGAGCCCGGAACTCAACATCGCGATCCCAGGATCAAAACGACGCGCAAGCTGGGGTGCAGCGAGTGCAACAAAGGCGATTGGCCCAGCAATAGCAACCGAAAGTGCCGTCAAAACGACGCCCACCGCGATCATTTCTCGTCGTCGTCGATGCACGCGGACGCCTAATCCTGCTGCCAAATCATCGCCGCTGAGCATAATCTGCAACGGGCGCGCTAGTAACAAGGCAAGCGGCACGAAGACTGCCAGCACTGCCACGAGGGCACCGATCTCTGGCCAGGTGGTTGCATTCAACGAGCCGGCTAGCCACTGCGCTGCGGTTTGGGCCGGTCCCAATTCAGCGCGCACGATCAAAATCGAATTGAGCGCTTGCAAAATCGCAGCGGCACCGATGCCCACGAGCACCAATTGGGTGCCACTGACCCGCCGGTTTTTAATACTCAGAAAATACACCAGCGTCGCGCTAATCAACCCGCCCAGCATTGCACCAACGCCGATGGCGGCGGGCCCGGCCTGCACGACGATGATCGCGACTAGAGCACCCGAAGCGGCGCCGGTGCTAAAACCGATGATGTCGGGGCTACCCAGGGGGTTATTCGACAACCGCTGGAAAATATTGCCCGCCATACCCAATGCCGTGCCCACCATGATCGCACCAAGTACGCGCGGTAGGCGCTGGTCTTGCACGAAATATCTAATCAGCGGATCGTTGCCGAATCCGAACAGCCCAGCCACGGTTTCTCCCAAGGTCATGGGGTAATCTCCCAGCAGCAGGCCCACGATAGAGGCCGCAAGGATTACCGCGAGCAAACCACTCACAGTAAGCAAACTTGCGCGATAAAACCGTGCTCCGAACAGGCTGACGTACCGGCTTGAGTACTCGTTTGCGTACCGGCTGGGCGAAGAAATTCTGTGCTTCATTTACACCGCCCCTATCTTCTTCATGCGCACCACCGCAATAAAAATTGGGCCACCCAATACTGCCGAAAGCAATCCGGTTTGTACTTCTTGCGGCATGATCACCACCCGCGCCAACACGTCGGCAGCTAAAAGGAATACCGGGCCGATGAACACTGATCCCACAAGAATTGCGCGGTTATCATGGCCAAATAATCCGCGAGCAGCATAGGGGACTGCCAATCCAACGAACATAATCGGGCCGACGGCAGCAGTAGCCGCTCCTGCCAAAATAGTGATCGCCGCGAAGGTCATGATGCGGGTACGCCAGACTTTCACACCCAGGGCAGTGCCCATTTCTTCGCCTAAAGACAATGCGTTGAGGGAAGCTGCCGAAGCGAAAGCAAAAATCAAACCGACGACGATGAAGACCCAGATGTGCTCCAGAACGAGCCAGCCGCGACCTTCTACCGATCCAGCAGCCCAATAGCGAAACTCATTGAATGCATTCGCGTTTGACAGGATAATCGCCTGCACCAGTGAGCTAATCGCCATCGAAATTGCTACACCGGCGAGAGTCAGACGCGCTGGGGTGGGCACCGAATGCCCTCCGGCGCCACCAAGCAGGTACACCATGATGCTGGCGAGCAATGCACCGATGATAGCCAGGAAAATGTAATTCAGGATTCCCTGGATTCCGAAGAAGGCGACGCCAGCAACCACCGCGATAGAAGCACCGGCGTTAATTCCCAAGATGCCAGGGTCGGCCAGTGGGTTGCGGGTCAGCGCTTGCATCAACGCGCCCGCGACTCCCAGCGCAGCCCCGACCAAGATCACCAAGATCGTGCGGGGCAACCGTTGCTGCAAAATCAAGACGTTGCTGGCTTGATCACCGTTGTTGCTCAACGCAGCCCAGACCTGTGCCGGGGCAATATTGTTCGAGCCAAAAAACAGCGATGCCGCAATTGCGGAGAAGAGAACGGCCACTGTGACAACAGCGGCCGGCAAAAGTTTAAATCTCGTCATCAGTGATTCGCGCTATCAGCCCTGGAAATACTGCGTCGGACGGAGGTATTGCTCGCGGTTGTTTCGTTCTTCCCGACGATCACGGCGCATCTGCAACAGCACCCACACATTGATCGCGGTGAAGCCGACCAGCAAGATAGCACCACCCACGAACATTCCAATCACAGGAGCACGCGCACCCGAGCTTTGCTGTGCAGCCGCCTGCGAAATTCCACTGGGCTGGGACGGATCATCGGCATTTTTATCGAAGATTCCTGCCGAGCCAGCACCAGTATTGGCGCCTTCAGCCAAGAAAGATCCATCAATGCCAATGGCTCCGCCAGGGGCACCGGACCCGCCGCCGCTGGTTCCGGACTGGTTTTGCGCACCACCAGCCCCGCTAGGGGCACCGGCGCTACCACCAGTGTTGCCACTGCTTGCAGCAGCTCCACCATTAGCACCTGCACGTGCAGGTGCTTGACCTTGTGCACGCGCCGGCGCTTGTGCTCCCTGAGCTGGCGCTTGGTTGCGCGCAGGAGCTTGGCCTTGACCTTGAGCCTGATTGCGCGCAGGAGCTTGGCCTTGATTGCGTGCCGGCGCTTGCGCTTGCCCTTGACCGCGGGCTGCTTGGTTGCGGTTAGTTTGGTTCCCGCCGCCTTGGTTCGGACGTGCAGCGCCTGCTTGGTTATTCGGGCGTTGCCCTGCAGCAGCGCCACCGGCACCACCGGTATTGCCACCGCTACGGGCTACAACTGTGAAATCAGAGCCGCCACGTGCGGTATAGCCGAGGTTATTCTCGCCGCCAGTAGCCAGGTAGCGCACCCAGTGGCCGCCCGGGGCAATATCGCAAGGTAACTGCAGCGAACCAGAAGCACTCCCGCCACTACCAATACGCTGCGTTTGCACCACACCTGCGCCGTGAGTTGCCTGATCAGTGCCATCACCGTCATCAATTTTTAGATGCACGGTTTCGCCTGCAGGAAAACCTGACACGGTCCAGTTGATGGTGCCACATTGTTCGACGGTCCTCGGGCTTACGCTCGTCGACGTCCCCGGGGTATCCGGCGATGCACCACCCGGAGGAAGTGCTGCAGCAGGGAAGGCCGTCGCTACTAATGCACCAGTAAAAACCGCAGCGACGCCAACTCGGCGTACGGCCTGGAGAATCCTTTGCCCACTCATGTTCTTCTTTTCTCGTTCCCGAAGATCTTGTATGCCGAAGGTTTAGTTTTTCTTGCGCGCTATGAATGCCACGACAGCAGCACAAATGGCTGAGAGCACAATACCGGCTGCGATCAAAAGCCAATCTTCTGCCCGCATCGCCGACGCCCCTGCGGTGGCCAGCCGTGGGCTTGCCGCATTACGGCCCATGGTTTCTTTAGCCAGTTCATTGCCCAGATCGAGATCGACCCAACCGAGCAATCCGCTGTTATCGCTAATGGCGAGCGTGTAGGAACCGTCGGGCAGCCCCGAGGTATCGAAGGCAATTTCGCCGAATTCATCCACCTGGGCCCAGCCGACCGGCGTCGTCTTGTCTTTGTCGTCAGTGTAGATGTGCAGGAATACCCAGTCACCCGGCTGTTTGGATGGCAGCAGGACGTAGACGATATCACCGTCGAAGGCTGCCGATAGCCCACCGGAATTACTTTCGTCAAGGTCTTCACGCTTGTCGACGGGCTGGTTCAGCTCTCCTTGCGGCTGTGCTGGCCAGTTACCCGCTGGGTTTTCTGGTTGCTGTATTGCCGAAGAATCCACCGCGAAGCTTTGTCCGCCGCCGGTTTGTCCTGCAGTCGTTGCGGCTGCTGGGCCAGCTGCGATCCCTGCGTTGACGTTATCCGCCGTCGAAGCCTGTACTACTCGGTAGTTGTCGTCGGCATAGTTTGTGCCATCATCGTAATGTGCGGCTTCGTAATCGGGGCTATCCGAATAAGCGCCGGTGTTATCGCTGGATTCTCTGGTCTCTGCTGGCTTTTCGACTTGCGCCAACAGCTTTTTCAGTTCGCCATCCAGGGTTCCCAGTGCCGCGGTGAATTCTTGAATATCGTTGTTCGCGGTTTTTGTGGTCGTCGATGCGCCGTTGCTTGCATTACCCGTGGTACCAGCTGTTCCGTTGGCTCCTGCCCCAGAATTCGCGCCGGTATTGTTGCCAGTGTTGTTTCCAGTGTTGTTGCCAGCGTTATTCCCTGCGTTGGTACCAGTGTTAGCTCCGGTATTCACCCCCGGCCTGGTTGCAGGACCATTTGGCGTGTTCGTGGAAGGTTTTTTCGGTTCCCACCAGTCCCATCCCAACACTTTATTCTTGTCGTCTTGGTTACCACTTTGGATCACCAGCTTAACCTTGCCTTCGGGGATGCGCACCTGACGGCCGTTCACGGTATCCAGTGGAAGGACTACCTCGCCTTTGTCGTTCAGTCGTGCCCAGTAATTACCCCAGGGCAGCCGTGGTGAACCATCAGCAATATAGGTGGTGGCAAAAATCCAATCGTCCTTCTTCCCACCATTAACCGTCACCCGCAAGGAGTTATTCGATTCTGTGATCTTCAAATCATGTTCGGTGCCCACCGGGATATCTTCTTCGTAGTGCACTGGCTCTGGAGGTACCGACGGTCGATACTCACCAATAACGAAAGGCAGACGCGCGGTGAACACGGGATCATTTTCTTTCAACGAACCGGACAGCACTTGAATGCTGTGTTCTCCTTCTTTGAGAACATCTTTCGAGGTCGCCGGGGTTGGTAAATCCATTTCAAAATCAAACGTCCCGTTGTTCGGGTCTGCTTGTTCGACGTGCCAAATCGTCGCGTTGTCGTATTTTCCATCACTACGGGTTACCTGGCCCGCATTGTATTTAAAAGCTACGCGTGCACCTCCAGTTTCAGCGTTGCAGAAACCGGTTCCAGAAATTTTCACCTTGCCGTTCTCCGCGGTTGCAGCCGCTTTTACTTCCGGCTTCGGCGTGGTGTTGGTGCACTCGATGATCTCTTTTTTCGGCGGAACGTATTCCACGCCCCCAACGACCAACCATGGACTGGTCAACGAATGTTGCTCCTGCCCCGTGATCAAACCGCTGGCAGCGTTAACCCGCAACGCTTGCCCTGCTTTCAGGTTCGCCGGCAATGTAATTTTCTCAGTAAACGAACCCTGACTATCAGCATTGAATTGTGCCCAAATGGTCTGGTCCGGTTGCCCATTGCCAGGGTGGTTGATGATGTCTTGGGTGCGGGTCAATTGCGCATTGTTTTCAATATTCAATTTCACCGTGACGGTAGAACCGGCTCCCCAGTTTTCACCTCTCACTATCGCTTCACCACCGGCTGCGACGTTTTTTTGCACTTGCAAAATGGTGCCATCTTTTTCAGCTTGCACCACGGTGATGGGATTATTATCTTGCGCTGCATTGACTTGCGCTTGTGCATAGTGAATTTCGGGATTCAGCATGGCAACGGGAATGCCGGTCAGCAACAGACAGGAAAATCCTGCGACGACGGCCGGACGAGCCGAGTGAAGAGAGCGAGAAACTGAGTACATGGGAATGCGATCCTTTAATTAAGGCTTAACCTGCGGAAGCTAAATGAGAGCGGCGGCGATATCGTCCAAGATTTTGTGCATGAGCAACGGGCCTCCGGTGGAAGTCCACGCGGAACCGTCTACCGGGATGATGCGGTTAGACTGGAATGCTTTTAATTCGGTAAATCCAGGAACTTTTTGAGCTTCTTGGATGCTTTTAATTGCATCGTCAACATCGGCGGTACCGCCCGCTTCCGGGTTATCCACCGAAGAACCTCCCAGGGTTCCGAAGAAGATGTAGTCGGCGTCGATATCCGCGAGGTTTTCCAAAGACACTGGCTCGGAGTGTCCGCGTCCTTCACGATCTTGGTTTTTTGGACGCGATAATCCCACATCCTCTAAGGCTCTACCTGCAGGAAGGTCTTTCAGGATCAACGCTGGAGAATTTCCTTGCCATCGAACCACCGAGAAGGTGGAGTCGCTGTAATCGCTCAAAGCAGTTTTCAGCTCACCAGCTTTTTCTTCGTAAGCAGCAAGGATTTCTTTGCCCTGCTCTTCCATATTCATCGCTTCTGCTGTCAGTGCGAAGTTTTCTCGCCAGTCGCCACCTGCGTATCCGGTGAACACCACTGGGGCGATTTCACGCAGCGCAGCGATAATCGGTGGGTTGTTGTTGATCGAGGTGGCATCAACCAGGATGAGATCTGGATTAGCTGCCCCGATGGCCTCGAAATTGGGTTGGGCAACTGCCCCAAGCAGCTCAATTCCGCTGGCCTGTTCCTGCAGGTAATTCGCTACGGTCCCCTGGCCGCGGCCAGTGACAGTACCCGCAGGGGTTACGCCCAACGCAAGTAGTCCATCAAGCGTTGGTTCAGACAGAGCGACGACGCGCTCTGGGTGTTCAGGAACGGCAACTTCGGTGCCTTCAACATCTACTACTACTCGGCTTTCACCATCGACGGCTGCGGAAGCAGAATCTCCATTGGCATTTGAGCAGGCTGCCAGGCCCAGCGAAGCCAGTACAGTTAAAACCAGTGCACTCATAGTTTTTGAGCGAATTTTCATGGCAGCAGCAAGGCCTTTCACGATTTAGAGCAGTATTTTCGGAAGCGTTAGGTGCAGGGCTAGCTGCAGTAGTAGATAGTGAACGCACCGGGGAATAAACGGTTGCAGGGTTGCACGCGTTTATCCCCGGTTGCATGGTGGAGAAATTCTGCTGAAGATCTCCAACTCAGTTAATTAGTGCAGGTGTGGTGGTACCAGGTGGCGTGGAATTACGCCGATGTGTACCAAGTGCTTGATCAGCTGAGTGATACCGAAAGCAGCTGCACCGATTCCTGCGAGGCCAACGAAGAAGTTGATGACGCGTTGGAACGTGGTCTCACCGGCGTGAGCGTTATCCAGCACAGAGCTTCCGTTGTCGCTCGGAGCTGGCTCTTCTGGAGCTGGGGTTTCTGCACCAGCACCTGGCTTGGTACCTGGGGTTTCTGCACCAGCACCTGGCTGAGTGCCCGGTTGGGTACCTGGGGTTACCACACCGTTGAACTTGTAACGGTGAATCTCGTCCTTTTCAGTGTCATTGGCACGAGAGCCCTTGTTTACGGCATAAACAGCGCCATCTGGTCCCACAGATGCGTGGTTTGCGTTAGCACCAGCTGGCAGGTTTGCAACAACCGTGTTGGTGTTGACGTCAATGACGGTGATCGTTCCTGCAGCACGGTTGGTGACGTAAACCCGGTTGTCAGTTGCGTTGTACTTCGCGTTGAGCGCGCCTGCACCGGTTGGGATCTCCGCGATGATCTTGCCATCCTTAGCGTCAACTACCACTGCGTTACCAGTGCCCTGAGATGCGACGTAGAAAACGTCCTTGCCTGGAACGTAAGCAACACCAGATGCACGATCTACCTTGTCGCCCAAGTCGTAAGTCTTGATTTCGTCGTTGTTACGCACGTTGATGCGCGCAGCCTTCGGAGAGCTCAAGGAAACGGTGTACAGGTTGCCGGTTTTTTGATCCAGATCCATCGACATGACGCTCGGGAATTCAGGAATCTCAATGGTTCGGACGATCTTCTTTTCTTGCGCGCTGTAAACATCAATGCGCCCGGAGTCGGAACGACGATCCACTATCGAGACATATGCCAAGCCGGTGGTCTCATCGACGACGACATCACGTGGGTGAGTCGAGCTGCCCTTTTCCCACTGGTGCACCAGCTCCAGGTTGTCCTGGCGGTAAACAGCGACCTGGTCGCTGCGGGTGTTGGTTATCCATACCAGGCCACTCTTGTTATCCAGGCCGATGCCGTAGGCCGCTGGGGTACCGTCGGCAAGCTTCTTTTCTGCTTTAACCTTGAGGGTTGCTGCATCAAGCTTGTAGATGGAACCATCTTCTTTCGGTGGGCGTCCGTTGGAACGAGCGACAAAGATTTCGCCCTTGTCGTTGACAGCGCTCTGGTACAGGCCAGGGGCGGTTTCCACCGTGTTGATTTCATAGTTCTGCTCGTTGAAGCTGGTTTGCGAAGCCGCAACGGTCTGCTTCAGCACGCGGGTAACTGTATTACCACCGATTTCGTAACTGAACTGCACTGGGGCGCGGAATACTGCATCTGCTGGGATTTGTACATCCTTGATTTCTGCCACGCCCTGCTCGTTGGCAGTTGCTGTTTGGCCTTCGGCCAGCCAGTTTTTCTCGGCGGTTCCGACGGCAGTGATCTTTGCACCTGGAGCCAGGTTCACACCGGTGAAGATTGCTTTTTCACCTTGTGCTGCGTTGTTAGAGATGTTTCCGGACGATTCAGTCTGGACAGTTGCTTCGGCGCGAACAGGTTTCTCGGTACCAGCGCGGAAACCAATCTTGTGTTCACCTTCAAGTGCCTGGCCTGGCGCAAAGATAGCGGTACCTTCAACGGTTCCGTCTTCGCCGACCTTGATGGTCTTCGCAGTTTGGCGGCCAGCAACGAATTCCACCTGCTTGTCACCGGATTTTGCCACCACGTCTTGTCCTGCTGGGAAGCCTTCCAGCTTGAACTTCACGTTGACCTGGCCGGCCTTGACACCACGGCCGTCGGCGCCATAGGTGGTCGCCTCAACCACAGTGGCTTTTGCAGTGTTTTCAGCTCCTGGGTTTGTCTGTTCTGGCGCAGGCTGAGTTGGGGCTGGCTGTGCCTCAGAAGTTGGTGGAGTGTCAGGCTGAGTTGGGGCTGGCTGAGCTGGGGCTGGGGCTCCAAGAGTGCCACAGGCACCGGCCTGATCGCCTGGCGCGAGGATGTGAATTTTGGTAGGCACGCTCAGCTGGCCTTGCTGATCATTACCCCCAACTGCCCGGATCTCATATTGACCCGATTTCAATGCCTCGCCTCGTGGGGTAGCCTTCGGCAATACCAGCTTGGTTTCAAACGTTCCATCAGCCAAAGGCGTGTCTAATTGCAGGTCAGTAGGAGCATCTCCCTTGAGATTTGCACCTGCAGACTGGTCCTCTGGCCACGTCAGTTTGTTTGCGTTGATCTTAAAAGTGATGAATCCTTGTTCGCCGCGAGGTTTGAATCCGGTTCCTTTAACCGTAATCACGTCACCGGGTGCATAGTTCTTCTCTTCAATGTGAAGAATGCCTTCACCGATCTGTGGTCGCGCTTTCTCCTCCGCCGTGCACTCTGCAGTATCGTCCTGTGCAAATGCAGGTACGGTGTTCACGACGGAGAAGCCGCCGAAAGCTACTCCAGCAGCCATAAGACCAGCTAGAGCGCGCTGCGTGGCCCATTTCTTAGGGGTGTGATTTTTCACGGAAAACCTTTCTGTCAACAGGAGTCCTCGCCCAGCAAAGCTTCCTGTGGGAGATTCAAATGAAACTGTCGATTTCCTGAAGATCATGAATTTCCTCTGGCAATCTCTAAGTCGAAAATCATGCTAAACCACCAACCCCATTCCACCAAGGCTTGCCACGCCTGAAATCACTTAACCGAGTCTCACCTACACCTACCGACTAAAATTGGAATCACGATTACAACTAATGTTTGATATATAAGCCCAGCTCAATATGTGTCACCTCAGTAAATCCCGACCCCAAACCCGTCCCGTTGAGATGTGAGACACAGGGGGTGGAATTGGGGGTAATTCCTATGGGGTAGGCGTACACAGCTAAACCAGACGCAAGCCTAAAATGATTCAGATCACCTTGCATGGTGCATTCAAGTTGTTCACACTTAAACCATGCATACAGTCATCACCGGGGCCAACGGCGGAATCGGCAAAGCCTGCGTCGAATTATTCCAATCACGCGGGCATACAATCACTGGTTGGGATCTGCCAGACCAAGACATCACCGACACTGCATCGATACAAAGCGCATTAACAGAAGCGATTAACACACATGGTCCAGTTGACTGTCTCGTGCATTGCGCCGGGGTTCTTCAACCGGATACGCCACTGGATAGCGCCAATACCCTGCGTAATCACCTCGAAGTCAACGTCATCGGGCTAGTAAACACCGCGAATGCGGTGGCAAAACACATGATGGAGCAACCAGAAACGTTTCGTCGACAAGCAAATTTGGTGCTCATCAGTTCCAATGCTGCCACTGTCCCCCGCCTGCGCATGGCTAGTTACGCTGCTTCCAAGGCTGCAGCAACCTCATTTGCAAAATCCCTGGCACTAGAATTGGCGCCGCACCATATCCGGTGCAATATCGTTTCACCGGGTTCCACCGACACCGGCATGCTACGCAGCATGTGGAGCGAAAATACATCCGCTGAAGACAATATTTCCGGGATCATCGCCGGCAACCCCGAACAATTCCGGCTGGGCATTCCGCTGCAAAAGATTGCGACCGACCAAGAAATCGCCGAGGCCTGCTATTTCCTCACCTCCCCAGCGGCTAGCCACATCACAATGCACGATTTACGCGTCGACGGCGGTGCTACGCTCGATTGCTAAAAATTTCGCGCAGATGCTCTACCAACTGCCCTCGCCAGGCGACATAGTCATGTCCACCTTCATAAACCGCTAGCTGGTGCGGCCAAGCGCAATCGCTCAGTTTGCGCGCCAGCAGATGAACTTTCGCCACCCCGACATCCTCGCGCGCCCCCACATCAATGCGCAAACGAGGCATCACGGGTTGGCGCGAAAATTGCTCGGTTATCCAACTGGTGTTTTGCAGATTGTTATCCGTGGGCACAGCGGATTTATCCGGCTTCCACCACAGCGACGGCGACTGTGCGATCAGCTCGCTAAAAGTCTGCGGAAACTTTTGCGCGATATACAGCGCGGCAAGACCTCCAAGTGATTGCCCAGCGAGGACATTCTGTTCGGCTACGAGCTCCACCCCGATTTCTGCCAACAGCTTGCCGACGTGAGCCTGTACTTGTGTGCACACAGCGTGCAGAAATTCCTCATCCAGCCCAAGACGCTGCACGCGTTGTGCGTTGGAATCATTGCAAACGAGTACTAACGCAATCGGCAGCTTAGCGTCTTCATTGAGCGCGGAAATATGCGCATCCAGGTTGGTTTTGCACCACTTGTCGCCGTCGAAAAGCGTCAGGAGGCCAACCCGGCTGGCGTTTTCTGGCACATACACTCGCAGATTAATCCCAGCACAGTGGGTTTTTCTGAGCGCCATCCTAGTGTCGCTGACCGCGGGCGAGGTGGAGATCTCCGAAAACCCAAATCCATCCTCGATCCACAACGTGCGCCTGGCGTGCGGATCGCACAGCGCTGGAGTGCGCTGGCCGTGGCTGAGTTGAAACCCGTAACTGCCCTGGTAGTGCTGGGATACTGCTACCCGCAACGTCCAGATATCGGTGCCAGGGACATGGTTCATCATGCCTAGCTCGTATTTCAGCTTATCCGTCAAGCGGTTAATGTGCAGGTGAAGGCCGCTTTTTATCTGCTCATCTAATGGTGGCAGCTCCTGGGTGGTCGCTGCTTGTAAATCACGGTAGCGCACCGCAAAGACATAAGCCTGCCCGTCGGTACTGCGACGCGGGAATCCGCCAGTCGCCAGACGTTGCCAGACTTGGTCCAGTTTTGCGGGATCGCCTGCCACGCGCCCGAGTTCATAGCGGAGTTCATCTTCATCAATTGGCAGCGCATCCATGAGTGTATAGGCTACCTTAAATTCTTCGGTTTCTGGCATGAAAAAAGTGGGTGCATGCAGTGCACACACCCACCGAACTAAAACCTGGCTGTCAAAGCTTCCGCCCAGCAGCCGGTTTAGTGTCTAATTTAGCGCTCGCTCAACTGAGCGTCGATGCGCAGGATGCCGGATCCGTTGTCGCCAACCAGTTCAAGCTGATCAATGATCTCGGAAACAGATGCTTCTTCTTCGATCTGCTCATCGAGGAACCAGTTCAAAAGGGTGCGGGAGTCGAGGTCATCGACCTCGTCAGCCAAACGTGCGATGTCGCGGATCTGGCCGGAAACCTTCTTCTCGTGCTCCAGAGCAGCCTTGAAAGCATCCAGTGGCTTTTCAATCTTCAGCTCGTCAACGCTAATCTCGCCGATCTGTGGCTTCTCGTCGCGATCCAGCAAGTGGTCAGCGAACTTCTGTGCGTGCTCGCGCTCTTCGGCAGCCTGAGCGAACATCCAGTCGCGCATACCTGGCAAGGAAAGCTCATCCAGCTCGTAAGCCAGCTGGGTGTAAATCAAAGCAGCACCGTGCTCGTTAGTAACCTGCTTGTTGATCAAGTTAAACAGCTTCTCGTTCATGAAAACTCACACCTTTCGTAGAAATTCAATCTGTCAAACTAGCCAGAACCAAAGCCATGATGTTTATTGACTTTGTTCGCTCTGTGCTGTTCGTTGTGATACCTACAGTACCAATTCGGCAGCAAAATGCTAGCCCTATCAATGCTCTGCAAATCTATAGGTATCACTAATCCACCTTAGGGAACACAACCCTGCTACCAGCAGGAATACCTAACAAAGGAGACCCAAAACCCGCTGGTTGACCCCCACAATAGGGGTGCCTATATAAGCATCAACGCATGCGGGACAGGCCACAGCGACATCAATTTCACGGCTTCGACAGTCAAAAAATCAGTCCGCAGCTCCGACTCATATTACCCCAATTCAGGGGTAGTTACACCCAGCCCGTAGGCTGTCCAACCCGCAGCTTGCCACCGTGTCAATGAGACGACATTACGGCCATCAATCAGCACCGGCGCAGACACCAAGCCCGCCGCCCACACCGGATCGAGCTCCCGAAACTCCCGCCACTCGGTCGCCAGAATCACCAGATCGGCCCCAGCCAACGCGTCGGCAAGAATCTCTGTGTATTCCAGTGCGGGATACACCGCGCGGGCATTATCCACAGCTTTGGGATCACACACCCGCACCCGCGCACCACGCAGCGACAACTCACCGGCGACGGCCAGGGCAGGCGAATCACGCACATCATCAGAATTAGGTTTAAACGCCGCCCCCAGCACGGCAACCACCGCGCCTGGCACGTCGATCAACTGTACGGCTAGCTCCACCACTCGCTGCCTGCGCCGCGCATTGATTTCTTCAACTTCGCGCAAAAATTGCAGAGCTTGCCCTGCGCCCAATTCGTCGGCCCGCGCCTGAAATGCACGAATATCCTTCGGCAAACAGCCGCCACCAAAGCCCAGGCCAGCACCCAAAAACTGATGCCCGATGCGTTCGTCGTAACCCAAAGCTTCGGCCACTGCTGTCACGTCTCCACCGGCGGCTTCACAGATTTCGGCAATGGCATTAATGAAACTGATCTTGGTTGCCAAAAATGCATTGGCCGCGGATTTCACCATCTCCGCGCTCGCCCACGGCATCACCAAAAACGGCGTGCCGCGCTCCAACGGCTGGCGATACACCTCACGCAAACGTTCCAGTGCTCGGCACGCGCCAGAGCCGGTACCAGCGCCAGAGCCAGCCCCAGTACCGACCACGATCCGATCCGGGCGCAACGTATCAGCGACCGCATGGCCCTCTCGTAAAAATTCCGGGTTCCAAACAATCTCTACCGCAGCGCTACCAGCACTCAGCTCATCGGCGCGCGCCTGCAGCTGCGCCGCCGTACCCACCGGCACCGTCGACTTTCCGACGATAACGTGCCCACCACGCAACAATGGCACGAGCTTGGCGACGACAGCGTCCACCGCGCTGGTATCCGCGGCGAGTGCACCTGCCCGTTGCGGGGTGCCCACCGCGATGAAATGCAGCTGCGCATACACCGCTGCTTGCCGGTAATCGCAGCTAAAACGCAGCCTGCCCGACGCCAGCCCGCGTTGGAGCAGCTCCGCCAATTCCGGTTCAAAAAAGGGCACCGTCCCGCGGCTCAGCTGCTCAACCCGCTCGGCGGAAATATCCACTCCGAGCACCTCATGGCCAGCCTCGGCCATGCACGCGGCATGGGTAGCCCCCAAATACCCCAGGCCAAACACGGTTATGCGCACGCCAAGACCCCAGGCAGATTCAATGAATTAGCGGAAGTTCAAATATGACTTCGACGGCGTCGGCCCGCGCTGTCCCTGATACTTCGAGCCCAAAGCCCCCGCACCATACGGTGATTGCGCAGGCGAAGTCATCGCGAACAACGCCAACTGGCCCACCTTCATGCCGGGCCACAGGGTGATCGGCAGATTCGCCACGTTCGATAGTTCCAAGGTGATGTGGCCGCAAAAACCGGGATCAATAAAACCAGCTGTCGAATGCGTCAACAAGCCCAGACGCCCCAACGAAGACTTGCCCTCCAGCCGGCCGGCCAGATCAGCAGGCAAACGAAATTGCTCGAGCGTGGCACCCAGCACGAACTCGCCAGGGTGCAGCACGAAGCCTTCGTCGTCACCGACTTCGCGCAGCGTGGTCAGGTCTTCCATCTCGAGTTTGGGGTCGATGTGGGTATAACGCGAATTATTAAAAACCCGGAAGAACTTATCCAGGCGCACATCGACTGACGACGGCTGAATCAACTCCGGATCACAGGGAGTAATCCCCAGACGCTCGGAGTCGATGGCAGCACGGATGTCTCGATCAGACAGCAACATAGCAAATATCCTACCTAGCGAGCCGGCTAGCGACCTAGCTGCCCTAGCGGCAGGTCACGATTGGCTGTGGGTCGTAAACGGTGGTCTGCGAATTACGCGAAACCTCTGCTCCGCCCAGGGTGCGGATCACGCGGGTATCGGACGTCGTAAAGCCCGGGATACCGGAGGTCGGGATGCAGTTGCTGCCGCTAACGGTCTGCTTCGGTGGATCGGTGTGTGCCCAACGTCCACCACTGATCGATTCCACCTCGTATTCCTTCACTCCCATCAGACGCACGGTGACCGAACCGCCGCCGACGCTGGATTCAATGCGCACCGGGTGATTCGAGGTGTTGCGGAATTTCAGGTCGATAACGCCGTCGTACAGCGTGGCCTCACGCCCAGCCGGGTAACGCGAGATGTAATAGCTGTGCGGTGTGTGGGCAACATCTTCCATCGCCGCGAAATATGCCGCGTTGTACAGCGTGGTGGCGTACTGCGAAATACCGCCGCCGACGGCAGTGTCCGCGCGGCCTTCATAGATCACGCCGGATTCCACATAGCCCTGCGCAGCGGTGCGCGAGCCGGTGGCCTGGTTCACGGAAAAGGTCTCACCCGGCGAGACGATGGTGCCATTCAGCGCGTTGGAAATCACCGAAATATTCGTACCCGAGGCTGGGGAATAACCACTGGTGGTGAACTCACCGACCACCTGATCGAAGGTAGAAGATTGCGCATCTGCAGTAGTAAATGTCGCCGGTTGATCCTGGTAGATGGCATCCCATTCGCGGTCATCGCCGAGCACGCGGTCGGCAAAACCAGCCATGGTTGGCTCCCAGTTGATCACCTCACCGTCAACATGCGGGGTGACCTGCAACTGCCCACCGGACATTGCCAGGCGGGCGTTTTTCATCGGACGCTCGGACTCGGCTAAGCCCTCGCCCAGAATCTCTTGCGCCTTGGCTGCATCGACGCGTGGTTCCAGCTGGCCTTCATGCGCCTCAAAGTGCACGAACTCGCCGACGCGGGCAGGTTCAATCGTCGCCGTAATATTCTCCCGGCCGTGCACCTTCAGCGGGCCAGATACCGCCTTCGCGGCTGGGCCTTCGGCAATCGCATCGACCTGATCCTGGTTGATCACCGGCTCGATTTCGTTGGTGCCCACCGTGATGCCCTCAGGGTCCAGCCACGCGGTGGTCACCTCTTCTTGCAGGTGTGCGCGGTCAACTTCCTGGCCCGGCACGGCATCATGCGGTTCGACGTTGCCGGCTTCCAGGAACACCGCACCATCTTCCGGCTCGCGGTAGAGTTCACCGAGCATGCGGTCCAATTCTGGATTTAGCGCCGCCTGATCTTCGGCGGTTTGCACGTCGACTTCCTTCGTCGCACGGAAGAAGCTGGCAAGACGCACAAACGGGTTCATCGACTCATCAGGAATCGCGGCAATGGTGCCTTCCAGATCCAAGCGCAGCCCCGCGTGTGCAGGCACAAATTCCGTGGTTTTCTCGCCAGCAGCAACGCGCACGGGTTCGTTTTCGGCCTCACGGAGTTCGTCGTCAAGCTTGGCCAGAGCATCCTCGCGCTCCATGGAGGAAATATCGACGCCACCCACGGACGTCGCGCGCGGGATTTTGCCCTGATTCGTGGAGACATCAATGGCGTAGGCAACGCCAGCAATGACGAAAAGCCCGACGAAGACTCCGAGCACAATCGCCACACCTTTGAAACTTCTCGATTTAGCCGAATTCACGCTATACAGATTAACCGCTCACACAGCTTGGTACTAGTTTGGTTGCAGCAATACTCATGCCGATGCCTCCCCATATCCACCCACAACGCTATTAGGATAGAAAGCTATGAGTTCCGATTCCCGCGAACAGACCATGCTCATCGCCTACGATGGCTCCGAAAATGCCCAGCGTGCGCTCGAATATGCCGCCAAGTTGCTCAAGCCCGGCACCGTGCAAATTTTGACTGCCTGGGAACCGATCGCTCGCCAGCAAGCCCGCGCCGCCTCACGCACCGGCATGCACCAAGCGACGATGACCTCCGATAATCTTGAGGACGATCCCGCCTACGCAGAGGCCGTCGAAACCTGTCGCCAGGGCATCGCCGCAGCGGAAAAGCTCGGCATGTACGGCAAGGCACACTTGGTGGAATCGGCCACGACCATTGCCTCGGCGATCGTGGACGCGGCCCAAGAACTCGACGTCGATGTCATCATCACCGGCACCCGCGCGCTGACCGGATTCCGCGCGCTGTGGTCGCAGTCGACGGCGGAAACGATCGTGAAAAACGCCGGGGTTCCGGTGCTAGTCGTGCCACCGGAAAATGAAGAAGACGATCCAGAATACTTCACCAAAGACGATTAGTTGAAGGACGATTAATCATGGCCGCTGCTTCTACTCGCTCACTCAACCGCCGCAGCCTGGGCCCGGCTCTCGGCAGCGCCGTCGTCGGAGTGGCACTCGGGGTCGTCGCAATCCTGGGCATCGCACAATTTTCTGGCCAGGACAGCATTTCTGGATCCACCCCGCCGGATGATGCACTGCTAGGTGGCGCCGAATACGGTTCGCGTGAGTAGTGCGCACCCACGCCACTCACCCACTTAGCACCCACGCCGTAGTCTGGCTCGTGCTCGCCGTCGCGATGTTTGCCCAGCCTGTTGGGCTCATCGCCGCGGATACTAAACACGATCTCGCTGTTAACCCCGCCGGTTTCCTTGCTGCGGCCACACATGCCTGGACGGATGTGTTTCCGCTGGGCCAGCTGCAAAACCAGGCTTACGGCTACCTGTTCCCGCAGGGGCTTTTCTTTCTGCTTGCCGACGTCCTCCCGGACTGGCTACTCCCCACGTGGGTGGCACAGCGGTTGTGGTGGACCATCGTCGCCGGCGTCGGCTTTTCTGGTTTTTATCGGCTTTGCCAGTGCGTTGCCGCTCGTTCCAGCCGCGCGGTCACGGCGTCGGCAAGCATCCGCGCCTTCCACATCATCGCCGCGCTGCTGTTCGCGCTGTCACCGCGCACGCTGACCACGCTGACCGCGATTTCCTCTGAGGCCTGGCCAGTGATGCTTGCGCCGTGGGTACTGGTGCCGCTGCTGCGCACTGACAAAATCACCGGCCGGGATATCGCGGCGGCTACCATCCCCATCGCGCTGATGGGAGCAGTCAACGCGACTGCCACCCTGGCCGCCTGCATCCCGGCGGGTCTGGTGATTCTGTGGCGTCGGCAAGGATGGCTGCTGCTCCCGGCCGCGGTCGCCGTCAGCGCCTGGTGGATCGGCCCGCTGCTGGTACTGGGCAAATACTCCCCGCCATTTACGGATTTCATCGAGTCATCCTATGTGACCACGCGCTGGCTGAACCTGCTGGAAATCCTGCGCGGAACCACTCACTGGACGCCGTTTGCCGATACCGAGCGCGAGGCCGGTTATCTGTTGGTTTCCCAGCCGGTGTTTGTCCTGGCCACCGTCGCTATTGCTGCCTGTGGACTAGCCGGGTTGGCATTGAGCACGCAGAGCACGGCGGATTCTCGCGCTCACCTACGCTTCCACGGGCTGTGGCTGGTGATGCTACTGGTTGGAATTGCGGTTTTGGCAGCGCCCTATGGGCAGTTGCTGGACGACGTCCTGGCCCCGCTGCGTAACCTGCACAAATTCGACCCCCTGGTGCGCATTCCGCTGCTACTCGGGGTGGCGAACCTGGGCGCTGTGTTGCGACTGCCAGCCTCTAGCGAGTTTTCCCGGCGCGCGGCCGCAGGGTTGGGTGTCGCGGTGATCGCGCTGGTCGCGGTGGCGCCGGTGTGGTCGGGCCGGTTGCTGCCGACGGGCGCGTACCGCGAGGTGCCGGAGTATTGGCGCCAGGCCGCGGATTTTCTCAACGACAACGTCGACACGCGCACGTTGCTGGCCCCGGAAACCTCGTTTGCCCGGCAGGAATGGGGATGGACCCGCGATGAGCCCGCCCAGCCATTGTTGGATGTGCCGTGGGCCGTACGCGATGCCGTGCCGCTGCTGCCTCCGGAGGCGATCCGCGGGCTGGATGGGGTGATGGCCACGCTGGATCGCTCGGTGGATCCGTTGGTGCGTTTGGGCATCGGCGCGGTGCTGGTGCGCCATGACCTGGATTCGCAGGCACAGCGTGAGCGTGCCGACAGGCTTGCCGACGCTTTAGACCGCGCTGCCGAAAACAGCCCCACAAGTTCTGCTGTGCAGCGCCATGATTTCGGCGACCCAGATTCTGGTGGGGTTTCCGTCTTCGTCCTGGATGCGCAGCGGGATATGCATATCGCGCTTGATCCGGTCACCGTGGCCGGTGGCGGTGAGGCGCTGGCTGTGTTGGATGCTATCGATGGCCCGGCTCCGCGTCAGTTGGTGGACCATGCGGATGCGGGGGCGACGACGGGAGGATCTGGTGCGGAACCCAGCGCCGAGATCGTCACCGATACCCCGCTGCTGGTCGATCGCAACTTCGGCACCCTGCAGGGGTCGGTCTCTGGCCCGCTGGCCAGCCCGGATGAGGCAACCACGAAGCACCCGAGTCTGGATTACCCGAGCGTCGCCACGCCGCTGCCGGTGCGTACCCACGGTGATGTGCAACTGCAGGCCTCGTCGTCGGCCGCAGATGCCACCGCTTTTGGGGGCGCGGATCCGGCGCGCTCGATCAACGCGGCAGTCGATGGTACGGACCAAGCCTGGTGGCCAGCCCCGGGTGATCCCGGAACGTTGCAGCTCCGCAGCACCGACGGCACAGTCCACGCCCCGGAATTACATCTGACCACCACGGAGGATGCACGCCTGCGAGTACTGGCTTTTGCTGATGCGGATCCTGATTCGCGTCCCAGCGACAAGCCGATCCGCACCATCACCGTGGAAACTGCAGCCGGCGAAGATACCCGCATTGCTTTCCCGGATGATCTCCGTGCCAGCCGCATAGAAGTCCAGCTCAATCCGGAAACCCGCACCGGGGTCTCCGATATCCACTTGGCTGGCCATGAGTTGTCGCGCCTGGTGCACGTCCCAGCTACCGCGAATGCTCGGCAGTTCGTCTTCCAGCGCCTGGCGGTGGATACGGGTGTTGTACAGCGCAGTTTCGAGGTTCCGCGCACAATGCAGCTGGAAATCCGTACCGACGATGAACAGCCGGTCACCATCGACGGCACCGAATATTCTGCAGGTGAGACGGTGGAACTATCCGGCACGCACACGATATCCACTGCGGCCGCGTGGGTCAGCCTGCGAGAGCCTGGCTTTGCCCCGGCTGCGCGTTATGAGCCTGTCGATGGCCGCACGGTGCCGGGTGCTGCAGACGCTGAAGATGCTGCAGGCGAGGGCCGCCTGCTCGTCACCGGACGCGCATTCAATGAGGGTTTACGCGGCGAGCTTGTCGACGCCTCAGGCGCCGTCACACAGTTGCAACCTACCAGCATTGATGCCGCTACCCAGGCGTTTGTGCTGCCCGCAGGCGCATCCGGCGAGTTTCGCATGAGTTTTGCCGGTGAGGCTGCGTACCGCACGTCGTTATTTGTGGGTGCGGGGGTATCGCTGGTGACCTTAGCCGCGCTGGTGTTGTTCCCGCTCACACGGCCGACGGCCAACACCCAATTCGCAACCGCGCGACGTCGGCACGCACGACGCTTGCTAGCCACAGAACCCACACTTCCTGCCTGGGCATTCCCAGTGGCCGCCGTTGCGGTCTCGGGTGCGGTGGTGGGCCCAGCAGGGGCGGTCTCAGCAGCTGCGGCGTGGGCGATCACGCGCTGGACGACGATCCGCCCGGTGGTTTTAGCGCCAGCGTTGCTGGGGATTTGCGGGTTGTGGTTGGCGCGTGCACCGTGGCCGGACGCGCATTATGCCGGTGATAGTTTGCTCGCGGCGTGTTTGGCTGCCGGTGCGGTGGCCTGCCTGAGCCAAAGCCGGGCAGGTTCTTCCACCAAGGTGTAGCTGATAGCCGCGACCGCTACAGAAAGCCCCAGGGTGAGTGTCAGAATGATGACAAAACCGCCGCTGAACATCTCGATTCCTGCCAGCGGGAAGGCAATGGACAGCACCGCCACATGCCACAAAAACAGCGAATAAGACCAGCGCCCCACGGCTTGCACCGGTTGGCTCAGCAGCAGGCCAGACTGGGTAGGCCGCAGCGCATAAGGCACTACGATGCACGCCGCGAAGACAGTGCCCAGACTGATGCGGATGGCGAATTCCAGTGGGCTCGGATGGGTAAGGCCACGCGGGCTAATGGATTCCCAGCTGGCCAGGAATAAACAGGCAGTGGCTAGTGCCCAAAACAGCGGTTTCATGCCCAGGATGCGTCGTACCACACCTGGGCGCTTGGCGACGCCCGCCGATTCCGCCTCGGCAGCCAGCATGCCGACGACGAACCACAGAGTATAAGCCGGTGGCCAAATCTGCCGGTTCACACTCGCCGCCCAACTAGCGCCGTCGCTACCGTCGAAACCGGCCACAAACGGCAAAAAAGCCCAACCCAAACTCGCGGTCCCCACCACGCACAGCGCGAGTACTCGCGTGCGGGCCTGCCAGCGCAACAGCACCCAGGCGATCAGTGGCAGAGTAAAATAAAAAGCGAATTCCACGCACAGCGACCACAAGTGTGTCAGTCCTGGTGCCAGCCCGTCGGGGATGTAGATCTGAGTGGCGGTCAGGTTAGCGAGTAGTTGTTGCCAGCTCATGGTGCTAGCCGCTGGCAACGCCAACGCCACCACCGCGACGCAGACGAGGTAAGCGGGTAATACGCGCGCGGCACGCTTGCGTAAAAAACCAGGGCCGATCGGCCTACGCCACAGCAAAAATGCGGAGAGCACAAAGAACACGGCTACAAAGTAATCAAAACGTTCCAGCACCACTGGCCCAGAAGCAGTCTGAAAATGCACGTGAGTGATCAGCACCCCGACGGCTGCAAGCGCACGAATACCTTCTAGGCAGTCGATGCGCTGCGGAACCGATGCGGAGACACTGGTGGCGACCATGCGCTCAGGCTAGCAGTATTGATCGAACACGAGTGGAGCTCCGCATTGGGTGACGCCGTGCTCGGTATAACTCGTGAATTCTTTACTTCCCTGGTACTCAGTTTCCACAAAATTAATGTAGTTACAGTTTGTTACCCCAGTGGACATCTTTTTTAATTCATAAATGATGCATCCAAGTTTGATGTCCAGCACAATCTGCTCATCCACGATAACCTGTTCATTGTAAATAGAATTTCGTGTTTCGGTAAGCTTGATCCTTACAAAACGATCCACCAAAATCTCAAGCTGTCTTCCATCACTGTCCGGATCCATCGACCAAATCTGACATTTTTCGGGTGCCACACAAGTACCTAAATAGCCTGTCCCCGATAGTGGCTTCCAAATAGGATCCTCGTATTTTTCTTCTTCAGGTGTTTTCACCAATAGGCGCCATAGTCTATGTTCCATGATGTAACGGAGGCTAAAACTGTTGATGGTTAATATGTGGCGTTTTTCTTCCACGGCTAAGGGTTTGTCGTCGTCTGCACGTTGTGTATGGGGTTGCTTTGTGCTTACTATGCCATGCACCGAGTATGCAGGAAAAACAGCCCCAGCTAAAATCATTCCGAATAAGCCCGACTCCATAAAACTTACTCGTTTGGCAGTGGCACCCACATAATTCTGCAGGCGATCCCAGTAGTCACCGTTAATCACCTCATAGGAAGGATCACAAGATATTTCGGACTCAATGGGTCTAGTTTTATGCATAGTGAGAACATCTGTTGAACTAATTAATTCTGAATTAACCGGAATGCTCAATTTTTTATTCGGCATAAAATTCTCCAAATGGCCCGTATGGACGGTCATGTTCTGGAATCGCAAAGCGTTGCACTTTCCACACCCTCGCTAAATTATGCTGATTAGCGCCGAACTCCGTAAATGCAATTTCGCTCGCAGTAAACTCCCACGAAGAATCGATTGCCGCAGCATAATGCAGATAACTACACAAATAGCCCTCGCTAGGAAAATTGAACTCCATAGCAGCAAGCAAGAAACACCTAGGAACCACACTGATAAATAAAGCTTGTCCGACGAGATTATTATTATCGTCCACAAAGCTCACCAAAAGATCTTCGGAGTTCGATATAAATTTGCTCGGCTTGCAAAAATCCCTGGGTTTACCCCAAATGGGAAGCCTCTTGAAAATCAAGTGACTCTCTGGCTGCAGCCAATAATTCGGCAAAACCTCTGGGTTAGCATCAAATTCTTGGTCTAATTCCCAAAAATTTACTTCTCCAGGGGGTTGTCTCGTGATCTTTCTAAAGAAGGCGTACGTCGGATTAGCATGTATTCTCCATTCTTCCTTTTGGCTCTCCCCAATCAGTGTCACACCGTGAATATCCATACGAGGTGAATAAATTCCGGAAAGTAGCTTTTTTAACAGTCGCCCTTCAACTGCCTCTATGCCAGAAGCTACAACTACTGCATCCCTGCCACGATTTTGTAACGATTGCTGCCAAAACTCTGAAGTAACAGCGAACATACTTGCCCCTTACCTTCGCCCCAGTAAATAAACCCTATCCGAAACAGCACCTTGACGGTAAATAAATCACATTATAAATTAACGCCGATTCTTATTTAAGGAAATAAACATAAGTTACCGGCGCTATTTTGTTGTTCTCAACAAATTTTAGATAAAGACCTCTGGGCTTCCGCTTAGTTTGGGCCTCAGCCCTCAGAAGTTAACGCCACAGGTATACTGCTAGCACTATGTTCCGTCGTGTCACGTTAACGGTGGCCGCTGCTGCTCTCTCACTAGTGGTTGGCACCGCCGCTCCGCCGCTGGTAATGGCCTTCCACGATTCTTGGCCAGAAGGCACCACGGTGCACACGCGCACAGAAGACGCGAAAACCCAGCTGCTAGACACGGCGGAATTCGCTGCGGCAACCAGCAGCGCCGGAGCTGACAAGGTGCTTCCCCGCCCCGACGATTGCCCGGAAACGACACCAACTTTTTCGTGTTATATCAACACCACTACCACGCACGTCGACAGTGAAATCACGCTGCTGCGTACCACGCAGGATGCAGACGACCCTGCACGTCGTTCCGAAATTACTGCACGCCACACGCTGCTTGCCAACGACGGCGCAGGCTCATCCACAAGCGACGACGCCACCACCGCGCGCCCTCTCGGTCACGCTGATAACGACGTGACCATCAACCGCGAATCCGCCATCGGCATCCCAGACCCTACCTCGCGCGTGCGATTTTATGATGACGGCAGAAACGACAACACAGACGCCCCCACCGTCGACACCGGCCTGTTTGCCCGCCCAGGCATCTACTATGCCTTCGAACCGGATACGCAGAAGCGTTCCTATAATTTCTTTGATCTGTTCACCCAAGAACCACTGCCCATTGACTTCGCCGACACCATCGAGCAGGGCGGAGATGAAGAAGGCGATGCCACCGCGGAGTTTTACGAGTACCGCCACACCATTACGGCCCATCCGCTGCAAAACTCCTTGCTGCGCGCGTATTCGCAGCCGCAGGATTTGCTCAGCCCACCCACCCCGGTCTCGGCACTGTCACCGAAAATCCTCGACGAACCAGCCGCACAGCTTTTCGACGCCATGGAGATCACCGGCCCCGCCACAGATTTTTATACCGCCGACGAGCTTGCCGACGAGAGCGTCACCGGCGATCTTTCCGCCACAGATACCGTGACCATGCGCCCCTATTATTCGGTGGACCGTTTGGTGTGGGTAGAACCGATCACTGGGCAGATCGTCAACCGCGATGAACACTACGAGGTTTTTCTCGCTGCCGATGGCACCCCGGCGCAGCCGTCCTCGGAGCGCACCGTGTTCTCCACGCACGCGAAATATGATTCCGCCTCCCGCGAGGAAGCACAAGACCTGGCCAGCAAGACAGTGCGAGTGGTGGAACGTTGGGAGGCCATTGGTTTTCTGGCCACTGCCCTCGGCATCGTTCTGCTGGCAGCTGCGGTGTGGATGATCTGGCGCCACCGGCACAGCCAGAAGCGCGCCCACGCTAACCACACCGGCACCAGCCAACCCGGCACCAATCCCAACGCCACCAACCCCAGCGCCAGCTAGCACATGAACGCACGCCTGCTGATCCTCGGTTTGTGGGCCAGCCTGCTGGTTGGCGCTCTCACCTGGCCATTTTTTGCAGCTGGCGAACTAGCCTGGCGGGATATGCTCGTGCTGGATTCACCAGCCCTGTCACCCTCGGCCTTTGGTTTTGGGGATCTGCCCGCGCGCAATGCCCCACAAGATGGCGTGCTGGCGATCCTCGGGGTGTTGTTTCCGGCCTCATGGGTAGTTCGGGTCTTGCTGATCGGAGGCGCGGCAGCCGCTGCGTATGCCGGGGCGCTACTGGCGCACAACCGCTCTGCCTCACTGCCCGCGCAGCTGACGGCAATGACCATCGCGGTGGTCAACCCGTTCGTCGTCGAGCGCTTATTGCAAGGCCAGTGGTCGTTGGTGCTGGCGGCCTGGCTGCTGCCGGTCATCGTGGCCCTGCGTACCCATCTGGTCTGGGTGTTGGTGGCGGTGCTGTTTTCCTCGCTCACGCCTACCGGCGCACTGTTTGCCACGCTCACTGCGTTGTTCGTCGTGCGTGACTGGCGTTCGCGCGTACTCACCCTGGTGGTTGCGGGTTTGGCGAGCCTGCCGTGGCTGGTGCCGTCGTTGCAGGATATCCCGCATGCGGCCACAAGTAGTTATTTTGCCTTTGGCCCGCGGGCAGAAACCTACGTCGGCACGCTGGGTTCGCTGCTGGGCTTGGGGGGAATATGGAATGGGCAGGCGGTTCCGGCATCGAGGTCGGCGGGGTTTGCGATTTTCGGGGTGGTGTTGTTTGCCGTGCTGTGGCTGGGCCGTCGCGCGGTGCCGCGTGCGGTGTTGGCGCTGGCGATGTTGGGCCTCGGGGGCGCGTTGGTGGGCTGGCTGGCCCCGGAGCTGTTGTCTGCGGTTGATCCGGGTGTGTTGCGGGATTCGCAGAAGCTGGTGATGCTGGCAATTCCCGCGTATTGCTGCGCCGCCGCTGGCGTACCGCGGTCGTGGGCATATCTGGCTCTCTTGTGTGCTGTGCTGCAGGTCATCGATGCTCCTGCTGAGGTCTCGGTGCTGGCCCCGCGGGAGGTCACCGCCGGGTTGGATCAAGATTTATTGCAGCGTGCCGACGGCCGCACGGTGTTTTTGCCGGATGCCCCGACGGTGGTTTCTGCGCCGGGTTGGGTGAGCATCAACCCGTATACGAAGGCCTTGCCGGTGGTTTATTCCGGGCAGTTGGAGGTCGACGGCGCGCTCGTCGACAAGCCATCGCGACGCTATATCCTGGCGCAACAGGCGTGGGAGGCTGGCGATCACGAGCGCCTGCGCAGCTTGGGCATTGGTGTGGTCTATGCCGACGGTGTGATCACGGAGACGGGTGCTGGGCCGGAACCGGTGCCGTGGGGCTGGCATGCCGGCTGGTTTGCCGCCTGGTTGCTGGTGTTGTGGTGGCAGCTGCGAAACCGCACAGCGGGGAAAGCGCGCAAGACGAGTAAAGCTTACAAGGCGGAGAAACCCCGCAGGTGAAGGCGCTGAAGTTGCCTGAATTCTTCCTGGTTTTGTGTTCTAGCAATCTACTGTTAGACTTAGTTCTCGCTGGAGGATTCGACTAGCGGCCTATGTCACACGCCTGGAACGCGTGCGGGTT
>NZ_JAPJNQ010000109.1 GCF_030826625.1 Corynebacterium sp. | reverse complement strand
TCAATGACGGTGACATTGTCGAAGGCACCGTCGTCAAGGTCGATCACGACGAGGTACTGCTTGACATCGGATACAAGACCGAAGGTGTAATCCCTTCGCGTGAGCTGTCCATCAAGCACGACGTCAACCCTGATGAGGTTGTTGAACTGGGAGACCAGATCGACGCCTTGGTTTTGACGAAGGAAGACAAGGAAGGCCGTCTGCTGCTTTCCAAGAAGCGCGCACAGTACGAGCGCGCTTGGGGTGCCATCGAGGATCTCAAGGAAAACGACGAGCACGTCACCGGTACTGTTATCGAGGTTGTCAAGGGCGGCCTGATCCTGGACATCGGTCTGCGTGGCTTCCTGCCTGCTTCCCTGGTAGAAATGCGCCGCGTTCGTGACCTGGAACCATACATCGGCCAGGAACTCGACGCTAAGATCATCGAGCTGGACAAGAACCGCAACAACGTCGTTCTGTCCCGTCGCGCATACCTGGAGCAGACCCAGTCCGAGGTTCGTTCCGAATTCCTGCACCAGCTGCAAAAGGGTCAGGTACGCAAGGGTGTCGTTTCCTCCATCGTCAACTTCGGTTCCTTCGTGGACCTGGGCGGTGTCGACGGTCTGGTACACGTTTCCGAGCTGTCTTGGAAGCACATCGATCACCCATCCGAGGTTGTCACCGTTGGTGACGAGGTAACCGTTGAGGTTCTGGATGTTGATCTGGACCGCGAGCGCGTTTCCCTGTCGCTGAAGGCGACCCAAGAAGATCCTTGGCGCGTATTCGCCCGCACTCACGCTGTGGGTCAGATCGTTCCGGGCAAGGTCACCAAGCTGGTTCCATTCGGTGCGTTCGTTCGCGTCGAAGAAGGCATCGAAGGTCTGGTTCACATCTCCGAGCTGGCACAGCGCCACGTCGAGGTTCCAGACCAGGTTGTCAACGTCGGCGAAGAAGCCATGGTCAAGGTCATCGACATCGACCTCGAGCGTCGTCGTATCTCCCTGTCGCTGAAGCAGGCAGACGAGGACTACACCGAGGAATTCGATCCTTCCAAGTACGGCATGGCCGACTCCTACGACGAGCAGGGCAACTACCTGTTCCCAGAAGGCTTCGACCCAGAGACCAACGAGTGGAAAGAAGGCTTCGACGAACAGCGTCAGGCTTGGGAAGCTCGTTACGCCGAATCCGAGCGTCGCTTCCAGCTGCACACCGCGCAGATCGAGCGCAACCGTGCCGCAGCCGCTGAAGCAGCTGCTAACGACGATGCCGCCAACTACTCGTCCGAGACTGGTGCTTCCGATGCCGCTCCGTCATCCGAAGGCACCACCGAAGACGCCGGCTCGCTGGCATCCGACGAACAGCTTGCAGCACTGCGCGACAAGTTGGCTGGCAACTAAACCAGTAACCAGGCTGGCAGCCCCGGTAACGCCTAAGCGATAACCGAGCGCGCCAGCTGCGCAGAAACCATACCCACTTCTTTATGTCCGACCAGGGCATTGAGAAGTGGGTTTGTGCGTTCTAGACTAAACGCATGAAACTCATCGGACTTACCGGAGGCATCGGAAGCGGTAAGTCAACCGTTGCCGCAATGCTCAAAGAACACGGATTCCCCATCGTCGATGCCGACCGCATCGCCCGCGAAATCGTCGAACCCGGCCAACCAGCACTGCAAGAACTCGCCGCCGCATTCGGCGACGACATCCTCGATGCCGACGGCGCACTCGACCGCAAACTTCTCGCAACCCGTGCCTTCGTCGACGAGGAAGCCACCCGCACGCTCAACGAGATCACCCACCCCCGCATCAACGAGCGCACCCAAGAGCTTTTTGACGCAGCACGCGACAGCGGGGCAGAGGCCGTAATCTACGACATGCCCCTGCTTATCGACAAGGGTCTGCACAAAGACATGGACGCCACCATAGTCGTCCATACCGATGAACACCTACGCATCGAACGCCTGACCACCAAACGTGGTCTCGACAGCGATGACGTCCGTCGCCGCATCAATGCCCAAATTGATGATGAAACGCGCAAGGCCGCAGCAGATATCCTCATCGACAACAACGGCGAAGAAGACGAGCTGCGCCCACAAATCACTGCGGCGGTAGAAAAAATCCACCGGCTTTCTCGCGACTAACAGCGCGGTAGACTGGCGATTATGGCTTTTGCTGCTGAATACCCAGTCTTCTCGGAATCCGAACACCGTCCCGTCGGCGAGATCGAGCGCCGGAAAAAGACCTTCGAGGTCGTCTCCGAATACCAGCCCGCCGGCGATCAGCCAAAAGCGATCAAAGAGCTCGACCGGCGGCTCAAAGAAGGCGAATCCGACGTCGTGTTGCTCGGTGCCACCGGTACCGGTAAATCCGCTACCGCGGCGTGGCTAATCGAACAGCAGCAGCGACCCACGCTGGTCATGGCGCCGAACAAGACGCTGGCGGCGCAGCTGGCAAACGAGTTACGGCAACTGTTGCCAAATAACGCAGTGGAATACTTCGTTTCCTACTACGACTACTACCAACCCGAAGCCTACGTCGCACAGACCGATACCTATATCGAAAAAGATTCTTCGATCAACGAAGACGTCGAGCGCCTGCGACACTCGGCAACCTCCGCGCTGCTATCCCGCCGGGACGTCGTCGTAGTCTCTTCTGTCTCGTGCATCTATGGTCTGGGAACACCGCAGTCCTACCTGGACCGATCCGTCGTCATGAAAGTCGATGATGAAGTAGAACGCGACCGTTTTCTGCGCCTGCTGGTTGATATTCAATACGAGCGCAACGACGTTGGCTTTACCCGCGGCGCTTTCCGCGTTAACGGCGATACGGTCGACATCATCCCGGCTTACGAGGAACGCGCAGTACGCATCGAGTTTTTCGGCGACGACATCGATGCTCTCTACTACATCCATCCGCTGACGGGTGATGTTCTGGAACAAGTTGATGAGGTGCGCATTTTCCCCGCGACCCACTATGTCGCGGGCCCCGAACGCATGGAAAAGGCCATCGCGGACATCAAAGAAGAGCTGCAACAGCGGCTGACCGAGTTGGAAAACCGCGGAAAATTGCTCGAAGCACAGCGTCTGCGCATGCGCACTGAGTATGACCTGGAAATGATCGAACAGGTCGGTTTCTGCTCCGGCATCGAGAACTACTCGCGCCATATCGACGGGCGAGAGGCTGGCAGCGCGCCTGCGACGCTGATGGATTATTTCCCAGAAGACTTCCTCACGATCATCGACGAGTCCCACGTGACCGTCCCACAGATCGGTGGCATGTTCGAAGGCGATATGTCACGCAAGCGCAACTTGGTGGACTTCGGTTTCCGGTTGCCTTCAGCACTGGATAACCGGCCGCTGACCTTCGACGAATTCGAAAAACGCGTCGGCCAGACCGTCTATCTCTCTGCAACCCCGGGTGATTATGAGATCACAGCGGCCGGCGGTGAATACGTCGAGCAGGTGATTCGCCCGACCGGGTTGGTGGACCCGAAGGTTACCGTCAAACCAACAAAAGGCCAGATTGATGACCTTATCGACGAGGTAAAAACCCGCACCGCGAAAAACGAACGTGTGCTGGTGACCACCCTGACCAAGCGGATGGCCGAAGACCTGACTGATTACCTGTTGGAACACGGGGTTAAGGTCCGCTATCTTCACTCCGATATTGATACTCTGCAGCGCGTGGAGCTGCTGCGCCAGTTGCGTCTGGGTGAGTTTGACGTCTTGGTGGGCATCAACCTGCTTCGCGAGGGCCTCGACCTGCCAGAAGTCTCGTTGGTCGCGATCCTCGATGCGGATAAAGAAGGCTTCTTGCGTTCGACGACCTCGCTTATTCAGACCATCGGACGCGCTGCCCGTAACGTCTCCGGTGAGGTCATCATGTATGCCGACCGGGTCACGGACTCCATGCAAAACGCTATCGACGAGACTGAGCGCCGCCGCGAAAAACAGATCGCCTACAACACCGAACACGGCATTGACCCGCAACCGCTGCGCAAAAAGATCGCGGACATCCTGGATCAGGTTTACGATTCCGACGACGATGGGGAAGCAGCCACCCAATCTGAGGCCGGTGACGCCGCACTAGTGGATAAGCCTGATGTGTCTTCGATGGCAGAAGACGAGATCCAAACGCTGATCGATGAGCTGACCAAACAAATGAAGGTTGCTGCGCGGGATCTGAAATTCGAATTAGCTGGCCGGTTGCGCGACGAGATCGCAGACCTGAAAAAGGAATTGCGTGGGGTGAAAGAAGCAGGCATTTAGCGCGCGAAAAGCCGGGGCGATAATGTTTGGTTTTCTCTGTTTTTCTTTTTGCTTTCTCATGGAAAAATTAGCGAAAACCGGTTGAAGTTGGTTTTGGGCCGTAATAGTGTGAGGTACACAATAAAATCTGGCCAATGTGTACTGGCCGCCCGCACCGCACGAATTCTCCGAGGAGCACCCCGCTATGCCAGAACCAAACGCACACACCGAATCACTGTTTGGGGCTGTTGATATTACCCAACTGGATTCTCTTTTTTCTGACGAAGAGAAAAACACTGCGCTGCGGGTGCGCGGTTTCGTCGACGAGCACATTCGCCCCAACATCGCCGAATGGTTTGATAAAGCGCATTTCCCTTTAGAGATCATCCCGGAGATGGGCAAGCTAGGCGTTCTGGGCATGCACTTGGATGGCTACGGTTGCCCGGGACGCAGCGCGGTCGAATATGGTTTGGCAGCACAAGAGCTCGAGGCCGGAGATTCCGGCCTGCGCACCTTTGTCTCGGTGCAGGGTTCGCTGGCGATGTCGGCGATTCACAAACACGGTTCGGAAGAGCACAAACAGGAGTGGCTGCCGAAGATGGCTAAGGGTGAAGCCGTCGGATGTTTCGGGCTCACCGAACCTGATGCGGGGTCTGACCCGGCATCGATGCGCACCGTCGCCAAGCAAGAAGCTAATGGTGACTGGATTCTCAATGGTTCTAAGCGCTGGATTGGTCTAGCGAGCGTTGCCGATGTCGCCATTATCTGGGCTCAGACAGGTGAACACGGTGATGCGCGCGGGGTGCGTGGCTTTGTGGTGCCGACTGACACCAAGGGCTATTCTGCACAGGTCATTGAG
>NZ_JAPJNQ010000108.1 GCF_030826625.1 Corynebacterium sp. | reverse complement strand
GGACCTGATTATTCCACGCCGGTCTTCCTACTGCCCCAACTTTGCAACAGCACCCTTTTCGGGGTTGTGTACTCGCATCGATTGCTGTCGCCGCAGGCCTTGCAGTGCCTATGGCTGCTGTTGAAGCTAGCGAATATCCTGATTCGTTCATTGGACTTGGAACAATGGTCACCTATATTTACTCTGCGTTTGCTCTCTTCTTTCTCAATCTTTTGGTTGCATTTGTCATGGAATTAAAAAAGGTTCGCACGTACGGTAATCAGGTTCCACTAATTAAGAATGGCCCCATTCACAAGTAGTCTGGCAGCTCGGGGAATATTTCGGGCCAGTGTTTTGTGCTGACTGCGTATAGTTCTAGTCCTTCTGATGTGGATGCAGCCCTACCCCGCTAAGCTGGTACGGAATATGAAGATCTTATTGCTGTGCTGGCGCGATTCCACCCACCCGCAAGGTGGCGGTTCCGAGCTGTATTTGGAGCGGGTAGGGGAATACCTTGCGCGAGCAGGGCATGAGGTGATTTACCGATCCGCGGCGCACACTGATATGCCACGGCGTTCGGTGCGCGATGGCGTGCGTTATTCACGCAGCGGCGGGAAGTTCACGGTGTATCCGAAAGCACTGTTGGGCATACTCGTCGGCAAGCTGGGGCTGGGCACGTTGGCGAACCTTGATGTGGTCGTCGATACGCAAAATGGAATTCCTTTTTTTGCGCGCTTGGTGTTTCGCCCAACGGTGCTGCTCACGCACCACTGGCACAAGGAACAATGGCCGGTTGCTGGGCCGGTGCTGGCGCGGGTTGGTTGGTTGTTGGAATCGAAAATCGCGCCGAAGGTGTACCGGGGCGCGCCCTATGTGACTGTTTCGCAGGCCTCCAAGGAGGATTTACAGTCCCTCGGGGTGCCGGATGCTGCGATCATTGAAAACGGTGTGGATGAGGTGCCCGCGCTCATACCGCGCTTGGAGCGTCGTGGGGTGCACATTGTCACGCTGTCGCGGCTGGTTCCGCATAAACAAATCGAGCACGCCATCGATGCGCTAGCTGGGTTGGACGGAGCGGCTGAGCTTGCCGACGACGTCGTGCTGGATGTCATCGGTTCGGGCTGGTGGGAAGACAAATTGCGGGCCTACGCGGCGGCGTCTGGGGTGGGCGAGCGCGTGTTTTTTCATGGGCAAGTCACCGACGACTACAAGCACGCATTATTGGAGCGTGCCGAAGTGCATGTGATGCCGTCGCGGAAAGAAGGCTGGGGTTTAGCCGTCGTCGAAGCAGGTAAGCATGCCGTCCCGACAGTCGGTTATAGCTTTGGCCTGCGTGATTCCGTCGGGCACGGGCGCACTGGATTGCTCGCTGATACTCCAGAGGAACTGGCGGTACAGCTGCAAAAAATTCTTGACGACGACTCCTTGCGTGCACAGCTCGGTGCGGGTGCGAGGAAATTCGCGGAACAGTTTTCGTGGGAAAAGACTGGTCAGCGCTTTGCCGCTTTATTGGAAGATGTAGTCGCTGCAGATTCTCGGCGCGGTTGATGGGGTTTGTCGCTGCTGGGTTTTGTCTCTGATGGGGTTTGCCGAAGTGGCGTAGACGAGGTCGGCTGTGTTCTGGAAAGGTAGGCTATGCTTTATGAATTCCTCGGAGATGAACGCGACAGCTGAAGAGAAGCTAGTGAACAATACCGCGAAGCCAGAGAAGTCGGAAAAGCCAAAGAAAAAACGGCAAGTACGGGAAGCCACCGTCACGGGGCGTACTCAGTTATCCCGCACGATGGTGCGCCTCAGTTTTTCTTGCCCAAGCTTGGCCGGAGGCGAATTTCCGTTCACTGACCACTATGTCAAGCTGCTTTTTGCGCCAGCAGGGGCTGACTATAGTTGGCCGTTTGACGTAGAAGAGGTAAAGAAAACCCAGCCGAGGGAGCACCAGCCGGTGCGCCGGACCTACACTTTCCGCCGAATTGATCCGGCCACAGGAGATTTTGAGATCGATTTTGTGGTGCATGGCGAGCACGGCGTTGCCGGGGTGTGGGCGCAGAACGCGGAGATCGGTGAACGCATCGGTTTTCTGGGGCCTGGTGGCAAGTGGCACCCAAGCGATGACTACGAACATTTTGTCTTGGCTGGTGATGAAGCCGCAGCACCTGCGATTGCCGCCGCGTTGGAAAACCTGCCGGACAACACCACTGCTGATGTGTACCTGGAGATCGCCGATGCAGAGTGCACCGTGCCCATGCCGGAACCTGCTGGCGCCAACCTACATTGGGTGCTGCGGGATGGGCGCATGCCAGGAACTGCTTTGGTTTCTGCTATCCGTGAGGCCGGTTACCCAGCGAAGCGAACCAGCTGGTTTGTCCATGGTGTTGCCGAAATGATCAAAGACGTCCGAAAGTTTTTGTACGTGGACGGCAATGTCGCGAAAGAGGACACTTCCATTTCTGGGTATTGGCGCTTGCGCATGACCGAAGATGAATGGCAGGCATCCAAGATGGAGTTCAATCAAAGCGTCGAAGACGAAGAACGCGCGCTACGCAGTCAACGGAAATAGCTTTGCTGCGTTGCGCGGCTGACCCAAAAGTTGACTGACCATGATGCTGCTGAGCTTGAGGAGTTTGATAATTTCTATGGTCTTGACTTTTGCTGGGATTTGATAATCATTACAGCGGCGAAAACAACGTAGGCGATTAATGCACCAGCAGTGCCAAAGCTAAGGAATGCAATTGCAGAACTTGAAAAGTTCTCCCGGACTACAAAGCCTAAGGCTGACAGAGCTCCGGCAGCTATCGCAATGGAATTAACAGCGGTTGGAATCGTTGTTCTGTAATGATGAATCTGCCAGGCGGTGAGCGCTGTCCCAAAAAGCAGGCCAACAAGCACAATTGCGTTGTCTTGCATGTAGATAGCCCATAGAGACGAAGAGACCGCTAACATCCCCAGCGATATATAAGTCATCCAGTGGCAGCAATAATGACCAATGTTGCGACAAAAACCGGGTGAAACAATAGCTGGTTTCATAATTTTCTCCTTGAGTTTTGTCAACCTTCCCGAAGGGGGCTCAGGTTCCGGTAGAAGAGATAATGGCATGCTGGGCGTTCCGCTTGGTTGCTGAATTTTTGGGCATAGTCCAGCTTTCCATCTACTCAGACGAAACATAACCTGGGCTACTTCATAGTCTCAATGAATAACGGACGAATTGCCGGGTAGACCTTGGTGGCGGCCGTATTTTGTGGGCCGTCGGTGATGGCCTGGGCATCGAATTTTTCCGAGGTAGTGAAATTATTGTTCTCGTCGAGCCCAAGTGTGATTCATGATAAACATACTACACATACGACACCATCTCTTATGATCAGTGTCGTATGTTCTGTGTCGAATGTTGCATGTAGATGTTGTATGTCGGTTGCTCATTTATGCTTCCCGCGGGGCAGCATCGACGGCGGCAGGGGCGCGTACGGTCAAAGCCGCAATGGCTGTGGTGAGTGGAACCGCCAAGACCAAGGCAATCGCGCCGGTCACCGAACGCAGAATTTCCGTAGCCATGATGTCACTGCTGAGAATTTGCCCCAGCGGACGACCAGAAATACTCAGCAGCAACAGCGTCGGCAAGGCCACACCCGTATAGCTTAAAACCAGTGTGTATACCATCGACGCAATATGGTCACGGCCGACGCGCATGGCACCAGCGAACAAGCGTAGAGGTTTCGCGCCGGGTTCCAGTTCGCGCATTTCGTTGACGGTGGAGGCTTGCGCGATGGTGACGTCGTTCAGAACACCGAGCGCACCAATGATCATGCCTGCGAGCATCAACCCGGAAATGCTGACTCCCGGCAGGTAGATCAGGATATTCAAATTGTTTTCATCGCCCAGGCCGCGGATGCCGGCGGTGGCCACCGCAAGCGTCGACAAGCCCACGGATAGGCACAATGCCAATAGCGTGCCGCCCATGGCACTCGCGGTTTTCCAGCTGAAACCATGTACCAAAAACAGCACCAAGAACAGCACCGCGGCGCCGCAGGTGAGGGCGAGCAGAATAGCGGAACCGCCGTGGATGAGCCCGGGAATAAGAAACGCCGCGATCACAGCCAGGGTGATGACCAGGCCGAATACCGCGCGTAGGCCGCGCCAGGCGCCAACCGCGATGATCAGGATGACCGCTGCTGCCAGCCAGAGCCACATAGTGGTGCTGCGTTGGAAATCTTGAAAACCATAGCTGCCGGCGTCGTGCTTGGAAAGAGCGATCTTGTCGCCCTCTTCCAATTGCGGATTGCCTGGGATTTCTGGGTGAATCTCCAGCAGCGTGCGTTGGCCTTCGTGCTCGCCGGAAGTTAGGTCGATAATCGCGTGGGTGCAATCGTTGGGTGCAGCAGGGTTCGTCTGTGGTGACGTTTCGAAGACCTGGCCATTCGACGGGGAACCGCACATACCGGGCTGGACGATGGCGACGGTGCCGTCGACAAGCTCACCGGAAAGTGAGGACGTCTGTTCGAACTGCTCACTGACAGGGGGTTCTTCGTTGGGCGGCCATTGGATGATGAGTCCGATGATCGTCGCCGCAGCTGCGAGGATTAGCCCGGCTGCGAGTACGCGCTGAGGCCACGTCCAGGTTTTGATGGCACTCAAGCTACGGCCGGTTGATTGTGGTTCGGGCTGCGCCGATTGCTGGGCTGGGCGTGTGGTCTCCGTTGTGTGCGAGGCGTGCGCTGCTCGGTTGGCGGATTGTTTTTGCTGTGCAAGCAGCGATTGTGCGGACTGCGACGAACTAGTGCGGTGATGGCGACCCATGGGCTAAGAATATCGCCTGCGTGCAGTGTTGCCTAAAAATCTGGTGGCAGAGCGTTGGTTCAGTGCATGTTTCCGTGGTCTCGTGATGCCGTGAGGTTAGACCACAACGGTGGCCATGTGGTAGATTTATCTGCAGGATCTCGCGTGGCGTTCATCCTCTCAACTCCCCCAGGGCAGGAATGCAGCAAGGGTACGGAGGCTCTGGCGGGTGCGCGGGGTCCGTTTTTGTTACCTGCTTTGTAAGGGTTGGGTATGCCGGTTATGGGGTTGTGGGGCAAAGTCGGGTTAAACGACAAGGGTTAAACGGCGGGTTAAACGACAAAAAGTGTGTTTTTTACGGCGTGTCGCCAATTCCCTAGATTT